>JAAYUS010000029.1 GCA_012517605.1 Bacteroidales bacterium
CCCTGGGCTATTTTTTCGAGCATCTCCTCAGGTTTGCCATCGCGGCGGGCCTGTTCCTTTCCGATCTCGATCTCCTGGGCTATAACGCTTTCAGGAACATCTTCCTTATCAACAGCAACAGGGTTCATGGCAGCCACCTGCATGGCGACATCCTTGTAAACCTGAACATCGGCTCCGGCTTTTGAAAAACCTACTATTGTTGCAAGCTTATTACCAGGGTGAATGTAGGCCTGAACATAGGGTGCCTCTACTTTTTCATAATATGAAAGGTTGAGTTTTTCACCGATAATACCGACGAATTCAATAATTTTCTCTCCGACAGTTGAGTTTTCGAGAGGGAGAGCCTTTAGTTCGTCGAGACTGGCAGGTTTTTTTGCAAGTGCAAGGTCAAGGATCTTTGTTGCAAGGGAGATGAATTCAGCATTCTTTGCAACGAAATCGGTCTCGCTGTTGAGGACTGTCATTGCACCGAATTTGCCGTCGGGTGTCACTTTTGAAAGCACCACGCCTTCAGTGGCTTCCCTGTCAGCTCTTTTGCTTGCAACAGCCTGACCTTTTTTCCTGATTATTTCAATAGCTTTATCGAAATCGCCGTTTGATTCTTCGAGGGCCTTTTTACAGTCCATCATTCCGGCGAGGGTGATTTTTCTTAGTTTAGCAACATCTGCTGCGCTTATATTGGCCATTTTATATCTTATTAAACAATTTAAATTCTATTCTTCATCGGTTTCGTCAAGCCCGGCGATGATTTCTTCTTCCTCTTCTCCTTCTTCAGCAAGGTTTTCATCTTCAGCTTCTACCTCTTCTTCCTCTTCAACTATTGCCTGGATGACTGAGTCGGGCAGATCACTTGTTTCAAGCTCTTTTCTTATGAACTTCTTGTCTTTCTGTACCGGTTCCTTGTCCTTTTCAAGTTTTCTTTCGTTAAGACCTTCTTCAATAGCCTGGCAGAGTAAGCCCACAATGAGAGAGATAGATTTTGATGCATCATCATTTGCCGGGATCGGGAATTCTATATCTGAAGGATCGGAGTTTGTATCAACCATTGCAAATACCGGGATGCCAAGTCTTTTAGCCTCTCTTACCGCGATGCGTTCCTTGCAGACATCTACTATGAAAAGAGCAGATGGCAGGCGGGTAAGGTCGACGATGCTACCGAGTGTTTTTTCAAGCTTTGCCCTCTGGCGGGTAACCTGGAGTTTTTCGCGTTTTGACAGGTTGGCGAAAGTTCCGTCGGTTGCCATCTTATCAATTGATCCCATCTTTTTTACAGCCTTGCGGATAGTCGGGAAGTTTGTAAGCATACCGCCGGGCCACCGTTCAGTAACATAAGGCATATTTACCTGTTTTACTTTCTCGGCTACGATCTCCTTTGCCTGCTTTTTTGTTGCAACGAAAAGGATCTTTTTCCCGGAACGTGCAATATGCTTCATGGCTGAAGCTGCCTCGTCGAGTTTTACAATTGTTTTTTCAAGATCGATGATGTGGATCCCGTTGCGCTCCATAAAGATGTAAGGAGCCATCGCCGGGTTCCATTTTCTTTTGAGATGTCCGAAATGAACACCTGCATCAAGTAATTCCTGGAATGTTGTTCTTGGCATTTTAGATTTTTTTAAAGTTTACATTCTGTTCAATCAATCACAAAGTAGTTCCGTCAACTGACGGAAGTCTCTGCGATTTAGATACTAAACCTGCATCTGTTTATGATGACTGATCGTGTTTATTCCTAACGTTTGCTGAACTGGAATCTCTTACGGGCTTTTGGTCTTCCCGGCTTTTTTCTTTCAACTTCGCGTGGATCACGTGTTACGAATCCGCTTGCTTTAAGCGTTGATTTGTTCTCGGGATCAACTTTAACGAGGGCCCTGGTAATGCCAAGTCTGAGGGCTTCTGCCTGGCCTTTTACGCCTCCTCCGTCAAGGTTGACTGTGATGTCGTACCTGTCGGTTGCATTAAGTGCAACAAGCGGCTGGGTCACAACATACTGCAATGTCTCAGCGCCAAAATACTCTTTAAAATCCCTGTCGTTTACAGTTATTTTTCCCTTGCCATCTCTTAACATTACTCTGGCAACGGCTGCTTTTCTTCTTCCTATAGCATTAACTGACTCCATATTTGCTCCTTAGTGTATTATAATTCTATTTTTTTCGGTTTCTGGGCCTCATGAGGATGCGATGCGCCGGCATAAACATGCATGTTCTTGTAAATAGCTCTTCCGAGGCGGTTCTTTGGCAGCATTCCCTTTACAGCTTCCTCAACGAGGCTTATGGGATTTTTTTTGAGCATCTGTTCTGCGGTTGTGAATCTCTGGCCTCCGGGATAACCTGTATGCCTTACATATACTTTGTCGGACCATTTGGTTCCTGACAGGGAAACTTTCTCAGCATTGATGACCACAACATTATCGCCACAATCTACATGAGGAGTGAAATTTGTCTTGTGCTTTCCCCTGAGAGTCGCAGCTACCAATGTTGCGAGACGTCCGAGAGGGGCTCCTTCTGCATCAACTAAAACCCACTCCTTGTTCACAGTCTCCTTGTTAGCTGATATTGTCTTGTAACTTAAGGTGTTCACTTTTACTTAATTTTATGATTGAAACACTTGAACTTAATGTCAAAACCCATTATTTTGGGACTGCAAAAATACAATATATTTCCATAAAAAAAAGAATATTGGCCAGAATTTCTGTTCCGGATCAGAAACCTTAGTTATTTTTGGTCTCTTTTCTAAATTTGGATCAGGAATAAGTTAACCTGGATATGATGAACGACAAGGAGCTTTTAAGGATGGCAATAAAAATTGCCGGCGACGGAATCAGAACAGGTGCCGGGCCATTCGGTGCCGTGATAACCCTTAATGGTGATATAATTGCATCTTCGAGCAACAGGGTGGTCCTTGATTCCGACCCCACGGCACATGCCGAAATACTTGCAATACGGAAAGCAGCCGGCATAGTGAAGAGCCACGACCTCAGCAGGTGCGTTCTTTATACCTCATGCGAACCCTGTCCCATGTGCCTGGGAGCCATATACTGGGCAGGAATTAAGAAAGTTGTCTATTCGGCTTCAAGGCATGATGCTGCTTCTGCAGGTTTCAGCGATGATTTCATATACAATGAGATAGCTCTCGATCCGGCTGAAAGGAAAGTGACTTTTTTCAGGGTTAAGGATCCTGAGGCAGGAGAGGTATTCAGGATGTGGGAGAATTTCGAAGACAGGATCAAATACTGAACCATGCCTGACAGACTTGACAAGCAATATTTTACCCGCGACGTTCTTGAGGTGGCTCCGGATCTGTTGTCGAAATTGCTTGTTATCAGGGGCAATGACAATCAGGTGAGGCGGTTTGTCATAACTGAGACTGAGGCTTACAGGGGTTCGGAAGACCTGGCCTGCCATGCGTCAAAGGGAAGGACAAAACGGACAGAGGTGATGTACCATGAAGGAGGCAGGCTTTACGTTTATTTCGTTTATGGAATGCACTGGATGCTGAATATTGTCACAGGAAAAGAAAATGATCCCCAGGCTGTTTTAATACGGGGGCTCGACGCATGTTCCGGTCCTGGGCGCGTAACAAGGCTTCTTGGGATCGACAGGTCATTCTATGGCGAAGATCTTTCCACCTCCGGGAGGATCTGGATGGAAGACTCCGGCATTAAACCGGTTTACCTGACCGGAACCAGGATAGGGATCAGCTATGCGGGTGAATACTGGAAAAACAAACCCTGGAGATATTATTTATAGAATTATCCTGCCCTCAGAGATGCTATCCTGAACAGCTTTCCGAATCTGAGATGCAATGTCATTGCATTGTCGAACCTGCGCAGATCAGTATCATAAAAACCGTCGAATGCAAAGGTGAATTCCAAAAAATCCTTCCATGGAAGGGTCAGATTGAATGACCCGGTTATCAGGCTTCTCTCTGAAATTACAAGGTTCTCTATATGGTCCGACACCGAGCTGAAGATAAAATTCCCTTCAGGAGCGTAATAGTTGTCGGAATGCCAGTATCCGGCTTCAATTGAGGCATTTTTACAAGCTCCAAACAGTTTATACCAGCCTGCATAGCCTTGATTAATTTCCCAGGGTGAATTTTTAGTAAGTGAATTTCCTGAAAAGTACATACATTCGATTCCAGCCTTGCCATCGCCCGATTTTCCTGCATCGATTCCTGCCCTTATCCCGATCGCCATGTTCAGGTAAGTCTCAACCTGTTCGTCATAGTCACTGATCTGTCCGCCGTAATGCTTTATCAGAACCTGAAATGGCACCTCTATGTTAATGATCCGGGCTATTGAAGGCAGGGCATACCTGAAAGATTCGCCGGCGGTAAGGATCTCCCTTTTATTATCACCCCTGAAGATAAAATTCTCCCAGCTAAGCCATGTATCGCTGAAATGCCTTTTGCCAGTCGTACGGAACTGCAATCCATCCCCGGCGTAGTTCGTATAAAGACGCTCCCTGTTAAAATGAGGATCCTGAAGCCGGTGCTCATCAGAACCGGTAAGTGTCCCTATCCTGAAAAAAGTGCTGTCGGAAAAGCTGAAGCTGGTAGAAAATACGGGTTTTATTTTTGAAAACCTGTCCGTACCCGAGTAGCTGAGCAGATTTGCTCCGAGCGAAACCGCAACTTTTTCATCAGCCTTATAGATTATTTCGGGTTGAAGAAAATATCCGATAAGAGTATATCCCTCAATAATGGGATTTGAATATTCATTATTCCTGACAAAATTGATGTTGTTAAGCTTAAGATAAATATCTCCTTCAGTGTGCGGCAGACATTGTTCCTGGCCTGCCAGTGAAAGACCCGCAGTGATCAGGAAAAAGGATACGGTTACGGAGCGCCTCATCATTTCTGTTCTTAAGCACAAAAATAAGAAAATATATTTCTGGTTAAAATCAAGTTAAATAAGCGCCGTAATGTTCTCAAATAATATTTTTTTCCGTTCTTTGTTCCGTTTAAATAAAATCCAAAAAACATGAATTCGATCTGGGGCAACTTCCGCCGACTGAACACAATAACCGGATGGATCATTTTTGCTGTTTCTTCAGGTGTATATCTTCTTACACTTGAACCGACGGTTAGTTTCTGGGATTGCGGAGAATTCATTCTGTCGTCTTTCAGGCTTCAGGTGGGTCATCCTCCGGGGGCGCCTCTTTTCCTGATGATAGGCAGGATTGCCACAATGTTTGCAGGCGGCGATACATCGAAGGTGGCGCTTATGATGAATGCGTTTTCGGCTTTGTCAAGCGGTTTTGCCATAATGTTCCTGTTCTGGACGATCACGCACCTCGTCAGGAAATTCTATGCAGGAAAAGAAGAGGTTGCATCGCATCAGATCCCAGCCATACTGGGCAGTGGAATAATAGGGGCACTGGCTTACACATTTTCCGATACATTCTGGTTTTCGGCAGTTGAAGGAGAATTGTATGCTCTTTCTTCTCTTGTCACGGGAGTCGTTCTCTGGGGAATGCTCAAGTGGGAAGAAGAAGCCGATGAACCTTATTCCGGAAGGTGGATAATACTGATAGCTTACATAATGGGCCTCGGCCTGGGGATTCACAGGCTTAACCTGCTTGTTCTGCCTGTCATTGTCTTTGTTTATTATTTCAGGAAATATGAGGTAACGAAAAGGGGTGTTTTAAAAACACTCGCGATATCGGTCATTCTGCTGGGCTTTGTTGTCTTTCTGCTTATTCCGGGGGTTCCCAAAGTTGCCGGCTGGTTTGAACTCCTTTTTGTAAATGGTCTGGGATTGCCCTACAATACGGGTCTTATTTTCTTTATCTCAGCCCTTGCAGCTTTGCTTGTGTTTGGTATCAGATACTCTCTTCAGAAAAAAAGGGTACTTTTAAATTACGCCCTGACCATAATCACTGTGATGATGATCGGTTATTCATCGTATGCCATGATCATGATAAGGTCTTCGGCACGGCCGCCGATGAACCAGAACAATCCTTCCGACATCTTCTCCCTTTCATATTATATAAACATGGAGCAATACGGAAGCGCACCCAAGCTTTACGGACAGTATTACAGCGCACCGGTTGTTGATGTCAGGCGCAAAATTGCCGGATACAACAAGCTTAATGGCAAATATGAGCCTTATTACAGGCCTTCCTATGAGTACCGTAAGGAATTCATGACGATATTCCCCCGAATGTACAGTTCTGATCCCGATCATGAACAGGCATATAAATTCTGGGCCCGCGTCAGGGGAAAGAAATATACTGTTACATCAGGATCGGACAAGGAAGTGATTGTCTGCCCGACATTCGCTGAAAACCTCAGGTATTTTTTCAGGTACCAGGTGGGTTTCATGTATCTCAGGTATTTCATGTGGAATTTTGCCGGGAGGCAGAATGATGTTCAGGGTAACGGCAACCCGATCCACGGCAACTGGATAAGCGGCATAAATTTTATCGATGAGGCCCGACTTGGAAAACTTGAAAACCTTCCTGATGATCTTAAGGACAACCCAGGAAGAAATACATATTTCTTTCTTCCTCTCCTGCTTGGTCTTGCCGGGGCATACTGGCATTACAAAAAGGACAGAAACGGCTTCTGGCTTGTCTTTACATTTTTCTTTATGACAGGGATCGCCATAATCTTTTATCTTAACCAGTATCCCAACCAGCCCAGGGAGAGGGATTATGCCTATGCCGGATCCTTTTATGCGTTTGCAATATGGATTGGTGTGGGATTTATGGTGGTTTATGAGAATTTCAGGAAATTCATAAACGAAAAAGCCGCCGCAGCATTTGCATTTGTTATATTGTTGCTTGCCGTTCCGGTTTTAATGGCCACCCAGAACTGGGATGACCACGACAGGTCAGGCAGATATACTGCAAGGGATATAGGAGCAAATTATCTTCTGTCGTGCGCCCCGAACAGCATACTGTTCACATACGGCGATAATGATTCATTTCCTGTATGGTATGTACAGGACGTTGAACAGGTAAGATCCGATGTAAGGGTTGCCAACCTCAGCTACATTCAGGCGGGCTGGTATATTGACATGATGCGCCAGAAGGCATTCAAATCGGATCCCCTGCCTCTCACACTGCCTTCTGAAAAATACGTGGAAGGAGTCAGGGATCAGCTTCCGGTAAACAACCGCATTGACAAACCCGTCGACCTTGCACAGATAGTCCAGTTTGCAGGGCAGGATGACAGGAAATATAAAATTGACATAAGCGGGAGAGGTGATTATCTGAATTATCTTCCAACAAATAAATTCTCAATTGAGGTTGATTCGGCAAAAGTGCTTGCCAATGGGACAGTCAAGGAATATTACCGAAACCGTATTGTAAATCCCATGATCTGGGAATATACAGAGGGAGATGCCTTCAAGGGTGATCTTGCCATTATGGACCTGATCTCTACGAACAAATGGGAGCGACCGATTTATTATTCAACCACGGTTCCGTCAAGCCAGTACAAAGGTCTTGAGAAATTCTTTATCCAGGAAGGCATTGCGTACAGGGTTGTTCCGGTAAGGACCGACAAAGCTGAAGACGGAGAATATGGCATGATCGACCCGCAGGTCATGTACGACAATATGATGAACAAATACAAATGGGGAAATGCCGGAGACCCCTCAGTTTACCTCGATGAGAACAACAAGAGAATGTTTAGCAATTACAGAAGGTTGTTTGGTAATCTTGGTAAAGCCCTTCTGGCAGCAGGCGATACGGTCAAGGCTGTTGAGGCCGCCCACAGGAGTCTTGAGATAGTGCCTCCTGAAAAGCTTCCCTACGATTTCTTCACCCTGGGATCTGCCGAAGTGCTTCTGAGGGCGGGAAAGACTGAGGAGGGAAACAAATTAATCAGCGATGTGATAAAATATGCCCGCCAATATCTCGATTTTGCAGTTGGAATGGGCTCGGGAAGGCAATTCGGAATGGATTATCCGACAGGAATAAATATGCAGTCGCTTCTTGACATAAACAATATGGCGATTGCCCTGAATATGGATGACCTTGTGAAAAGTGTCTCGGCTGATGTGAATAAATATTACAGTCTGCTTTATTCTGATAAATGAAATAAATGCGGCTTTACAGGCCATCAACCGCAATCAGGATGTTTTATCCGGGAGCAGTGTTCCGGGTAAGGACCAGGCAGAAGGAGCTGTATCTTACTTTTGATGACGGACCTGATCCGGAATCAACTCCTTATATCCTTAAGATCCTGGAAGCACATAATATTAAAGCCGTTTTTTTCTGCAGCGGAAAGATGGCTGAAAAACATCCGGAACTTATTGAATTGATAAGGTCGTCGGGCCACCTTGTCGGCAATCATGGCTATGACCATTATGACGGATGGAAGACAGCGGCAAAGGATTATCTTGATGATGTATCCCTGGCTTCGGGCTTTACATCCGGTATTATCTTCAGGCCGCCATATGGCAGGATCACCCTTTCACAGTTCAGGATCCTGGCAAAAACCTATACTGTTGTCTTCTGGGATCTTATGCCCCATGATTATGATAACAGGATGACAAGTGTGAAAATATTAACAATCCTCAGGAGTAAGGTAAGAAACGGATCGGTAATAGTCCTTCATGACAGGAGGGGCTCATCAGTTCTGACCTTTCTTGATGATTTTATCCGTGAAGCCGGCGGCATGGGATACGCCTTTCTGAAGCTTCCTGTTTCAGGCAAGGAATAATCCTGCCCTTGTGATCATTTTTTCAAAGCAGCTGTCGACAAGATGATGTTCCCGACCCTCAACCACGGGAAAAGGATTCTCATGCGAATAATTATATGGGAAATCCCATATTTCAACTGGTTCTGATCGTCCCGTTCCGGCGGGGGCGAGAGTGCTTACAATCCCACCTGCAGGTATTACCCTGTCGTTTTTCAGAGCTATCGAGCGGATCTGTTCACGGAGTTTCGAAAACATGCTTTCCCTGAACTGACGGAAACGTGCAAGGTCGATCATAGCCCTGAAGGCCATCCCTATTTGTGTCGATCTCAGAAAATCAGAAAAAGGATTTCTGTTTCTTATGTCTTCTTCAAAATCATCCATGTAGTAACTATGGATCCTCTTATAGGCCTCACTGTCCATAATATACTTTGAAGTCCCGTACATATTGCTGAAGACCGATCCTCCGCAAAACATGAAAAGCCTGCTCGAAGAAAACAACTGATCAGGATTTCCGAGCATCAGTATCTCGGAAAGGAAGGCCCCGATAGAATATGCAAAGATATTTACACGGCTGCCTTCAGGAATAAGTTCGTGCTGCCCATTTTTTATCTGGTTCATCAGCTTGACAATGTCAAAAGCAGTCTGATACCCTGAGTTGAAGAACCTCATCGGTTCTTCAGTGAGCCTGTTGCTGAGTGCGATGTTGGCAAATGTCGACATGCTGACACCGGCGAAACTCCGGTTTCGTTCTTTGACTATGTCCTGCATGAGCCTTGGATTCGTCCACGACAAAGGCGATCTGTTTATATGAAAGGATATCGGGAAAAGGATCACATAGCTTCCGGTAAAAGATGAAAGGCGGTATGCCCAGACAAGATATTTCTGCCAGTTCCTTTCATTCAGCCCATGAAAAAGCAGTATTACTTTCTTGCTTTTTTCATCCTCCGGAACAAAGACAGGATAAGAAAATGCAATATTCTCTGCAATGGCAGAATCGTCCTTCTTCAGGAAATTCCCCGGATCAATTTCTGACGTGAAATTCTCATTGATGATCCTTATTGATGATCCGGGAATTCGGATCTCCTTAATGACGGGATCGAAAACCGACTTCAGTTTTTGATAGTCTTCAGTGTAACTCATGATGCAGCAAAGGAAAACTCAAAAAACCATGCGGTAAAATTTTTGTGTTGCCTCCCTGTCGCAGGTGACGAAAATCAAATATGTGTGACGTAATTCATGAATGAGGGACGAAAATGGAACGTGGGAATAATGATCAGTGACAATGAAACTGATCAGTCAAAAGGAAAAGTTTAAATTTGTGGATTGTATCGTGACAATAATGGCAGATTTTCAGAAACCCATACCATCCTATCTTAATGAAAAGGGAAACATAATCAGGCTAATACTTTTTACTTCTCTTTTTGCGCTGGTCTTCATAAATATTTATTCGCCGTTCGGAGCCGACAAATGGTTTGATCTTAGCCGATGGGAGTTTTTCACGTATTCAAGTCTTGTTATTCTTACCGGAGTGCTGGTTGTGGTCATAAGCCGGATAATAATGTTCCATTATGGGAAAAAGCACGACATTAATTATTACCGGTATTTTGCATGGATCGCCTCAGAAATACTTATGATGGCCCTATTCTATACTCTCTTCGAGATATTTGTTCTTAAGGACAGCAGGTTGTTCACTGTCCTTATGAAACAATCGGCGCAAAATACAGCCCTTGTTCTTTTGCTGCCCTATTCGATTATGTGGCTTTATTTCTCATGGCGCGATAAGAAGGAGCAGATTGAAAGGATGTCTGACTCTCAGTCGCTTCCCGGAAGCCAGAGGGATATGATACCTTTTTATGACGAAAAATCAGTTCTGAAGTTTTCAGTCACAAAAGAGAACCTGTTTTACATAGAATCGGCTGAAAACTATGTTAGCATCTGCTATCTTAACAAGGGAAAAGTATCAAAATATCTGCTTCGAGACACCCTTAAGAAGATGGAGGAGAATTTTGCAGGAACCGAAATAATAAGGTGCCACAGGTCGTTCATGGTGAATTTCGAGAAGGTTAAGGTAATAAGGAAAGACAGGGATGGACTGAAACTTGAACTGGATGCTCCGGTGGCAACCGACATCCCCGTATCCCGGACCTATGTTGACAATGTGATGCAAACCTTCTCAAGGTTCAGCCGGCTTACCGACAATCAGTGAAAGGAATTGCAAATCAGACAGGTTTTTTTCTGAAGAAATGCTACTTTTGGAATTCCTATATATATTGCTGAATGAACATTCTTATTCTCGGTTCGGGGGGCAGGGAACATGCTCTTGCATGGAAGCTGGCCCGAAGCACAAAGGTCAAAAGGGTATTCGTGGCACCTGGAAATGCAGGAACTGCATCTGCCGGCACTAATCTGAATATCGATCCTGAAGATTTTGAAGGCCTCAGAAAAGCCGTTATTGCAAATAATATCGGCATGGTGGTTGTCGGGCCGGAAGCTCCTCTTGTCAGCGGAGTTCATGATTTTTTTCTTCAGGATGAAGTTCTCAGGGATGTTCCGGTTATCGGGCCTGTAAAAAAAGCCGCACTTCTCGAGGGAAGCAAGGATTTCGCAAAAGAGTTTCTTACACGCCATAATATCCCCACGGCGGCATACAGGAGCTTTGACACGACTAACCTTCAGGATGCAATGCCTTTTCTTATGACGCTGGAGCCTCCTTATGTGATTAAAGCTGATGGACTTGCAGCCGGAAAAGGAGTAGTGATTCTCAACGACATCAATGAAGCATTTGCCGAGGTGAAATCGATAATTAACGGGAAATTCGGGGCAGCAGGGGCCAAGGTCATCATTGAGCAGTATCTTAAAGGGATTGAATTGTCAGTCTTTATTATAACTGACGGGCGGTCATACAAACTTCTTCCCGAGGCAAAGGATTACAAAAGGATCGGGCATGGTGATACAGGGCTGAATACAGGCGGAATGGGAGCGGTTTCCCCGGTACCTTTTGCCGATGGAAGGTTCATGAATAAGGTTGTTTCAAGGATAATCGATCCTACACTTAAAGGATTGAGGGATGAAAATATTGACTATAAGGGATTCATTTTCTTCGGGCTTATGAATGTTGACGGGGATCCTTATGTTATTGAATATAACGCCCGGCTTGGAGATCCTGAAACGGAGGCTATAATACCCAGGATAAAATCAGATCTTTTTGAACTTCTTGAAGGTGTTGTCATAGGTGATCTCGACAGCAGGGAACTTGTAACTGACGAATGTCCGGCGGCAGCGGTAATGCTTGTATCTGGCGGATACCCCGGGCACTATGAAAAAGGGTATGAAATATCAGGCCTGGACAAGACATCCGGTTGCGTTGTATTTCATTCCGGAACGAAAATATCAGGCGGATCTGTTGTGACATCAGGAGGAAGGGTGCTGGCTGTAAGCTCTCTCGGTAAAACTATGCAGGATGCCCTTGCAATTTCATACAAAAATGCCGCGATGATAGAATTTAAGGATATCTATTACCGGAACGACATAGGATTTGATCTTTAGTTTATGCTCTTAAGGAAATTCAGGGAGAATGGTCCGGATGTGTTATTCCTGATCTTTGTTCTGATGGTCTTTACATGGATGGGAGCATTTCTCCATCCACGGATGCCTTCAGCTGAAGGATTTGACAATATGCCCATGCCGCTCTTTAAAGTTCTGCTGGGAATAACCGGATTCAGCCCATTCATAAGCACATTTTCAGCTTTTCTTGTAATGCTGCTTATGGCTTTTCTGATGGTAAATTTCAATACAAATGTGTTTTTTATCAGTGAGAGGACTTTTCTTCCTGCCCTTATATATGTGGTCATTACAGGCATGAATCCTCAGTATCAGCTTATGAACCCGGTACTTCCGGCTGCACCGTTCCTTATCCTCGGAATCAGAAGGATAATGGATTCCTATAAAGTTCAGGGGACAGCCTATTCTTTCTTTGATGCCGGAATATTCATTGCCACGGGAAGTCTTTTCTATGCTGGAATGATATGGTTCGGGATTCTTCTGATAGTGGCAATTATCGTCCTCAGGCCTTTCAGCATGAGGGAGATTGCTATATCACTGGCAGGTTTTTTGACTCCCTTGTTCATTTTTACAGGCTTTTATTATATTCTCGGGTACGACATGGATTATTTAAGGTCGGCCGTAAACTATAACCTTTTTGGAAGGGAGGCGGCTGCCTCCATGCCATTGCTGAATATTATCGTCCTGTTAATTGCAGGAGCAGTTATCCTTATAAGCGTTTCACATCTCCTGGGGGCGCTGAAGGAGAAAAGGATCAAATCACGTAAAACATTTATGCTGCTCTTCTGGACTTTCTTTATTTCTGCCGGAATGTTTGCCGTTTTCAAACCGGTTTCCCTTGAGATCTTCTGGATTGCCTCAATACCACTTACATATTTCCTGTGTCATTATTTTGTTTTTTCCAGGAAGAAGAAAGTGACCGAGGTACTTTTTATAATGCTTCTTATACTTGTTATCTTCATCCAGGGTGTTAATCTGGCAGGATGACATCACTGTATCATTGAGACAATGCTTACACCCGAACCCGACTGTCCTTCCGTGAAATCAAACCCGACCTGGTAAATTCCGCTTTTATTGCAGATAAAATCTATGTAGGAGTATACGGTTCCTGTATCATTATCGACTGAAGAAAGGACAATCTTGTTTGTTTCATCCCATATGGTAAGGATCAGTTTCCCTTTTGAATTATCGGCAGTGCACAGCGTGAACCTGTACTTGGTATTTTTCCACAGCGACATTTTTGCCTTGTACCTGAAATCATTCTGAGATGTTCCCTGCCCAAGCTGAATCCTGTAGTCTTTCAGGTATTTTGCAGCCGGCCCTGTGCCCGAAAGGCATCTGCTCATCATCGGGTCCGGTACTGCTTGTCCTGCCGCAACAGTGAATGCTGGCAGGAGAATTAATAATCCCAGCAATAGTTTTTTCATACTAATTATTTGCAATCAGTTTATTCCTTACAATACCTGTAATGTCAATAATTCCTGCGAGTTGTTCATCAGTCATCTCAACCCTGCTCGTTTCCGTCTGTGTTATTTCAAGACCACCGTCTTTAACTGTTTTCACCGGAGTTCCTCCTTCGGTATAAGATATTCTGACATCCCTGTATTTTTCTGAAATGTCGCCAAGATAGCTGCAAAGTTCACGGAACTGATCATTCATTTCGCAATATGGCTGAACCGATTTTATAAGACCTTCAAGGAAGAATTTCTGTTCTCCGATCCGGTCTCTTAACAGGCTGTTTGGATATTGTTTGATGACCTGTGTGGCAAAGTATTGGGCTTCAATCCAGGCTCCGGCAACCATAAGCGATGAAAGATATCCCCTGTTGTCTTCACGGAGGTATCTGTCGATCTTGTTATAGGAGTCGATCGAGAGATAAAGAAGGGAATCGAGATTGGAATTATTAAGGGAAAGTCGTTTGATTGTTTCAAAATCAAAAAACTGCCCGACTCTCAGTCCCTCGGCAAGCTTTTTTATCGAAGAAACCAGTTCAAGAGATGTCGATGTTTTACCATAAATATTCAGGTATCCAAGATCGGCACCCAGGATACCGAGCGACAATGCCTGATTGAATGAACCTGAAAGAACACTGGCGTTCAGGGATGTGGCAAGATAAGCCTGGGTAAATGGCACACCCATCACCTGGAAAAGATTTGCTGTTTCAAGCGGTGATGAGAAATTTCTAAAAATCTCTTCATCAGCGCTACTTCCTGCTGCGCTTACCGATACCAGCGAATCTGCATCAGTCAGAATAAGATTCTCTGATTGTTTTGAGCTGTTTCTGCATTCCGGCAGTAAGAGAACTACGCAGAGGACTGTTATGAATATTCTTCCTTTCATTAAGGATAAACTATTGGTAATTACAAATGTATTAAAAAAACACTACCATGATCTGACGGTTACTCGCGGTTTCTGATTTTCCATGAGAAATTCATCAGCCTTCTTATCAGATCAGTGTATAAAATCACGTACAAAAGCAGGGTCCCGGCAAAAATAAGGCCCGTGTTAAATTTAAATGTATCGATGCGTATCCCAAAAATATTTTTGGAAGGTGCAAAAAAATGCGACCTGAAGCATAGCGGCCCCTTGATCTCAGGGTCGAGATATACAGGGTCGGTATTTTGTATAAACGTATCCCTGTACCTTAATATCTTGTCGGTTTCATAATATTTTGTAACTATTTCCTCCAGCTTGTAATTATAATAATCTTTTTCCATTTCCCTGACCTTTACATTATTGAGTTGCAGGAACTGATCCCTTATCATTTCTGCCCTTTCTGTGATATTCCTGAAAAACCCTGTGAGTTCATTAATATAGGATTGAAGAGAATCCATTACCTGCGGAGTCAGGGCCGCGGCATTGGTCTTAATTTCGGGGTTGAGAGATGGCGCACCTGTGAATCCAGCCGCTTTGCCAAGTTCATTTCTTATGAGCCTCATATTATGCTCAATCACCCCCGGATCATGATGACTGTTTTCCAGCATATCTCTGGTTTGCACCAATACTTTCGACAGTTCAGGAAGTCTGTAAACGTTGTTGAAATCAGCCGCACTTATCTTCTTTTCAAGCGAATAATGAGTATCTCCTTCCTTGTTATATGGTACCGAATTATACCGGTTATCCCTGAACTGGCTTACCATCAGAGCCTCATAAGTCCAGCGTGTTGGCATCATTTCGGCAATAAGCGGCACTTTGTCGGACCTTGTTAAAAGCCTGTTAAGCTTATCGAAAGGGAACATTGCTCCGCTGAGGATCATCATTGGTATGAGCAGAAGCGGGATGACAATATAAATCGAGATCACCGAGCTTAATGATCCGGAAATTATAAGGCCAAGCATATTGGCACAAAAAGATGTTGCCATAAGGGCAAGCCAGTAATTGAAGAACATTCCCTTTATCCCGAGAACCGGATTTGCGACGGCAATAAAAAGAAGTGACTGTATTGAAGAAATGACTATCAGGAATGCGATTTTGGCAAGAAGGTAGCTGTGCCTGTTTAAGTTCAGGAATTGCTCCCTTTTGAGGATCTTCCTGTCGCGAAAGATTTCCTCGGCACTCTGGGTAAGCCCCAGAAATGCCGCCACAATAATGCTCATAAATATATAGACCGGAATATTCTCATTGCGGGAAAAGAAATATTCCTTTGAACCAGGGTCCGGTGTATATCTGATTATTGACGAAAGGATAAATGCCAGGACAGGTGCAACAAGCAATGTAAGGATGACATATTGCCTGTCGGATATCTTGCTTCTGAAATCCCTCGATATGTAAAGGGCAAACTGTTTCAGCGGACCGGGCCTGTCAAGGTTTATACTTGGTGGTTCCGATACCTCTGGAGTAACCTGGTCAGGCTGCAGACTCCTGAACTTTTCCGACCATTCCTTGGGTTTGACCTTTCTCTTTTCAGTATAATGTCCGAACTCATCAACGACCTGAGCCTCGAGGATCTTGAAGATTATTTCCGGATTCAGGCTTCCGCAAGAGGGGCATTCTCCCAGACTTGCATTGATCTGCGAATCAATGGTTTTGAAGAATATTACTGAATCCACAGGATTACCATAATATACCATGTATCCTCCCTGATCAAGGATAAGCACATTATCGAACATTTTGTAAATCGCGGAGGAAGGCTGATGGATAACAGTAAATACCAGCTTGCCTTTAAGCGTGAGGTCCCTCAGAAGGTCCATGATGTTTTCGGCATCTTTTGAAGACAGTCCTGTTGTAGGCTCATCAATGAACAGCACAGAAGGTTCCCTGATAAGTTCCAGGGCTATGTTAAGCCTTTTCCTCTGGCCTCCGCTTATGGTCTTGTTGAACATGTTTCCGACCTTAAGATCTTTCTTTTCAAAAAGTCCGAGAGAGGTCAGCATCTGTTCGACAAGAATGATTATGTCTTCCTTTTTCTTATGCCCGAAGCACTGGCCTGCAGCGTAATAAAGGTTCTCAAAAACCGTCAGGTCCTCAATAAGAAGGTCGTCCTGAGGTACGTACCCTATTGCACCTTCGAGCTTTACCTTGTCCCTGAAAGGATCAAGTCCGTTGAGGCTTATACTTCCCGAAGCAGGTTCAAGCATGCCGCTCATAAGGTTGAGAAGGGTTGTCTTGCCCGATCCGCTTCCCCCGATAATTCCTACAAGATTACCCTGAACTGCCGAGAAGTTGAGGTTTGCAAGCACCTTTTGATTGTTTGGCAGCCTGTACGAGACATTCTTTACAATGAACGACAGCTTGCAGGTATGGTCGGGCGACAGGAATTTTGAAGTTATATCGCTGTAATAAAAGGTATGACCATACTGGGTCCGGAATGCGCTTCCTTTGGGAAATGTATAGATGTATCCCTGCAAGATAGGTATCCCGTTGAGATAAAACTGTTTGTTGGATGAATATTTAATGAAATACAGGTCGACGCTTGCTATTCTCAGGATAATGATTGTGGTTTCAGAATATATATCTGACTCCTGGCGGCAAATATCATATTCTTCTTCACCGGGCCGCAGAAAAAGAATTGCGGGATGTTTAAGCTTCTCAGCTTCATTGTACCTGACAAATTTTTCTATAACATCAACCTCTTCAGGCAGAATTCGGAAGACTTCAGTAACGATTGAAATGATGTTCAGCCTGCTGGGAGTAAATCTCCGGCTTACATTGATAAGTTCATAAAGCCGGATAAGAACAACAACTTTTTGTTCCTTGTTAAGGGTAAGGTTGATTTGTTCACAGATGCTGAGGATCTTCATGTTCCTCTTGATTGACGGCGAACTGCTGTCAGGGTAATTGTAGACCTCATCGGGTGATTCGGCAAGTTCTTCAAATAAAAGAAGATACCTTATAAGAACATTCGTTGTTAACTGTTTCTCAAGGAAATTCAGTACATAGTTACGTTCTTCTTCAATGATTCCGCCGTCCTGTTTTACCATCAGGGCAAACAGCTCCATCAGTGCTCTAAGTATCCTTTCACTCATTCGGTCCTGTATGCAAGCCTTTCAGTTTTATGCAGGCCGGACCGGATTCTTCTTTGTGATATCAGATTTTGAGAATTTCTTCTGGATCCAGCCTGGTATTAACGAGGCTCCTATTATCAGATATGGATAATAACTGATAATCCTCCAGATTATTGCAATGGCAAGCGCCAGGCTTCCGATGTCTGAGGGATCAGCCGGAATAGTATCGGAAATATAACGTCCAAGAATGAGTTCTGCAAAGCCGCTTCCTCCCGGAGTAGGACTGATTATCATCATTATCCATGTCACAAGCTGGCGTGCAAAGATCAGAAAATGATCATTGACGAAGAAGAATGCCACCAGTATGGCATTCACCACCCAGTAACGCGATGTCCAGGAAAGGAATGTTGCCGTAAAGGCCTTGACCCAGAAGGAAATGCCTTTATTCTTCAATTCATGTGAGCTTGATACAATATCATCCCCGGCCCTTACAGCAGCCTCTTTCCATCGTTTTAATAAAGACAGCCCGAATACCCAGATGATTGTCTTCTTGATCTTTACAGGATCTATAAATAGTCCGTACCCTACAAAAAGCACCCAAAGTAAGATGATTGTGTACCCGATGGCGGTCACATAGACAAGATTATCGAGGAGAGCAATACCTGTGCCCTGGAGTGAGGTTGTAAAAAGAGCTTCACCGCCGGCAATGAACAGAATAACCGGCAGCATAATGACAAAATACAGTTCATCGAGGAATGATGTGGCCAGAACAATGGAGGTGCTTCTTCCGACAGAAAGTCCTTCCTTATGAATGAAGACAATGGCAACAGCTGTTCCTCCGACGGTGGAAGGTGAGATTGCTGAAGTGAATTCCCATAACATTATTATCCTGAAGGCCTGTCTCCAGTTAAGATCATTATCTGACAAGACCCTGATCCTTATCATGTAACCAACATCCCGGCCTATCATGCAAAGCCAGGCGACAAAAAGCCAGAAGACAGCCTTCCATGTAATATCGAGAAGTCCAAGCGCCTCAACATCAACTTCCTTTACTATGAGCCAGCCAACAACAGCCAGGCCAAGAAGTATAGGGATAATTATTCTGGCAGGTTTAAGCCTGCTTACAAGTTCATAATGGCTGTCGCGGGTCATGGATCAATTTAAATCTGAATAAAGATGATATTATTTTGTTTAAATTCAATAATTTTAAATATCTGTTTTTTGGCTGGTTATATGGTTACGGCAGTTTAATTCCCTGAACAATGAAAACGACCCGATTTTATCATCGCATGTTGCCATCAATAATACTGATATTGACCGCTATGGCAGTTTCGGGCCAGCCTGAGGGCCGTTCGGTGCAAGACTTCAACGATGGCTGGAAATTCTTTAAAGGAGATATCCCTGACGGCCAGAAAACTGATCTCGACGATTCGCAATGGCGCACTATCCGTCTGCCTCATGACTGGAGCATAGAAGGACCTTTCAGCAAGGAGAACTACAGCTGCACAGGATATCTGCCGGGCGGCACAGGATGGTACCGCAAGTCATTTGTTATCCCTGAAAATGAGGCCGGAAGAAAGATCTTCATTTGTTTTGACGGTGTCTACAATAACAGTGAAGTATGGATTAATGGTAACCTGCTCGGCCTTAGGCCCAATGGATATATTTCCTTCAGATATGACCTTACGCCATTTGTCAAATATGGTGCGACCAACCTGTTAGCAGTTAAAGTTGACCACTCATTGTACGGAGATTCAAGATGGTATACCGGATCGGGCATTTATCGCGACGTTAAGCTTATAACAACCGAAAGGGTTTTTATTAAACAATGGGGAGTGAGCTGCAAAACAACTGATGTAACTCCTGAAAAGGCGACACTGACAGCCGATATAGCCCTGACAAATGAGACAAGCCATAATGTGATTGTAAGGGTAGTCAGCACACTTATGTATGGTAATGTGCCGGTCGGTAAGACTGCAAAGAGAATTACAATGGGATCAAAGGAAGAATCTGTTGTCAGTCAGGTGTTCAATGTTGAAAACCCAAAATTGTGGGATGTTGACAAACCGGAACTCTATTCGCTGGTTACAGAAGTAAGGGGCCGGGAATTGCTTGACAACGTCGTCACGGTTGTTGGCTTCCGTACTTTAAAATTTGATCCCGAAAAAGGATTTTTTCTGAATGGGAAAAATATGAAGCTTAAGGGCGTCTGCATGCACCATGATGCAGGAACACTTGGGTCGGCTGTCCCAAAGGAAGAGATTGCGCGGCGTCTGGATATACTTAAGGAAATGGGATGCAATGCCATAAGGACAAGCCATAATCCGTTCTCGACAGATTTTCTTGACCTGTGCGATGCAAAGGGATTTCTTGTCATCGATGAAGCTTTTGATGAATGGGAACTCCCAAAAAAGAAATGGCTTTCCGGATGGAACGTCGGTAATCCCGGGAAGGAGGGATATGCAACTTACTTCAGGGAATGGGCAAAAAGGGATCTCAGGGATTTCATAATGCGCGACAGGAATCATCCTTGTGTGATCATGTGGAGCATCGGCAATGAGATCGACTATCCCAACGACCCATATTCACATCCGGTTCTGAATACTGAAGCTAATCCTCAGACCTGGGCCAAATACAGCGAGGCTTTGCCTCATGCCGAAAGGCTGGGTGAGATAGCAAGGGAACTCGTCGGCTTAATTAAGGAGCTTGATACGTCAAGGCCTGTCACAGCAGGTCTTGCCTCGGCCCTTATGTCGAATGAAACCGGATACGCTGATGCACTTGATGTTGCAGGATATAATTACCAGGAATTCCGCTATGCCCAGGACCATTTGAAATACCCCAAAAGGCCCCTCTACGGTAGCGAGAACGGAATGACCCTTGAAATGTGGAACTATGTTGCAGACAATGATTATGTGATGGGACAGTTCCTGTGGACAGGCTTCGAATATATCGGGGAAGCGGGCCGCTATCCTTCCCGTTCAAATACCGCCGGCGTGATCGACCTGGCAGGGAACAGGAAGCCTGAATTCTATTTCAGGCAAAGCCTGTGGAGTGATAAGCCAATGGTCTTTATAGGTGCATCGGATCGTTCAGTTAAGAGCGGCCCCGATAATCTCTGGTCGCACAAAAGAGTTGAGCCCCACTGGAACTGGGAGACTGGTAAAACGATCAGCGTTAATGCTTTCACAAACTGCGGAGAAGTTGAACTTTTCCTCAATGGCAGGTCGCTGGGAAACAAGAAAAGAACTGATTTCGTAAACCGTGTCATTTCCTGGGATGTTCCTTATGAAAAGGGAACACTTAAAGCTATAGCAAAAAATAATGGGGTAGAGGCTGCCAGCTTCGAGATTAAATCATCAGGTGCGCCAGCCGCAATTAGGGCTTTTTGCAACGAGAAATCACTTATGGCAGACAACATCGACATCACACATGTTTTTGCAGAAATCATAGATTTAGAAGGGAATATAGTCTATTCTGCAACCAATGAAATATCATGTGAGATCGAAGGACCTGCCCGGCTTTTAGGAATGGAAGATTCAAATCCTTCAAATACTGAGAATTACAAAGATGATAAACAGCATGCGTTTCATGGCAGGCTTCTTATTTATTTGCAGGCTTTGGATAAAACCGGAACTGTAAAGATCCGGCTCACATCTCCGGGACTGAAAGAATGTAACCTTGTAATTCCTGTTGTTGAACAGTAAAAGAAGAAATAGCAGGTTAGTGTTTTCATGTACTCACCCCGAACCCCCTCTCTACTTCGTAACGAGGGGGCCAGTTTTCATTCCGGTTTGTGTCCGAAATCTCTATCTGCGGGTTCTCATCCTAACCACAATCCTTCTTATTGGGTTCTTCCCCACTCGTTGCGGCAGCAGAGAGGGGGGCAGGGGGGGTGAGTACATCACCATTCAGGGATAACAGGGTTAATACATTCAATATCCGAATGCTTACTTCTGACATTCAAATTGATTTATTATTAAATTCACAACCAGAGTAATAAAACATGAAAAAGCATCCAGGCATAAATACAATTGACGAGTACATATCTTCTTTCCAGGAAGAAAGACAGAAAATACTGAAAAAGCTGAGAGAAACTATAAAAAGGGCAGCTCCGGAAGCAGAAGAAAAGATAAGTTACCAGATGCCGGCATTTGCATACAAGGGGATACTTGTGTATTTTGCTGCCCAGGCGAACCATATAGGATTTTATCCCGGAGCTGAGGCTATTGAGATTTTTAAGGAGGATCTTACACCATACGAAACCTCAAAAGGTACAGTCAGGTTTTCGTATGAAAAGCCATTGCCACTTGATCTTATTTCACAGATTGTGAAATTCCGCGTTATAAGTAACAGGGAAAAGGAAACACTCAGGAAATAGAGGAAATAGGTACCTGCCTTATTTCTTTGAACCCATTGGTATTGTGATTCCAAGAAAAGGGATAGCAACAAAGGTATCCATCTCTGCCCCGATGGGAATCCAGAGGCTGTAATCCAGGCCGATATTCCGAATTATGCTTCTCCCGCCAAACGATAAAATAGCTACAGTTACGCCCTCAGTGCTGATAATATAGTTCTCTGTAATAAAATATCCTTTGGGACCTGTCCGGATCATGCTGCTTATGTTGATCACAGGAACATTCAGCCACTCATCCTGTGCAAATCCGTAAGCCAGTCCGAAGCTTATGTTCTTGTCACGCGAACCGAAAGTGGTGGTCCCGTACAGTAGTCCGAACACTCCTGTATCCTCCCCGATAATTGTCCCGAGGAAAGCTCCTGTCCCAATGTTGAACTTGTCCCTGACCACAGGAATTGATAGTTTGGGAACTATCCAGAATGGAGATGAGGTTCCGCCAAAAAGAAAAAGAGGCAGAAGGCCCGCCCCGATCGAGAAATTGTTTGTCAGCCCGAAGGAAAACTGGTTATAAAGGATCCAGATATTCTGATAATAAGAAGTTCCTTTTTCCAGCCCGTATCCGTTCGGAGCCCAGAAATACCTTGAGGACTGGGGATTCGGAAGCCATAATTTCCCTCCTTCATATTTCAGCTGTTTCAGTATAGTCCTCGACTTAATGTTGTTTTTCTGAATCTTTATCTCACCCAGGGTGGTGGTTTTTAAGACAACTGAAGTGGAATCTTCGGAAATAATATTACCGATGAAGATATTTCCGTCGTAGGATTCGATGCGATAGGTGACAGTCGTATCAGCTGTTTCCTGTGAATAACACAATTTGCAGCCAATCGCTGCAAGCAACAACAGAATAACGGACAGTTTTTTCATTTTCAGGGTTTTTATGAATTCAAAGTTCAGAATATGGTCGATCAGATTCTACCATCATTGTAACATAAGCTGTTCATTTTGGTACATCTCATGGAATAATAAACCTGTCACACTGTATCCGTCCGGGGAAAGAACATTTCATAAATTTACGACATTTCTGAAATAATCCGGATTCCGCTGCAAATAAACATTGCTGAAAAACAAAAGGATCGCAACGGGAATCTACATCAGTGTTTTGAAGGCCAGGCTTTTCAGAAAATTCCCTGACTTTTCGACCACGATGGCCGCTGGACTTCCTCCCGGGATGCCGAAGTATGCATCCATGTTCTGGTTTGCAGCAGCTGAATCACCAACCATATAGAATAAGAAAACTCCTTAAATTATGCTTTTTTGAACATAATTAAGGAGTTTTGAGATTCATTATTAGGGGTCGGCTCTCTAGAACCAGAGACCTGCTGATAATGAAAGAACTCCGTTTTTCACAGTTTCATCCGGATCATTTGACATATTTGCAAGCCCCAGGCCATAGCTTACACCAAGGATCAGTTTTTTGATTTCAACGCCTGCACCAAAGTTTACGCCATAGTCTATTCTTTTGATCTGGTCGGAATCAGATCCGAAATCCAGAGTTTCTTCCTCACCGCCACCCTTCATTTTTGCTGAGATGCCGACTCCGGCATATGGACCTGCCTGTCCGAATAATTTGACAACCCCAAGGTCATATTTATAGGCAAGGTTGAGAGGGATCTCAACGTAATTGACTGAAAAATCGACACCCATACCCAGGACGTTTAATTTTGTGCCTTTCATTGAGAAAAGCGCTCCTGTATTGATAAAGACATTGTCTGAAAGCGGAACTTCTCCTATCAGTCCTGCGTGGAATCCTGTCAGATTTTCAGTAGAGAAGCTTGCATCTGTATATTCATATGTTCCCTTTGCAAGAGAAACCCCGGCTTTAATTCCCAGCCTCTGGGCATTTACATTGATGAGTGTGAAACTCAGAATGCAGACGGCAATTAATTTGTTTTTCATAAGTTGTTGGTTAATTAATTTTTTACTATGAATACTTGAACTGACCTTTAAAGGATTAAAACGTTAGGTTCGCCAAAATATTACTATGCGGGCCGGATACCTTGAAACAGCTCCGTCATGACACTCATCCCTTAAATCATGTTTTCATAAAAAATTTTCATTCTCTCGTCAATTAGTGATATTAAGATATTATAAGGTAAGATGAAATTTCATAATTTCGATAATAAGATGAATTGGGAAATCGTTTTTGCTTCGCGATAATAAACATCGATATGATTTAATGGAGATTTCTGAAAATCCTTAAAAGAGTAAGATGTGGTTGCCGAAAAACATATGAGTAGGCTTTATTTAAAACTTTACCTATGAAAAAATTATCAGTATTGCTTTTTGTTCTGTTTTGTTTCTTTTCTTACAACGTCAATGCACAGATTTTTGGAGGCGCTACAGTAGGCCTTCAGGCTCCGATGGGTGATTTCGGGGACGGTGCAAAAATGGGCTTCGGGATCAATCTTACCGGTAAATACATGCTCAGCGAAAACATGGCTGTTGGATTGAACCTGGGCTACAACAGGTTCGGAGCTAAAGATTTCGGTTTTGATGAGTATGATATTAAAGCTACTTATTCAATAATCCCGATTACAGGACTATTTGAATATCATTTTGGCGGCAACGCCGTTAAACCTTATGTCGGAGCCGATCTGGGTCTTTATAGCGTAGGAGCCAAAGTAAAATACGCAGGCGAATCGGAAAGTGACAGCGAGTTATATTTCGGACTGGCTCCCGTTGCAGGCATTTTGTATGATATCAGTGACAACCTTACATTCTGCGCAAACATTAAACTGCACAATGTATTCTCCGATGGAGACAGCACATCATGGTTTGGCATCAATGCAGGAGTTATTATACCGCTTAACTGATTGTCAATAAGACCGCTTCAATAATGGTGAAAAGGGAGCCCGCCGGCTCCCTTTTTTTAATTTGTTGACAATGAACGGGAAATATCGTATCTTTGAAGAAGTATATTATTGTGCCGGCTTAAAAAATTCATTAATTAAGGCGGAAGTTATGGCAAACAAGATTCTTAACGAGTATTCAAAGGGAAACACTGTCGCTTTCTGGCTTACGATCTGTATCGGGATTGCCCTGATCCTTTGTATTGTATGGTTGTTCATTAACTATACTGCAATGACATTTTAGCGTGCGGTCAATTACCCGTTCACAGAGCGTGGTACTCCGGCTTAGACATTAAGCCCTGTTCCGGAAACCTGTGACAGGGGAAGATCATATCTTCAAATTCCGGAGATTTGCAGCTACAAAGGCAAATTGTACTGGAAGTATCTTGATTACACTTTGTGCTGATCTGTGTGTTAAGTATATATCCTGGTAAATAACATATGTCATGTTTAATTCTGCCGTTACGTGAAATTTAGTATAATTGCGGCAACAAAGAAAAAGATTTCTTCAATCTTTTGTATTGATGCGACAAGTAAGAACAGAGATTTTACCTACCGCTAATACTCCATATTTTCTGCTTGATCCTGAGGGAATTATCAGGATCAAGGGAAAGGGTATGGTAATAAATGAAACAAATACTCTTAATAATATTTATGCATGGCTTGACCTTTATGTTAAAAGCCCTGCTGAAATCACATATGTCAGTATTTGTCTTGAATATCTTAACAGTTTTTGTACAGGAAAGCTGGTAACGATCCTTAAAAAGCTGATGGAGGTAGTTGCGGATAAAAAGAAACTGGTGATCTACTGGTACTATGAAGAAGATGACAATGATATCCTGGAAAGGGGTGAATATATTTCCTCAACATTTAACATACCTTTTAAATTCATAATGACAGACGATATCGGAAATTGCTGTTGAATAATTAACTGTAAAACCATTATCTGAAGACTAGCAAATCTTAAAATCAACTCCATATTCATTCACGCATTTTCCCTTTTTCGATGAACTAAATCCGCGGTTTATACGTTTAATCATAAAAATCATTTGACCATGAAAAAGAATTTGATTGGCTTCACAGGAATTATGCTGGTGTTAACTGCCGGGCTGTTTTTTACTTCATGCTCCAAAGATTCGGATCCGGCAGCGGATCTTGTGGGTACCTGGACTTTCAGCAATGCAACTTTTGATGCAAAAATAGGTACTAAAACTCTTATCCAGTATTTTATGGACGAAATGGGCCTTACAGAGGCGCAGGCACAGCAGGTGATGGTATTGTTCAATGCACAGATGCAACAGGCTTTTACCGGGACAATCGAAATGAAGTCTGACAATACCTATACTGCCACAATAGGAGGAGAATCTGATTCAGGTACATGGAGTTTAAGCTCCGACAATACTAAGCTTACAATTGATTCAGATACTGAGGATCCTGTTGTTTTTGACATACTTGAACTAACTTCCCATAAATTGGTGCTTAAAGGTACAGAATCGGTCGAAGAGGACCTCAATGACGATACTGTTCCTGAAACCATTACTGTTACATTAGAAATGACCCTCACAAAGTAAGGTTAAAGACATTACAGGACGGAGTTTATGGAGAACAGGTATAAATCCATTGTATCTCATTAACCGAAAAGTTCGCAAAGAATTAGCAAAGTTCTCAAATATAATTTTTTTACAACTTCTCTTTCTGGCCTTTGCGTAAAACTTTGCGAACTTTGCGGTTAAATACGTCCTAATTTGCTATCCTGAAAGGATTTTACATCCCGGATTATCCTGAAAATTTAAGGAATCACTCCAGACCTGTCAATAAAAGTTATGTATTTGTCAAAATCAATAATCCTTCCGCGATTTAGTAAGAGCATCATACATCATTTTTATTCACAGCACTTTAGCCACGATGCATATCCATTACCCGGATAAGACGGTCTGATATTCGTAAATTGAGGCTGAAATTTGACGAACGGGTATTTTTTGAAAGCAAAGAACATTCTACTGTTCATAAATCCCTGCCATAAACAGACTAACCTTCCCTTAACAGCTATCCTTCCGTCAATGACCGGGCCCAGGGGTATTGATTACAAGATGTGCTGAACTTACCTTTACCTGTGCATTAATCAATTAAAACTTAAATGGGCAGGTCAATAATTCTCATATTTTCTTTTCTGCTGGTTTTCTTACCTGCTGTTCAGGCATCTGAAAAACCGGTAAAGGCAGGAAAGATAAATTCCAGGACCCACTGCAGGGCAAAAACAGTTGTCAGTCGCTACCCGGTATTAAAACTGAATAAAAAAGATTCAGAAAAAAATAAAAACCACAAAAAGTCCAACAAAGGAAAGTATTGTTTTCCTGTCTAACCGAAAATCGTAACCTTTTCGCGTATTCCTCGTATAAATATGTTGAAGTCAATGAAAATCCGGAAGGAGAGGATTAAATCGATTCAACATGAAAAGGATAATCATTATCTGTCTGCTCTGTTTTCTGGGAACAGTTTTGTTTACAGGCTGTTCAGCAAGCAGGAAAAACTATAGTGAGCTCAAGGGGCTGATGCTTCTCGAAAATACACAATTAGGAAGGAACAGAGCTTTCTACTCAAAGCATAACATTAAAACCAAAAAGGAAGCTTACAAAAGGTTCAGGAAAAACAACAGTGCCCTTAATGTAAGGAGGAGGTAATCTTTTTGAACAACCAGGTGCATTGATGAATTGAAGTGTTTTCGATAAAGATGGTTCCGGATTGATTTACTCTGGTTTTGCCCGGTCTTACATTTTGTATGGTCTGGTAAAAGGTATTTCGGTTTGCCGGTCCGCCGGCTTAAAGATTGAATGAATTATCTTTGACAATAAAACCTGCTTACAAATGAAATATTCCGGTAAATCTTTAAGTATTTCTATCCTGCTCCTCATACTTTTGACAGGAGGAGTTGATGTCTATCCTCAAAAACTGATTGAATTCGGGAAAGCAGAAATTTTGAAAGGCATAACGCCGTCAGCCAGTCAAAAGGGGAGCACAATTTTGAAATGGGTAAATGTTAATACAGATGAGAATACCTGGAAAAAACATAAATGTGTACTCATATGTTCAGGCAAACCGATAGGGGTTATGAGATCCGAAAAGCAATATGAGAATTTCATACTTCATATCGAATGGATGCATATGGAGCCCGGAGGCAATTCAGGAGTGTTCGTGTGGTCGGATGCCAAACCGGCAGAGGAATCGCGCCTTCCAAACGGAGTAGAGGTTCAGATGCTTGAACTCGACTGGGTTAAGCTCAATACAAAAGACGGAGTAGCACCCCCGGAGGCATATGTTCATGGAGAGCTCTTTGGTGTCGGAGGTGTGACAACAATTCCCGACAATCCACGGGGGACAAGGAGCAAATCGGTTGAGAACAGATGCCTGGGGCGTGGAAACTGGAATGTTTATGATGTAGTTTGTGTCGATGGTACAATCAAACTTTCAGTTAATGGAAAGTTTGTGAACGGGATAAGCAAGTCAACAAAAAAGAAAGGTTATTTGTGCCTCGAATCGGAAGGCGGCGAAATTCATTTCCGGAATATTAAAATAATTGAGCTGCCCGGAGGAATCATTACAGAGTAAATTGAACCGGAACTTCCCCTTTCTCAATACATAATAATCATACCTCCTCCACCACCATTGCCGAACCTGGGGTTGACAACGTTGTTATAAATTGAGCCGAAGGTAAATGTGAATCCGAAACTTGTGAAGTACTGGAACTGTGTTGCGAGCTCTTTCCTTCTGAGCAGTACCTCCTCCTGTGTTGCTCCGCCTTTTACAAGTCCGAGCTGATCATGTATGAGCGAAGCGCCTCCTCCGAAATTAACAGATAATCCCTTTGCAAGCCTTACATCTACATAGCCATCAATCGACAGGTTGTTCTTCGACCAGTCATTCAGATAATTACTGTATTCAAGATTAAGATCTATCGAACCCCATTTCTGAACTACCTCGTAGGCCGCTTCAATCGACTGGCGGAAGTGACCTTCACGGATCCTGTCGTAGATGGTCGAATCGTTATATGCCGAGAACCTGTACCCTATAGAATATAATAGCCTTAGTTGTCTTCTTGTTGATTCACGGTAAGGGAAAATATCATACTCGATACCAGGCATAAGTTCCGTTGCGAATTTGAGGTTGTTATAACTTGATGATTCCAGTTCTAATGAACCACCATAAGACCAATGGTCCGAGATGCTTCTGACAACAAGAGCATCAAAGGATTGTGAATTATTCGAACTTTCAATGAGTTCATCATCAATATCAAATTTGTCATGGCGGTAATTATATCTGGCCCTGAGATCGATCTTCCAGTTTTCGGTCACCCGGTTCGCCGAAAAGTTGCCATTGAGATTTTTTGATTTTATTGATTGTTCGCCGTCAAAAAATCCGTTTACCCTGGCACGGAAAACCCAGCTGTTCCATTTATCAGTTGAAACAGTTTCGGAAATCGGCTCTGTGAATGTGATCTTCATATATTTCCACAGCGGTGTTTTTGCTACATAACGTGCAAGACCTATCTTAAGTGCATTTACCTGGTCTGATCTTATTTCATCCTCCGTGGCATCGGGATTTGTTGCGACTGTAATCGTATCATTCATCCCTTTATATTCATGCTGTCCGACAAAGAAGTAGGAGTACTCCCTTCCTCCCGAACCTGTATTCTGTGAAGTTGAGATAATATATACTCCGGCATCCTTCAGGTCGCGTACATAATTAACATATGGAATTTCCCTTTTTATGTAATCTGAAGCATTCATAAAGACGTTTAGAGCGTCTTTCCTCAGAGAATCGGGCTCTGCACCATAACCTGATGAGAAGGATGTGCTGCAAAACATAAAAAACAGGAATACTGTAAAGGAACTTTTCATGGCTGATTCATCGTTTGTTAAAACAGGCAACGAATATACGATAATCGCTGGATCCGGATCAGAGGGATCTTTTAATTAACATATCGTTAACACTTCACAAAATAACCGGCCGGGATACTGTATGACCTGAACAAATTATTAACAACACTTAAAATTTCTTAAATTTGATAATTGAGGATACATTTCAAACCACTTATAATTATAATCATGAAGAAGATCAGCCGAAGGACATTTTTGAGTGACGGCGTTGCAGCTGCAGCTGTAGTCACTGTCGGAAAACCATTTGTTGAAAATAAAAAAGAAAATGGTATCCCTTTAAAGAAAAATGATGAAGATCTTTTTAATCCGGTAACATTCAGTGCAATGCCGACAAGGTCGCTGGGGAAGACAGGATATAAGGTTGGCATCCTCAGTCTTGGCGGCCAGGCTACACTCGAGATCAAAGGAATGGAGGAAGAGTCGGAGAAGATAATAAACAGGGCGATTGACCTGGGAATAAATTATATTGATACAGCAGCCGCATACGGTCAGGGTGTCAGCCAACTGAATATTGGGCGGGTGATGAAGACACGCAGAAAAGAAGTATGGCTTTCCACAAAAACACACGACAGGACCTATGACGGGTCGATGCGCCTGCTTGAAGAAAGTCTTAAAAGCCTCCAGACGGATCATCTCGACCTATGGCAGTTGCATAATGTCCAAAGACAGGATCAGGTTGATCAGATATTCGGTGAAAACGGGGCAATAAAGGCTCTTGAGAAGGCAAAAGCTGAAGGCATTGTCAGGAACCTTGGGATAACAGGTCATTTTGAACCAATTGTGCTTCTCGAAGCCATAAGGCGTTACCCGTTCGATTCAATACTTATGGCCCTGAATGCAGCTGATGTTCATTACCTTAGTTTCAAAAACCATCTGCTTCCGGAGGCTTTGAAAAAGGGAATTGCGATAATCGGAATGAAGGTCACGACACGAAGCCGCATTCTATCCACCTGGACTCCACCACCCCTCGATCAGCAGACAGATGAACGCCTGCGTACACCGAAGCCTGGAACCATCAATATCAGGGAAGCGCTGACATACAATATGAGCCTTCCTGTCAGCACTACAATAATAGGAGTCGACAATATTGCCCAGCTCGAGGAAAATGTGAAAATTGCATCTGAGTTCACCCCTCTCAGCCAGGCACAGATGGAAGAAATAGAGTACAAAACCCTTCCGGTTGTACGGCAGGCCCTCTATTTCCGAAGATGGGATATCGGAGTATAGGCTGGAAATAAAATTGAAAGAAGTACCTCAGGATCAGAAAGCAAGGTTCAGTCTGAGGTAGGCATTGCGTCCCGGTTCGACACTGATGCTTCCCCTGTTTGTTGAGAGATGGCTTGTGTAGCTCCGGTCGGTTATGTTGTCAACGCCTGCGAATAACTGGAGCATAGTGCGCCCGAGATTTAGCCGTGCTGAACTAAGTGCGAGGTCGAGGCGGGTAAAGCCGCCAGTTTCCTTTTCTCCTTCAGCAATCCTGTCCTGGCCTGCTGCTCCGACAATTGTTATTTCAGCCGAGCCAATCCTGCTGTTTGTGTAACGTAAACCCAGGCGGCCGCTGAGAGGCGGGATCTGCGGAAGGTCTTTCCCGGCTTCAGTATCTTTTCCCCGCACATACGATCCTGATCCGAGCAACACAAAGTCAGAATGGAAATTATACTGAAATCCGAAATCAAAACCATAAAGTAAGGCCTTGCTTACATTCTTGTTTACCAGTGCAGGAAGGGTGTCAGTCAATCCTTCAGATGCGCCGGTATTGATTGTATAAATAAAGCTTCCCGGAGCTTCGACAATCATATTCAGTATCCTGTTTGCAAAAACATCTGCCTGGAAGTTGAACTTCGGCTTCCAGACCCTTATTCCCAGATCGGCCGAATAACCACTTTCAGGTTTAAGGTCAGTGTTGCCAAGACGCACGTAATTACCGAGATCGATATATTTGAACAGTTCTTCAAGTGATGGCGCCCTGAAAGAACGGGCAAGGCTCAGCGACAGGTCTGAATCTTTGAACAGTTTGTAAAGCAAGCCTGCGTTGGCGCTCCACGAAATATTGTTCCGGCTGCCTGCCTCAAATGTTATACGCTGATTTGGCGGAGTATCATTTCTCACTCCGTTTGTTATCAGGTAATCAATATCGACACCCTGTTCGTTTTTAACCATTATCTGATCCATTCTTCCTCCTGCGATAAGAGTCATTTTGTCGTCGAGGAGATGTGTTTCATCCTGTATAAATACTCCTGCACTCGTAAATGAGGATTCAGGTATCGGGGTCTCACCCCGGACTATATTATTTGTTTTTACAACATTCCCTGCCTGATTAAGTATTTCAACCCTGATATCTTTTCTGCGCGTAGTGGTCAGGTTTCGTGACCATATGTCCAAACCGGCGATAAGAGTGTTATTATCAGAAAGGTTCCAGCTGCTCTGCAGCTTTCCACCCTGAGTGAAATGATTTCCGACGGGTGTTACCAGTTCGGGAGTAATACGCTGAAAGCCGGTTGGGGTAGGGGTTAAAGTAACAGTATTGGGGATCATGGCAACATCGCGCTGGATGTACTGCATAAAATAACTCAGTTTTAAAGATGACAGTTTCTCACTGATATTATTGATTTCATAATCTGCTGCCAGAAGTTGTCTTCCTATATCTGTATAAGTTGCCTGAGCCGGCCCGGGGAATGCATTGCCTCCGGGGATTCCGACATCAGTTGACCAGTTTCTCTGGTACTGAATTCTGAAAATATGATTGGCATGAGGCTTTATCCCGATTTTTGCAGCCATGTTGCTTGTGGTAAACTGGCTGTTGGGCAGGATGCCTTCGGGTGTTCGCATATCATCAGCCTTGCCATAGGCGCCGCTTACCCTGAAATACCATTTTTTTGCACCTGTGCTGATATCTGCATGATTCATGAAGAGTTTGTTGGCTGAAGCAAAGCCTGAAAGGACATTGCCCGACAGATAAGGTTTTTCTGAAAAATGACCGTCTTTGGTGATTATATTGACAATTCCTCCCATGGCTCCGGTGCCGTACAGGGACGACATTGCACCCTTGACCACTTCAACCCTGTCGACATCATTTACATCGGTCATGCTCAGTGATGCAGTCAGATCGGTTGCAGTTTCAACCCGGTTTCCGTCGATAAGGGTTACCAGCCTGTTTTCATTGAAACCGCGGATATTTATATTAGTCGACCACACGCCATCGTTTCCCATTGTTATGCCAGGCTCGGTGGCAAGTACATTTGACAGGGTAAGGGCTGAAAGTTTCTTATATCTCGATGACTCCACAACGACGACAGGTGCCGGCAGCTTCTTTACCTGACGATTTACAACAAGGCTCGTGACCTCTACTTCGCCAAGATTCACATGCTGGGGCGACATTAAAAACTCCTGCTGAAGGCTGCTGCTGAGATTTATTTCCCAGGATACCGGGCTGTAGCCGAGCATCTTAAGGACCACCAGATACCTGCCAGCCGGTAGTGAAAGCTCAAAGCGCCCCCTAACATCGCTAATTCCTGCAGCAAATGCTTTTTCTGCCGTGCCTGGACTGGTTGCCATGGCCACAACACCCTCAAGTGAAGTGTTATTTACAGAATCACGGACAATTCCACGAAGAACATATTTCTGCCCGAATGAGCTCAACGAAATGAATAAAGCAATAAACGCAGTAAAGATCAATTTTCTCTTCATATTACATATTCTTTAAAAGTACCGACTTAACCTGAATTCCACTCAACCGGCCAAGCTGACCGGTAAGTGAACCAATCTCATCGGTGGTACCTTCAAGAACAAGGGAAATGATGCTTTGTCCATTGCTGCGGGGCAATCCAAGGCGTCCAAATATGATCTGTGAATGCTTCGAAAGGATTTCGTTCAGCTGCTGAACACTTTCGCGTTCCTGAATCATGATTATAGCTGATCCCACTCTCTTTTCCATCAGAATACCTCCGGGTTAGATTGATTTGTCTATCTGCGTGTCCTTGATCTTCCGCAATGATAATGATGCCATCCGGCGAGGATCTCAGACAGGGCAGATTTATTGTTAATTATTTCACAAAGGTCGTGATTTTATTTTCAGTTTGCAAGAAAGAAAAGAATTTTAAGCAAAATATATTCCCTGATTGCTGAAAACAGGATATTGGTTTCATGTACTCACCCCCACTACTTTGTAACGAGGGGGCCAGTTTTCGTCCTTTTTTTAGGTTTGCTACTTTCCTTAAGCCACCCCCCCTCGTTGCGGCAGCAGAGAGGGGGGCAGGGGGGGTGAGTACGTACATATTTTCAAAGAAACCCCATAAAAAATAACTTAGTAATTCCCTTTATAGATAGTTTTGCAATAATAACTTTTACCATGCTGAAAAAGCTTTCATATCTGCTGATTATTTTGACACTGCTTTGCGGATGCGGGAAAAGGTCTGCGACTGAAACAGGCAGTTCAAAATATATACTTGCAACCCTTAAAGGGCCTTCTGCCATGGGCATGATAAAAATGATCGACAGCCTGAATAATGATACCGGGCATTCAGTTGAAGTAAAGATCCTGAGCGAACCGTTGCAGGTGAGAAAAATGATGCTTGACGGGTCGGCCGATTTTGCAATTCTGCCAACCACCATGGCCGCTATAATGTATAACAAAGGGTTGAAATACAAACTGATAGGGGTGCCTGTTTGGGGAACTCTTTATATGGTCGGAAATAATTCCGCCATTAACAGATGGGAAGACCTGAAGGGGAAGCGGATATTTGTTATGGCAAGGGGAATGACACCCGATGTCATGTTCCGGTATCTTCTGACTAAAAACGGACTGAATCCCGACAAAGATGTTGACCTTGATTACAGTTTTCCCACACATATTGATCTTGCAAATGCTGTGGCGGCAGGACAGGCACCACTGGCAATCATTTCAGAACCCCTTGCAAGTCTGGTTATGAAGAAAAATAAAGATATCAGACGGATCTTTGATCTTGAAGAGGAATGGGGTAAATTTGAGGACATTGCAGTTGCTGAGACTGCCTTTCTCGGCAAGGAAAGCGTAATTCAGAAAGACAGGGAGACGGTGAAAAGAATTGTTTCAGCATATGCCCTGTCAACTGAATGGGTGAATAAACATCCCGACAGTGCTGCCGCCCTGATCGTTAAATACGGAATTTTGCCCGATGCCGAAGTTGCGTCAAGAGCTATACCGGGGTCGCATCTCAGGTTCGTAAATGCTTATGATGCAAAAAAGGAAGTTGAGGATTATCTCTATGTATTTTATAATTTGAATCCGGATATTACAGGAGGAAAAATGCCTGATGAAAATTTCATTTACAGGTAAACAATATATAAGCCTCGCCTCAGTGGTTTTCATGCTTTTGGTATGGAAGATCCTGTCATTGCATTTTAAATCTGATTTTGTTCTTCCTTCCCCGGAAAAAACCCTGATAACCACATTGAGCCTTTTTCTTGACGGCAATTTCCTTAAGACCGTAGGAACGACTATTTCAAGGGGACTTGCCGGATTCATAATATCGGGGATGCTTGGCATAGGAACGGGAATTTTAACAGGGATCAATCCGTATGTAAATGCATTTCTTCGTCCTATACTTGTTACAATACGCTCAACACCAGTAGTTTCGATCATTCTTTTAGCCCTTATATGGCTGCATCCGGGTGCTGTGCCTGTTTTTATCGGCATGCTTACTATGTTCCCTTTTATATGCACGAACGTGAGCGACGGGATAAGGAGTATCGACAATGAGCTTGTTGTGATGGCTGACTTTTACAGGGTCAGCCGGAAAAGGATAGTACGGGAGTTATATATCCCTGCCATAATGCCATTTATAGTTAGCGGAGCATCGAGTGCAATGGGCATAGGCTGGCGTGCCATAATAATAGGAGAAGTTCTCAGTCAGCCACGTTACGGAATTGGAACGATGATGCAAAATGCACAGACATTTCTAAATGCAGATGCTGTAATTGCCTGGACGATTATCGCGGTTCTCATAAGCTATTTATTTGAGAAAACGATACGCTGGGCTGAAAGTAAATTCATAACATGGAGGGCCTGATCATGAGTCTCGAAATCAAAGCCCTTTACAAGAATTTCGACAAGATATCACTTTTCAGTGACTTCAACATTTCATTTCAGGAAGGCACTATCACCTGTATTCTTGGTCCTTCAGGTTGCGGCAAAACAACATTGCTGAATATCATGGGCGGAATTATTAAACCCGACAGCGGTCAGCTTTCAGGATTCAATGAAAAATCAATATCCTATATATTCCAGGACCCAAGGCTTCTTCCCTGGAAAACTGTTGAGGAGAACATAGAATTTGTGCTTAAAAGGGATATTCCTGCTGAACAGCGTCATAAGGTTACAGGACAACTCATCAGGCTGATGGAGCTTGAAGATTTTGCAGGGTATTATCCCTCCAGGCTGAGCGGGGGTATGCGTCAGCGGGTTTCAATTGCAAGGGCTTTTGCATATCCTTCCGATGTGATCCTGATGGACGAACCGCTTAAGGGGCTGGATATTAAACTGAAACTGAATCTTGTCCGTGTGTTTTCAAGAATGTGGCAGGCCGATAAAAGGACAGTGATTTTCGTAACTCATGATGTAGATGAAGCTCTTTTGCTTGGCAGCGATGTTATTGTTCTGAGCCGTCCGCCGGCAAAGATCCTTCTTAACAGACAGATTGACCTCCCTTTTGAAAACCGTTCGCCTGATTCCGGGTCGTTGAAGGAGATGAAGGACAGTCTTATTGATGCCCTTGGGAATTAGCATGGTCCAATATATTGCTGAAAAAAGCTATTTTTGATGGTTATTTAACATCAGACATAATATCATGAAAAACTTCTTATTGGTTTCGTCAGTCAGCAGAAATTCCGTCTGCCGGCTAATATCTGCAACCTTTTTACTCTTCGTTGCAGTTAATGCTTTCAACAGTGCTTCAGCCCAGCCTAAACCGCCGATAACAGGCCGTTGGGATCTTACTTTAAACATGAACGGAAAGCCTGCCCCGTCATGGCTTGAAGTAAAACTCTCCGGCGTGAGTACGCTTGTAGGTTATTTTGTGGGTGATGCAGGCAGTGAACGTCCAATTTCACAGGTTGATTATGAAGGTGGAAAGGTAACATTCTCTATCCCAAAACAATGGGAATCAGGTAACAATGATATGCTTTTTGAAGCCACTCTTGCAAATGAAGAACTTTCCGGGACAATAACCAGCTGTTCAGGGGAAAAGTATCCCTTCACTGGTGTAAGGGCACCACTTTTGAAAAGAAGCGGAGATCCGACATGGGGAACCCCTATAACCCTGTTCAACGGAAGGAACCTTGACGGCTGGGTGGCTACTGGTCCTGACAATAAGTGGGTAGCTGCCAATGGAATACTGAAAAGTCCGGGATCAGGTGCCAATCTTATGACAACAGCTAAATTCAACGATTTCAAGCTTCACATTGAATTTCGCCTGCAGCCGGGAAGCAACAGCGGAGTTTACCTCAGGGGAAGATATGAAGTTCAGGTTATTGACTGCAAAGGGGAAGAGCCGTCATCAACATTGCTGGGAGGAGTTTATGGCTTCCTTACGCCTAATGAGAATGTGGCAAAGGCTCCGGGTGAATGGCAGACATACGACATAACTCTTATAGGAAGGAGGGTCACAATTGAGGCAAACGGTAAAAAGATAATCAACGATCAGATAATACCCGGAATCACAGGTGGTGCAATCGACAGCAAAGAAGGCGAACCGGGTCCGATACTTCTTCAGGGGGACCATGGATCGATTGAATTCCGGAATATTGTTCTTACCCCGGCAAAATAGTTTACGTAGGCTGGGGCTTAACTCCCCTACCGGAATGCAAATTATTGTTTTATTACACCTTAAGCAGGTATATTGCGGCAAAACCTTAACATGCCGGATCAAAAAAAAAAGAATCCTGCAAACCATTGATTTACAGGATTCGTCCATTGTATAGTATTGACTTAATGTCGTTTCTGTGGAGGTTAGGGGAATCGAACCCCTGACCTTTAGACTGCCAGTCTAACGCTCTAGCCAACTGAGCTAAACCCCCGATAAACTGCCCAAATGTAAGAAAAAAAAGATTATTATAAACAAACATTCTTCACATCCGTCTTAACTTTGACATGAAACACTATTTCTATATCTTCGCATTTTATTTGAAAATAAGGACAGGTCTGAATTTTTAAACTGGTCTGATTATTGCCGGAGGTATCAAAATTGACCGAGCTAGGCTCTGCAAGGTGAAAAAGTTGATTCAAAATAATAAGCTAAAAGAAGAAAAAGAAGACAAACCGTTTGAAATAAACAGTTTCGATGATCTTGTCTTTGAGCACAGGAACCGGGAATATGGAGCTTACCAGCTGCGAAGGAAATATTACAGGGTTCTTTTCGGTGGTGTTATATTTTCTTCTTTCATTGGAATACTTGCAGTTCTGATCCCTTTCCTTGCACGGCCGCGCGAAGACCGGGTAATTTCTGGAGGGGGGGGATATTCGGTTTCTGTAAAAATGGAAAACCTTAC
>JAAYUS010000171.1 GCA_012517605.1 Bacteroidales bacterium
ACTCGACCATAATGCGCCTCCGCCCGATTCAAAGCTTGCTAACCAGTATCAGGAAATAAGGAATATTGTTGCTGAACAGGGTATTGAAAAGTTCTATGATGCCGGCAGGGGTATCTGCCATCAGATAATGTCATATCATGCCTTACCGGGTATGCTTATTGTCGGCAGCGACAGCCACACTTCGACAGCAGGAGCTTTCAACGCGTTTGCTGCAGGGATCGATCGCACTGAATCTGCCGGAATATGGAAAAGGGGAGAGACCTGGTTCAGGGTTCCTGAATCACTCAGGATAACCCTTACAGGTACATTGAGGCCTGGCGTATCTGCAAAGGATCTTGCATTATGGATAATAGGCATGATCGGTTCAGACGGTGCAAACTATATGTCTGTCGAATATCATGGCGTTGGCATTAATAGCCTTTCCATCTCCGACCGCATGACAATGGCCAATCTTGCCTCCGAAATGGGTGCTAAAAATGCCGCTTTCCCCCCCGACCCGATACTGTTTGATTTCCTCGGAGGTGAAAAGGAAGACTTCAATGCAGTATGGGCCGACGAAAATGCAGATTACTCACGCATCATCGACATTGATCTTTCTGCGATCATTCCTGTTGTGTCTGTCCCGCATAATGTTGACAATGTCAGAGCAGTAGCAGAAGTAGCAGGTACAATTGTTCATGAGGGACTGATAGGCACATGTACCAATGGAAGGATAGAAGATCTAAGAATAGCAGCGGAAATACTTAGGGGGAAAAAGATAAAGAAAGGATTCCAGCTTAATGTCATACCTGCCTCCGATCAGATATTTCTTCAGGGTATAAAGGAAGGAATCATCACTGACCTTATCGAAGCAGGTGCAAATATCCTCACTCCTTCGTGCGGACCCTGCCTTGGAACAGGACTGGGCATCCCTGCAAGCGGTCATACAGTTATTTCAACAGCCAACCGGAATTTCATAGGAAGAATGGGAAACAAGGAAGCCTCAATATATCTTGCCTCGCCTGCTACTGTTGCCATGTCGGCGCTCACAGGAGTGATAACCGTCCCGGATGGAAATACAAAACCGGAAAAGTATCCTTTTAAGGTTTCCCAGAGCTCAACATCTGTCATAACTCCGGGTGAGATACGAAAACAAGGGAATGTTTGGGATTATTCAGATGTTGATAACCTGAATACTGATCAGATGTTTGCCGGGAAACATACTTATAATGTCTTAAGCTCTGATCCCGCATCAATAGTTCCGCATTTGTTCGAGGATTTCGACTCCGCTTTTCACATAAATGCCGACCGGGGCGATATCATAATTGCAGGTGAGAATTTCGGATGCGGAAGTTCGCGCGAACACCCTTCTGTCGGCCTTGCTCATATAGGCATTTCTGCCATCATCGTAAAATCTGTAAACAGGATATTTTACAGGTCATCGATCAATCAGGGGCTCGCCCTCATTGTACATAAAGAAGCTGTTGAAGCCTATAAACCAGGAATGGAGGTAACCTTCAGCTTTGACAGAGGTGAAATAAATATAGGAGGGAAGATATTCAGGTTTGAGCCGTTGCCTGCAAAGCTTAAAGAGATAATCGATAAGAAGGGTCTTGTAAATTATATGAAATCAGTCTGACACCTTTTCGAAAAAAATTATATTTTTGCACCCGTTATCCGGTTCCGTAGCTCAGCTGGATAGAGCAACAGCCTTCTAAGCTGTGGGTCGGGCGTTCGAATCGCCCCGGAATCACATGAAGAAAGCAGCTTAACAGCTGCTTTTTAAGTTAAAGGTAAAAAGTTAAAAGTAAAAAGTAAGGCAGGGGCGATGAGAACGAGAAGGGGAGGGCGTTCGAACCGAGACACTCTGCAGGAGTGTCGAGCTCGTGAGTCCCGGGATACCGGGACGAACAATCGCCCCGGAATCACATGTAAAAAGCAGCTTATTGGCTGCTTTTTTTGTTTGTTGAACTTTGCAACAACTTAACGGACTCTGCTGTAAAAATTACCTATCAAGTCTGATAATTCTTCTTCAGAAGCAGACATATCTTCAACGCCTCATCAGCATGCCTTTGAATTTCGGTCTGTGAATTAAAGATAAATCTGACTTTGCCATCACGGTCTGTAACATAAGTCACACGACCAGGAATCAATCCAAACAACTGGGAAGGAACTCCAAAAAGCTTTCTTACCTCATTTTTACTGTCACTGAGCAACTTGTATTTCAAATTATTATCACGGGCGAAATTTCGATGACTTTCAACAGATTGTCCGCTGATGCCAATAATTTCTGCTCCTGATTCCTCGAATACATCCATCAGATCCCTGAAATAACATGCTTCACGCGTGCAGCTAAGACTTCCATCCTGAGGATAAAAGAATATTACCAGCTGCTTATTTCCCAGGTAATCGGAAATATTAACAATATTGCCGTCCTGGTCAGGAAGTGAAAAATCCGGGATTCTGTCGCCAACTTTTATTTGTTTCATTGTTACCAGACTATAATTGCTGACATATGGGAGTGCAATTTCAGAATGAAAGCGACAGACCAACAGAAGCATAATGGAACAATGCAAAATTGTAAACCTCATCATTGTCTGCACCACCTTCCAGCAGCCTGTATCCGGCTCTTATCCCAAGATTCTCAGAGATCCTGTACGACGCTGCAACAAGAACATCCTCCGCGCGGCCCTGAGGGGCAGCAAGTGCATCACCATCGAGGAGCAGTCCGAATTTGTCATCAACCTTCCATAAAAGCCTGAAATTCAATATAGGTACAAACCCGACATTTGTTTTGACAGAACTCATATCAGAAGATTCAAGGGAGATAACCGCATCGCGGATCTTGGCAGTGAAACCAAGACCAAATTCCAGTTTTGACCTGTCAATAATTGTATAACGGTAAGTTAACCTGTACGAATTAAACATGTACTTCCCGGTAAGCTCAGTATTTGCTGAAAATTCCTTTCCTTCAAACAAGATATTTTCTGGAATTCGTCCTTTCGAATATACTGTAAGCGGTGCATATAGTACTGAAGGGTATGTCGTGATTTTATAGTATAACTGAGCCTTGCCCTCAGAAAAACCTTTGCATCAGGTTTCAGATCGTCCTTCAGCGAAAAGAAAGTACCCGCGTTTCCCGGTATCCTGACATCATTATACCCTGTTGCCACAAGTCCCGATTCCAGATCGATTGCGATCTGTCCATTTGCGGTCTGAATCCTGAAAAAAGAGATAAACAGTACAAGAAAAAATAAAGATTTTATAAGCGTTTTCATATTTAGAGCCTTTCTATTTGATGGATTTTATAACCTGATAACAACAAATATTAACAAAAGTTCTTATTTCAGAAAAGAAACATAATCAGGCTATTTTAGTTCATTCATAAATGAATTATAGCCTGTAACTTACAAAATATTTAAGTAAGAAAGGCAAAATCATTGCAGAAACATAAAACGGTTAAGTTATTGAAGTATAACCTTCCCATGATTGAATATATCAGCAGAAATTTCCACCACTGGAGCCTTACCTCTGTTCTCAAACCAGTGTGCAGGGTTCCTGTCCCCGGCTGTTATTTGCTTCACAGTAATCCCCATTGTCCCGATCCTGGCATATTCGCTTTTCATGATATAAATTTTCATCGATTATTTTAGCAAATCTCAGGTGCCGACTGTACCTGTATTTTCCTGCCCTTTTTCTGAATTTCCGGAACTAAACTAATCAATCAATCGATTTATCTTTTAAATAAAAGACCTGTTTGTTTTTGGCAGGTTTTTCCGGCCTTCTATTACAGGGAAGCTAAGTCAGAAAGTCGACAGCAACAGGACATTTTTAGTTTATAATGCTTTGGGCATCATAATAATTTTTCTTTGAGTATTTTATGTTCCATCGGTCCTTGTATTTCTTATAAAAGCTCTTAGTTTATTTTTATCAAGGGCACCGTTGGTCCTGACACCACTGCATACGTCAACAGCAAAGGGTTGAACTTCCTCAATCGCCATTTTTACATTATCCGGATTTAATCCTCCGGCAAGGAATATTGGACAGGCTGACTTGTCACGGATTTGTCTGCTTAGCTTCCAATCGTGTATTCTGCCTGTGCCTCCAAGTTCTTTTATCTTGAGATTTGGATTTCCGCTGTCAAGTAATAAAGCATCTGCTGTTTCAGAAAGCCTGATAGCCAGGTCAACAGACCTTGAATCGATTACATGAATTACCTGAACTATTTTAACTGACGGTAATGCATCCCTGATTTGTGAATAAGTGCCCTCAGAAAGCAAATCGACTATCTGGATTGTGTTTGTGTTTGTTTTATGATGATGTTTTATTATCCCGGAAGCAGAAGTCTCACTTGTCAGAAGAAAAGTTCCTGTTGGAGGTGGTACAACTTCGGTAATCTGTTTTATTAGATCGTCAGGGATTGGTCCTGGGCCACTGGGCATTTTGCCAACTAATCCGATTGCATCAGCACCGGCTTCGATAGCTGTTAGCGCTTCATAAACACTGCTGATACAACAAATCTTGATGCGAACTCTCATGGATGGTCTGTTATTTTGAAAGGTTACTTAGAATAGGTGATCTGGTTGCAATTTACTATGATACGGGTAAAGAATGAAAAACAGATAAAATTACAGTAGTGTCCGATTAAAATAATGAGATTCTTCGCTTCGCTTACCTTGTTTTCACAAACTTAATAAAAAACAAAAAATTATAGTCGGATTTATTCATATGATGAATGATTCTAACCGCTAATCAATAGGTTTAATGAAATTCATCAATTCTGCATACATTGTCAAAATACATAGTAGCCCCGTTTTCCGCAGTATATTGTTCCCACTTTGGAAGCAAGCCTTCTACATTGGGGTTACCTGTTTTTACAAAGTTAATCCATGCTGAACTCATTTTGTCAGCTAATTTCCAGGCTTCTTCGGAATTGCCTGTCCAGTCTGGTCTGAGGTCAACATTATTGAAAGCCAAAGGAATGTCCAAACCATGAAAAGAACCTCTGGATGCACTGTCAACAGGACTTTTCCATGCCAACAAATAAACATACAGGGGGGTACTTGTCTCTGAAGCCCTTGCATCAGTGGTTTTTATGGTATATGGTCTGAAAACATTGTCAATGGAAAGAAGATCCTGAGGTGTATAATCAGGATAAGCCTTTGCAAACAGCGAAATGTATAGATCTGTTTTGTCACCATATTCTTTTGCTAAGCGCTCTTTAGCCTGTTTCATTGTTAATTTCTTTTCGCCATAAACTGTGGGCATTAGCTCATTCAGTGTGGAACCTATCATAAGGGGTATGTTGTTTGAAATATCAGCAAATCCGGGACTAAAAGGTTGCTGGAGCAACACAACACCATCGACAGAAGGTGCAAAGCCATACATTATTGAAGATCCGGGTTTTCTTGGACCACCAATTTTTTCCATAGCAACATTTCCTGCTTTTACAAGATCCAGATAAGGGATGGTATCGAGTTTTTCAACATCGTCTGGCGGAAGTCCCAAATTCTCAAGTACGGCTAAACCAAGGGCTTGTGATTTCTCTTTAGTCATTGTATTTCGCAAGGTTCCACTCTGAATAATTGCCTTATGAAACAAACCTTTTGCCGCTGGCATACACATGAGCGTACCAACTTTTCCACCGCCTCCCGATTCGCCGACAATGGTCACATTTGAAGGGTTCCCTCCAAACATGGCATATGAAATTATTTATGTTTAAAAATGTTAAAGTTAAACAGATCTGTTAGTTGACTAAGAATTTATTTGGTTTATAGTTGTTCAATCAATTAACAATAACGTTTTCGGACTTAGCGTTCGGGCGGGTTTCGGAGCAAAAAACTGTCAACCCTGAACCTGAATAGAAACACAAAGATCCAGGTTTGCACATCACCCCGCCTGAAGCAAAACCGGTGTTAGCGGTTCGGTCCTGATTATAATTCAATATATTGAACATATATTCCCAATAAGATGTGCCAAAATAAATAGTGCCCAAGTCTTAATGAGATGGATGCCAAAAATCCTGCATTTATAAAATAGATTGCTTGTAAAAAGTTCATCAGGAAACCCGTCAATAAAGAATATGATACAAACCATAATTGTCCATCAGGTAGTTGTTCTAATGGCTCTCTTAATGAAGTTAAAACAATGGCTGTCCATAAAAAAATATTAAAATATTTACCACTTGAAACCCATTTACCCAAAAATAAAATTACAGTTAAGGGAATAAGTCTGTAAAAAACTTCTATTTCCAATGCTCCTGAAAAATACAAGAAAGCAGAATATGGAAATGGTTGAAGAAATGGCGGTAATTCTGTATATGGTTCCGGGTGCATTAATAGCTTAACTACAATTATATCAAGTATTCCAAACACAGCACCAATTAAAACTGGTTTTAGAAATCTTTGCTTGTTTGAAATACCTGATTCCAAAAAGTTGGGAAGATCAACTTTGGATTGTAAAAATAAGAAAGGAACACCTAAAAGTAGAATCAGTATATTCTGATAATCCCAGATTCGCAAAAAAGAATGATTACTTTTAATAGCGTTTCCGTAAAAAATACCTATAACTGAAATTAAAATAAATGAAAAGTAAATGATAAGATTATAGTTTATCTCCTTTCTTGAAATTCGTCTTTGTGTCATAACTCTTTATTTTGATATAAACCTGAGTTTTCCAGGTTCGTTTTTTAGCCTGACCGATAACGGGAGTTTGTCTGATAACTCATTCCGGTGCCATGTTCTGACTTATTTTAAGGCCATCTGAGACTCAATGAAATTTCAAATATCCTTCCCCCCCCCTGCCGGAGAATTCTTGCCAGAAAGCTTTAAAAAGAGCCAGCAGAGGTCAAAAATCACAAAAAATGATGAAACCAGCAACCCCGGATACTCCTTCAATACTTCCTTTCTCAAAATATTCCCAATTCTCCTGAGATTGCATGCAATAAACATCAGCCCCCACACCGGAACCAGCTCTGCTTATTCCTTTCCTGGTGAGAATATAGCTAAACCCCTCCCGAGTATTCGGGACCGTTTTATGGTACCATATGCAGGGCGGCCGTAAGCGATAGAGTCCGATCTGCATCCACGATCTTTTATTGAAATCCTGTCAACGAACAGTTCTGTTATCCGCACTTCTTTACTGGCATCTGTTGTCTGATCCAGGGAGACCGGAAAGAGATTGATCCGGGTTCTGTCTTGTCCTTGCATGAATTTCATATAGTTAAGGTACAAAACACAGCTGAATATCAGCCGTTTGAAAGATTGCAGTTATCAACAGTTTTAAGAGGTTTTCAGACAATCTGACGGCCCGGCGGTTGAGGGAGTAAACGTTGGTGGCGACGTCCGCCGGTTCGAATCATGGTATCAGCCAGCTGGCGGGCCACAAAGTTGTCACGGCGGAAAGCCACCATGGCGCAATTTTTGCCATCATGGTTTAGGAAATTAGTCCTGTTTTTTCACTATACAATCCCCAGCAGCCAAAAGAACTCATTTGAAATTCGAAGGTTTGTTTATCAAGATATCTATTGAGGTGAGATCGCAAAAATTGTGACAAGTTTATTACCCCAACCGTCCGTGTTAGCTTGCGTTTTTTATTTTTTGTCATAGTGATAGCGACATGCATAGATAAGAAGGTCGTCGCCATCGATTCTATATACGAGTCTGTGCTCCAGATCTATTCTCCTGGACCAAAGACCAGCAAGGTCAAATTTTAATGGTTCAGGTTTACCTATACCCTCATAGGGGGATCTTTGAATTTCTTTAATGAGGGTATTGATTTTCTTGAGGATCTTTTTGTCTTCAGTTTGCCAGGAAGTATAATCTTCCCATGCATTTTTGGAGAATATAATTCTCATTATTCTTCAATAAGTTTATGTTGAGCTTTTTTCCCAGTCTTCATCTGATCAATTGATTCGAAGAGACGTCTTGCATTTTTCTTTGAGCTCAATATATGAAGAGTTTCCATGATTGAATTATATTCTTCAAGAGAAATTAGGACAGTTCCTTTTCCAGATCCTCTCTTAATAATGAGTGTTTCATTGTTAAATTCTACATTATCAAGGTAATTCTTTAATTCGTTTCTGAATTCTGTATAGTTTGCTGCAATCATTTGTAAATATTTTAAGTATCTATATAGGTACAAAGATACGTACTTAAAATGTATTCTCAAAGAAAAATCGTAAAATTATCATCTTAGCAGGGATTTTTGTTGAATGCAAGCTAACGGGAGTCTGTCTCAAAACCTTTTTCTCCGGATGTTTTACCGGCTTGTTTAAACCGGTTTAAGCGATAGTTGTTATTCAGCCGGGCAAATTATTTCCCGGGAAAAAGGAGCCCAAGACAGGCTTATTTTTTGTCTGAAGAAGTCCAAAACAGTCAAAAACAGCCGAACAAGTATCCTGAGATACTCCATCAAATGATTTATCCCCATAATGCTTATAATTCGCCTGAGGTTATATGCGATAAACATAAACCCGACATCTGAGCCGGCCCTGCTGATTCCTTTCTTAGTGAGAATATAGCTAAACCCCTCCCGAGTATTCGGAACCGTTTTATGGTACCATATGCAGGGCGGCCGTAAGCGATATAGTCCGTTCTGAATCCGTAATCTTTAATAGAAAGGCTATCGACAAACAGGTCAATTATCCGCACTTCATTATCGGCATCTAGAGTTTGATCCAGGGAGACCGGAAAGAGATTGATCCGGGTTCTGCTTTGTCCTTGTATGAATTTCATATAGTTAAGATACAAAACATCACACCAGGACAAAAAGAAAAGGGTTTTTACTTATCAACACAGAATGAAGGTTTTTAGACAGTCTGACGGCCCGGCGGTATAATTTCGTAAGCGTTACTCGACGAAGCATCCGACCACAGATCTGTCCCGGTAGGCCAGAAAACTGTCACACCGCGCCCCGGCGCAGCGAAGCGAAGTCGGGGATGCAAGGAGGGGAAGCCTGCCCCGCAGGAGCGAAGCACATGCGGGGGCGCACTTTTTGCCGTCTTTTAGCCTCCGTAGCTTTCTTTGAGAGCCGTAGCCTCGGCGAAGGCTCTGGCGAAGGAGGGCCAGGTACAAATATTATTGAGCATTACGCGTGTCGCGCCGTGCCCCGCAGAAGCGAAGCGAAAGCGGGGGTACAAAGTTGATCGGGAGCAGGCAACAAGTCAAGGTGCACGAGTTTTAATAGCGGGTACTGGCGCGGTCGCCGTATAAATTATTACAAATCTGTCTTGAGTGCAGGAGCAAAAGTTGAGGAGCGCAGCGACGAAATCCCGACCTGGCGGGGCAAAAACCCTGACAGCCTGTCCCGCCTCAGGCGGGAAGCTTATGAATTATACCGTCCATGTTATGCGTTCGTACTTATTTTAATTTTCTTTCTACGTTTATTCTTTATTTTATCAGCCTTTATAAAGTCGCTGATCATTTTCTGCTCTTTAACTGTCAATGGTCGAGGGTCAATGTAGAAATCAATGTCTTTTGGTTCTCTGATCAGTCCCATATTATTTGTCAAAATATTTGTTTATCAATTATAAAGCTGCGACAGTATTAATAATCATTAGATTACCACCAACATGGGTCGCTCCAAGTGTTTTTTCATAATGATTAATTAAATTGGTTTTCGAGAGGAATGATAAATATCCTTCAAATCCTCTCTGAAAGGATAATTTGCAAGCAAAGGCTACAAGATTACCAGGTACTCCTGCATAAACTTTATCTTTCCCCTTGTTAAAAGGGGCAGACTCGATTAAATGCATATAAACGTGGTCTGTTTTTACGGAAAGACTGATTAATCCCTGAATAACAGTCTGGTTGTTTACAATAGTAAGTTTATATACATCTCTGTCTGGCATCTTGAACTCAGATTTCCAATCGAATAACCAACCCTCCTTTTTTGTTATTGATTTAAAATCATTCAGGTCGGTAATAACAATATCAGTGGGAAAGTTATCGCCTGTGATTAAATTCTCTAGAGAGTTTGTCAATTTATCGATCTCGATATCAATATATTGCGATTTTTTTACCATGCTCAAATTTACAAATTTTTATCGAGTCTTCCAAGTCCCTGTTCCTTATAAGCAGGGAGCCTGAGTATGACGCATAACGGTCGTTGGTATGCGCCGTAGGGGATTTCGGAGCTGCGTCCGTATCAACCGTTACGAATGAATATTGATGCGAGCTGAAACGCTTGATATACCACTAAAACCCTTATGGCGTATGACCGCTTATTACCAGCCGTTGTTTTTTGTAAGATCGTCTAGAATTTGAATCATTATTTTATTATTCGATTCAATATTATTTGTTTGACTTAAAATCTCATTTTCTGACTGGATATACTTTCCCTTATTCAATTCATTTCTTCCGTTCTCTATCATTGTAACAATACTTTTTTTAGTAACTTCCAAATGAAATTGTAATCCCAAGACCTTATTTTTGTATAGAAAAGCTTGATTTTCGCAGCATTCTGAATAAGCCAAATGCACCGAATTTTTCGGTAATTTGTATGTTTCACCGTGCCAATGAAAAACTTTTAATTTATTTTCGTTTTTGAAAAGAATATTTTTAGATTCCTGTTGATCAGTCATATATAGATCGAACCATCCTATCTCTTTCTCTGAGTTTCTATATACTTCTTCTCCTAATACATTCGCAATAAGTTGAGAACCTAAACAGATACCAATGATTAATTTATCATTTTTTATCGCCTCTTTAATTGCTTCTTTTTCTGATTTAAGCCAATCAAACTTTTTCTCATCATTTGCACTCATTGGGCCTCCCAGAATAATAAGTAAATCAAAATCATCCACATCTGGAATTTTAATGTTTTCATAGAATTTTGTATATTTTAATGTATGACCGTTCATTTCAATCCAATTGTTTATGCAACCTAAATCTTCGAAATGAACGTGTTGAAAACAGTGAATATTCATAATCTTCTAATTTAATTTTATTATTGAAACCAATTTATTGCTCAAGCTTATAATGGCTGGTAACGGGAGTTTGTCTAAAAACCTTTTTCCTAAATATATATCCCGGTCAATTTAACAGGATTTAAGCGATAGTTGTATCTGGACTGGGCAAAATATATTCTGGAAAATGAAGCTCCCTAAACTTCTTATTTTTCGTCTGAGAAAGGCTGAAACAGTCAAAAACGACGGTACAAGTATCCTGAGATACTCTTTCAGCCGGTTTTCCCCCAATATGTTTATAATTCGCCTGAGGTTATATGCAATGAACATAAACCCCACATCTGAACCCGCCCTGCTTAATCCCTTCTTAGTGAGAATATAGCTTGACCTCAATTGTCGTTTTATGGTACCATATGCAGGGCGGCCATAAGCGATAAAGTCAGTTCTGAATCCGTAATCTTTAATAGAAAGGCTATCGACAAACAGGTCAATTATCCGCACTTCATTATCGGCATCTATAGCCTGATCCAGGGATACCGGAAAGAGATTGATCCGGGTTCTGCTTTGTCCTTGTATGAATTTCATATAGTTAAGATACAAAACATCACACCAGGACAAAAAGAAAAGGGTTTTTACTTATCAACAAAGAATGAGGGTTTTTAGACAGTCTGACGGCCCGGCAATATGGGGAGGTTGTGTTACCGCCAACGGCGGGGTGGCGCACTTTTTGCCATCCGGTTACAAGTTTTATTGAGCATTACGCGTGTCGCGCCGTGCCCCGCAGAAGCGAAGCGAAAGCGGGGGTACAAATTTGATCGGAGCCGCGAATTTATCATCGGTTACAAATTTGGTGGCGTGCACTGGCGCAGTGTCGCGGTACAAGCTATCTCGGAGGCAGTCATTAGTCGCGGTGCAGGATTTTAATTGCGTGCAGATGCGCGTATCCGGGTGCAAGAACCATTACAAATTTGTCTTGGGTGCAGGAGCATCCCGATAGCTATCGGGAGCAAAAAGTGTGACAAACAACTTACCCATAGCACTTATGAAAAAAGCATAGTCTCTGGTACGATACAGAAATTTCATAAATTAAAGTTCGTAAACAATTTAACATCAGAGACTATGCAGACACAAGTTACGAAAAAAATTGATTTCAGTGGCAAAGATCTTTTTATAGGTCTTGATGTTCACAAAAAGAGCTGGAGTGTAACCATCGTCGTTGACGGTATTGAACACAGAACTTTTACCCAGCCTCCGGATCCCGGAGCTCTGAAGAACTACCTTCAGAAGATGTATCCGGGAGGTAGCTATAATAGTGCCTATGAAGCTGGTTTTTGCGGTTACGGCATTCATCGTGAGTTAAATTCTCTTGGCATCAGAAATATAGTTATCAATGCAGCCGATATCCCGACCAGCCAGAAAGACAAGCTTCAAAAACGCGATCCTGTCGACAGCCGGAAGATCGCACGTTCACTTGAGAAAGGCTCTCTTCGCGGGATCCATATCTTTGACCGTGAACTGGAAGAACTG
>JAAYUS010000172.1 GCA_012517605.1 Bacteroidales bacterium
ATAACGCGATGGGCCATTTTAACAACTCTCGGGTCGTGCGTTGAAAAGATAAATGTGATCTTTTCCCCGTGGTTAAGCTTCTCCATAATCTCAAGAAGCGTGGTAGCCGATTTCGAATCGAGGTTTGCAGTAGGTTCATCAGCAAGAACGAATTTCGGCCTGGAAGCCAGAGCCCTTGCAACTGCCACCCTCTGCTGCTGTCCGCCCGACAGACGGGCAGGCCGGCTGTTCATCCTTTCCCCAAGGCCCACTGCATTAAGCAATTCCATTGTTCTTTCATCCCTTTCCTTCTCGGGCCATTTCTGAAGAGTCATTATGAACTCAACATTTTCCTTTGCAGTCAGGACAGGAATGAGGTTATATGACTGGAACACAAATCCGATGTTCCTGAGTCTGAAGTCGATCAGCTGCGATGGCTTTAGTCTGGAGAGGTCGGTGCCTCCGATTATTATTTCCCCTGAAGTGGGCATGTCAAGGCCTCCTATCAGGTTCAGGAGAGTTGTCTTTCCTGAGCCCGAAGGTCCGACAATAGCCACAAATTCAGCTTCAGTGAAGTCGAGGGTAACATCATTCACTGCATGTACCTTAACCTCCGAGGAGTTATAAATCTTATTGACATTTTTCAATTCAAGAACTTTCATGGCCTTATATTTAGAGTACAAACCTTCTTTATAATATTTCGGAATCCGGAATTCCCTCATTCAGTTCGTAACGCTTCAACCGGATTCAGCTTCAGGGCCTTCCTTGCCGGCCAGACTGACGAAATTATGGCAGTGACAATGACCATGGCAGCCGTAAAGGCGATAAATCCCGGAGTGACGACCGGATAAACAACTGAGGAGAATCCTATCGCTTCGAATCCTTCCCCCCAGCCTGTAAAATGGATTCCTGTTTTGCCAAGTACCGAAGCAATACCCCATCCCATTACCATACCGAAAACAGCTCCGACAAGAGTGATAAATACTGTCTCCAGCATTATCATGCCGAATACCCTCCTCCGGTTCATGCCTATTGCCATAAGCATCCCCAGTTCCTTTGTCCTTTCAAGAACAGCCATAAGCATGGTGTTTATTATTCCGAAGGCAAGGGCCAGCATTATTATTCCGACAAAAATGAAATAATATATTATCATGAAATCATTCATCATTGCTGCATCTGGTGCAAGCTCCTTCCATGTGTCAACAGTGTTTGCACCTGGCATCCTGCGGAGTTCCTCACTCACTATGCCGGCATCACTGATGTCATTTAACATGATGGCGATTTCATGTGTGAGAATCTCATTGCCGCCATACAGTGCTGCCAGATCGGGGGCATTTACAAAAGCGGAAACCTGGTCAAATCCCGTGTTCGTTGTTTTATATATTCCGCATACCCTGAAAATACCCTGTACGGGATCGCCCTGAAGGTCGGAAATTGTTACCTGCACCTTGTTCCTTATCCTGTAATCGAGCGCCCTGTCCATTATCAACACCCCGAATCTGTCAAGTTCCTTCCTGACAAGCTCCTTCCTGAGAGCATCTTTGAAATCCTTTGGCGATCTGAACCGCTTGTCCTTAAGTGTTTCAAGCTTAAGCAATAATTGATCAGGGATGTGCAGCGCTCTTAGTCTGCTGATCACGCTGTCAGTTACAATATACTGTTTAAGCTTAAGAATTTCGGCTGTTTTATCGCTTATCAGAATGGATCCCTGATCCTGACTGTCAATATATTTACCTCCGCCGGCAACAATCTTTCCGGGGATATCAGATATCTTTCTCTCGTCATCAGGATTTATTCCATAAACAATTATCCCGGTGTTTGCCCAAGGAGTATTTGCCATGGCAATTATCTTGGTTCTCCTGACCCAGCCTTTAAGCTGACGTAGTGTGTCAATACTTTTTGAGATCTGATCGGCATTTTCGACCGAAAGGTCTATCTCTTCGTTCCTTAAATAGCCGGTATTATGGATCTGGATGTGAGATACCTCATTGTTGATCGCGTCTTTAAGGCGCTGCCTGACCCAGCCTTCCATTATACCGACAAGCAGGACACCTGAAATTATTCCAAGAGTCACCGCAACAATTACGACAAGGCTTCTTTTTTTATTGCGCCATACATTCTTCCATGCAACCGACCATAACATGTCAATAAGTTTTTATGCTTTCATTGCTTCAATTTCCTTCATCTTTCCAATTTTCCTCAGAGGGTAAATTGTTGCCATCCCTACCATCAGGGCAATAACGACGGCCTGCCAGTAAAAATACGGACCTATTGCTGCTGTCGGCATTATTGCATCCCAGCCATAGTCCTCCATCATGTTCCCAAGTTCTCCTGTGAGCAGTATGGGATTATAATGAAAATAAAGAATTATCGGTAGGCTTGCCAGCAAACCCGAAACAAGCCCGATAATTCCAAGCAGCATCATTTCGATAGTTACTATCCTTTTAAGGATTGATTTTTGCATCCCTATCGATACAAGGACCCCGAATTCCTTTTTTCTTTCCGAAACCATCATGAGCACTGTCCCGAAAATGCCAAAGAAAATTATGAAGTATAGTAATCCGAGCATAGCTATCCCTGTCTGGCTGTCACCCTGGATCTGCTGATACAGAATGGGGTTAAGTTCGTACCAGGTTCGTGCAGTTGTACTGCTGTCGGGGAGAAGGGAGTTGATACTCTTTTTTGCGCTTTTTATTATTCTTTCAGATTTGCCCGTTAGATTGATCACAATGGATGTAACCCTGCCTTCAACATCAAATAATTTTTGGGCAGCCGGAATAGTCATTACTATCATTTTATTGTCAAGGTCGGGAGACGGCATTTTTATTATCCCCCTTACCGGGAATATCCCGTTAGCGCTTACACCGTGGTAACCCTGCCCCATAAGGATGACCGAGTCGCCTATGCCTACTTTCAGAAAAGTTGCCAGCCTGTCGGAAACAAGAATGCCTTCGTCATCCTCCGACAGATAACCGTTCTTTTCCCCTGAGAGTTCCAGAATCATGGGAAGGAACTGTTCCTTTTCGACATCACTCAGTC
>JAAYUS010000030.1 GCA_012517605.1 Bacteroidales bacterium
ATACCAGTCGGCCGGTGCAACCCTTATTAACGAGATGATGAATATTCTGATAACTGTTGTTTCGGCAACTGCTGTTCTGAAAGGGGATATGACACTCGGTATGATGCTTGCAGTTCAGTTTATAATCGGACAGATGAATGTACCGGTAAGCCAGATAATAAGCTTTTTCCGGACAGCCCAGGATGCATCGATGAGCCTTGACAGGCTTTCAGAGGTACACGGTATGACAGATGAAGAACCAGATCCCGGGAATAAGGTCACACAGATGCCGTCAGTAAAAAGCATCAATATTAAAGACCTGTCATTCCAGTATGAGGGACCGAGATCGCCCTACGCCCTTAAAAACACTTCACTGCTTATAGAGGAAAACAAGACTACGGCAATTGTTGGTGTCAGCGGAAGCGGTAAAACTACTTTGCTGAAAATGATACTTGGTTTCTACGAACCCGTCGGAGGTAAAATCACCGTCGGAGGTGTTGATCTTTCAAAAATCAGCCTTAAACTATGGAGAAAAAAGGTAGGTGCAGTTATGCAGGATGGATTCCTGTTCCCCGATACCATTGCCGGAAACATAGCCCCTGGTTCGGAACCGGTTGATGAAAAACGTATGATTAGGGCTGCTGAGATAGCCAATATCAGGGAATTCATAGAGTCACTTCCACTTGGCTATAATACAAAAATCGGGGCAAACGGACATGGACTCAGTGAGGGCCAGAAACAGAGACTGCTTATAGCACGGGTCGTCTATAAAGATCCCGACATTTTGATCTTTGATGAAGCGACAAATTCACTCGACGCAAATACTGAAAGGGCAATTGTAGAGAACCTTTCCGGATTCTTCAGGGGCAAAACCGCCGTTATTGTCGCTCACAGGCTCAGCACAGTTAAGAATGCTGACCTTATCGTAGTTATGAACAGGGGAGAGATAGTTGAAACCGGCACTCATGAAATTCTTATAGAAAAACGGGGAGAATATTACAATCTTGTCAAAAACCAGCTTGAACTTGGAAACTGAATTAAAATGGACAAAAAAAAGGATGATATTGCTTATTCAGAATCTGTAAATGATATAATGGGAAATCCCCCGTCATCTATAGTAAAGCGGGGTAACACAGTGATTTTGTCAGTTTTTCTGATTTTCATATTCTTCCTTTGGCTCGTAAAGTATCCCGACATAATTACTGCACCTGTCGAACTCACGACAGTGAATCCCCCGGTAACTATGGTCTCAAAAATTACAGGAAGGATACAAAGGCTGCTTGTTAAAGATAAGGAGCAGGTAAAGGCAGGTCAGTTGATTGCGGTTTTGGAAACAACAGCTTCCGTTGATCAGGTCAGAACGCTAAGGCAACTGACCGATACCTTGACCAGGCCTGAAAATATCAGGCTTTCATCTTTTCCCTTGCTTGACGGGCTGGGAGAAATCCAGAATTACTGGGGCGCTTTTTGCAAAAGCCTTTCAGATTATAACAATTTTGTTGTGAATGATTTTTACGGGAATAAGATTAAATCGCTTTCCGAAGAAATAAATGGCATAAAAGCTTATATAGGCAGGATAGAGGTAAAGGAAAAATTATATGCCGAAAATCAGAAGATAGAAATGAAAAAATATAAAAGAGATTCTGTCCTGTATGCCACCGGGGTATATTCAGAGAGTGAACTGGAAAAATCTCTCCAGTCTTTGCTTAAAATAAATATTGAACTTCAGCAGGTCAGACTCGATCATTCAGCAAAATCAATAGAGCTTGCTGAGAAAAAGCAGCTTCTTCAGGACTATAGTATCAACAGGGCTGAAAGCAGGGAGAAGTATATTTCAGTCCTCAATGAATCCTACCTTAATTTGATTGCTCAGCTTAAAATATGGGAAAACACGTATACCATCGTTTCGCCTGTGAGCGGAGTCGTTACCTTTACCAGATACTGGAGTGAGAATCAGACTGTGGCCAGGGACGAGCCGGTTCTCAGCATAATTCCTCTTGAGCCGGGTGATTATATCGGAAGGATAAACCTTAAAATGACCAGGTCTGGAAAAGTGAATGTAGGCCAGACAGTAAATATAAAGCTAAGCGGATTCCCTTATCTTGAATACGGAATGGTGAGGGGAATCATAAAATCCAAATCCCTGGTTCCTTCCGGGGATTCGTATGTTATTGAACTCGGGCTTCCTTCAGGGCTGACAACCCTTTATGGGAAAAAGCTTGAATTTACCCAGAACATGCAGGGTATGGCAGAGATTATGACCGATAACACCCGTCTGCTTCAGAAGATAATAAATCCGTTGAGATATATTGTTTCAAGAAACAGGGAATGAACTATTTCCCTGAATACGGTTCATAATCATCCTTTACTGAATGCAGGGAACCTGAATTAACATTTTTCCCTTCATTTTTCTGACCTGTCTGATTTCTTTTGGAATATTTCCGGTATAAACTGAATGAAAGTGCTGCAAATGCTATGGCAAAAAATACAATATCCGAACTTTTCATTATAGAAATATATAGTCTGTTAATTATTTAACAATTATCTTTCAAATATATCATTTAATCAGCAAATATGGATCATTCTTGAAAATCTGCCATAAATGGAGTTCAAAACATTTGACAACCCTGCTATACACTTATTTGATTCAGGTATTTCCCTTGCTCATATTTTGGTCAAAACTTTGAGTTTTAATAAATAATTCAATATTTTCGTACTCTGAAAAACTCATGAATTAATCATGGGATGTAGTTCTTTTTAAGTTATTGAACCATAAAGGATTGATTATGACTAAGGAAAATCCGGAAGACTCTGTTCGGGAAGAACAGAACGGAGCAGAAGAAATTGCTGCCGGTACTGAAGATGCTTTAAAATCTGAGAAAACAGATGAAATTGTGGCAAAAGCTGAAAACGGATCAGCGGAGGAAATGAAGGAGACTGTGGATGGAAAGTCCGGGGATGAAGAAGCTGAGAAGGAAGCCCCGGTTACGGGAACACAACAACAGGCTGACGAAGAAATTCATGAACTTGATGAAATTGAACTTCCTCCGGTTGACTATTCGGGCTATTCCAAGAATGAGCTTGTCGAAACTCTTGCTCTCATAATAGAAAACAGGCCTCCCTCGGAAATACGTGACGATGTTGAAAGAATTAGAACACTGTTCAGCAAAAAGATAAAGCATGAAGCTGAAGAAAGAAAAGCAAAATTTCTTGAAGAGGGAGGAAAACCTGAAGACTACAAGATCTGGGTCGATCCTCTTGATTACCGCGTAAAAGAGCTTCTTGAAAAATACAGGGAGAAGAAAAATGACTATACCAAGGTACAGGAAGCTGAAAAATACGAGAACCTCAAAAAGAAATATGATATAATTGACAAGATTAAAGATCTTGTCAACCGCGAGGAATCTATAAATAAAACTTTTCATGATTTCCGGTCCCTTCAGAACGAGTGGCACTCAATCGGTGTCGTTCCCCAGTCTTCACTGAAGGACCTGTGGGAAAACTATCACCACAGCGTGGAAGTGTTTTACGATTACATTAAGATAAACAAGGAACTCAGGGACCTCGATCTGAAGAAAAACCTCGAGGCAAAAGTTCTCCTTTGTGAGAAAGCCGAAGAGCTTCTGCTTGAACCCAATCCGGTAAATGCTTTCCGCCTTCTTCAGGATTATCACAACCAGTGGAGGGAAATAGGCCCTGTCCCCCAGGAATCAAAAAATGAGATCTGGGAGAGATTCAGGGAGGCTACATCGCAGATAAACAAAAGACATCACGAGTATTTTGAAAAGCAGAAGGATGACCAGAGGAAGAACCTTGATGCCAAAATCGCACTCTGCGAGGAGGTAGAGGCAATAAATCTTCAGGAAATAAAGAGTTTCAAGGACTTTGATGAGAAAGCCGAAAAGATAGTGGCTCTGCAGAAGATGTGGAGGACAATAGGCTTTGCACCTAAGAAACAGAACAATAAGGTCTATCAGAGATTCAGGGAAGCCTGTGATGCTTTTTTTGAGAAAAAAAGGTCGTTCTACACCGACAACAAGGAGATCCAGCTTAACAATCTTCAGCTAAAGACGGAATTATGTGTTCAGGCAGAGGCACTTCAGGACAGCACCGACTGGAAGGTGACTTCAGAGGCTTTGATCAGGCTGCAGAAGGAGTGGAAGGAAATCGGTCCTGTTCCAAGAAAACAGTCCGAAAAAACCTGGAAAAGATTCCGAAGAGCCTGTGACCACTTTTTTAACCGCAAAGCTGAATATTTTGCCAGCCTCGATTCAACCTACGAGGATAACCTGAAGGCCAAAATAGCAATCATAGAAGAACTTGAGAAATTTGAACCGGGATCAGATGTTCAGGCTGCCTTTGAAAGGCTTAAGGAACTTCAGAGACGGTGGACGGAAATAGGCTTTGTCCCTTTCAATAAAAAAGAGGAAATCACTAACAGATACCGCAATGCCCTTAATAAGGAATTCGACAGGCTTAAAATCGCCGATGAGGATAAGAGCATTCTTAAATACAGGACAAAACTTGATAATCTGAAATCAAATCCAAAAGCCTTACGCAAAGTAAGGAATGAGCGCGATAAATTCTTTACAAAGATAAAACAGCTTGAAAATGACATTGTTCTCTGGGAAAACAATATAGGCTTCTTTGCAAAATCACCGAATGCTGAAACTATGATCAGGGAAGTACAGGAGAAGATTGAAAATGCAAAGAAGATGATCAAGACACTGGAGGAGAAAGTCAAAATGATTGACCAGTCAGGTCTCGATGAATAATCTTTTTAAATAACATACTTAAAATTTAAATATTTCGGTAAATTGGCTGACGTTAAATATGTTTTTGTAACCGGAGGTGTGACATCCTCTCTGGGTAAAGGGATCATTTCTGCATCACTTGCAAAACTTCTCCAGGCCAGAGGCTATTCAGTCACAATTCAGAAACTCGACCCCTATATAAATGTCGATCCCGGAACTCTGAACCCCTACGAACACGGAGAATGCTATGTAACCCTCGATGGAGCTGAGACTGACCTCGATCTCGGACATTATGAAAGGTTTCTTAATGTTCCCACAAGCCAGGCAAATAATGTTACTACCGGTCGTATTTACCAGACTGTCATTAACAAAGAAAGAAAGGGCGACTATCTTGGCAAGACAGTCCAGATAATTCCGCATATTACCGACGAAATAAAAAGGAGGATCAAGCTCGTCGGTTCCGGTAACAAGTTCGATATCGTCATAACGGAAATCGGCGGGACAGTTGGTGACATAGAATCCCTTCCGTATATAGAATCAGTAAGACAGCTTAAATGGGAACTGGGATCGCAGAACTGTATTGTAATTCACCTTACACTTGTCCCGTACCTTTCAGCTTCGGGTGAACTTAAAACAAAGCCTACACAACATTCGGTAAAAGTACTTCTTGAAAACGGGATTCAGCCCGACGTACTGGTCCTTCGCACTGAAAAGAACCTTACTGGTGATATAAAAAGAAAAGTGGCACTTTTTTGCAACGTGGAAGAAAATGCGGTTGTCGAATCTGTAGACCTCTCAACCATATATGAGGTCCCTATAAAAATGCTTGACGAAAAGCTCGATCAGACAGTTCTGAAAAAAATGGCCCTTCCTTTGAATGAGGCCCCGCCTCTTAAGGAATGGAGAGAGTTTCTAAAAAGACTTAAAAATCCAAAACACTCCGTACGGGTCGGACTGGTCGGTAAATATGTTGAGCTTCCGGATGCCTACAAGTCGATTGCCGAGTCATTCATTCACGGCGGAGCCGTAAATGAATGTGAAGTGAATGTCGAATATATCCCTTCGGAGGA
>JAAYUS010000173.1 GCA_012517605.1 Bacteroidales bacterium
AATAATATCGCGCTGCGACGACATTGCCACATACACAAATGAGAAGAGAAGAAATACATTGGCAGAAGTGAAGAGATGCTGCGTCCTTTTAATGGCAAGCGGGAAAAATTTCTTTACCACCTGCGATACGATAAGAGGTACAAAAACAAGGATCGCTATATCTTTTAAAAGCAACAATTTATTTATTTCCAGGGAATTACCAACAAAGATCCAGAAAAGCAAAGGAACTGTGAACGGGGCAATCAGCTGGCTTGTAATTACAAGGCTCATTGAAAGGGAAATGTTCCCTTTTACGATATCCGTAAGAGCCGGTGTGGATACTCCGGCAGGCATTGATGTCAGAAGAAGCATTCCTATAGCCAGTTCAGGATCAAATATCTTCATAAGAAAATAGAAGAAAAGAGGAATGGCAAACATATAAATGGAAGTCACATAGATCATGAGCTTATAATTTCTCATATTCTCAAGGATCTCAATGGCATCTATTTTCAGGAAAACAAGAAAAAGCATCAGACCGAGGATCAGCTTGGGAACGAAATGAGGTACATTAAATGGCATGGGGATCCACAATGCAAATACTATTCCGGCAAGAAGGACTATCCAGAAATGCTTCTCGATAAAAGCACTGATTTTCATCCGAAGTAAATTAGGAAATAAATCAGGGCCGAATATACAAAACCCTGAAGATATTGTTATTGAATTAACAAAACTTCACATTAGTGGAGGACATGAAATAAGTGTTTACTGAACATTTATAATCTGGGAATTTCATTTATTTTGCTGTCAGAAATCCGAAAACCGCAAAGAGCTCAATGGGTTACGCAAAGGGCTCAGAGTGTTTGTTATCAGTGATTTCTTTGCGAACTTTGCGAAACCTTTGCTCCCTTTGCGGTTAAAAGACTTTTATTGTATTTCATAAAATTACCAGTATCGGCTTATGAAAATAGTAATTCTTGACGGATATACGATCAATCCCGGCGACCTGAGCTGGGATGGATTAAGGGAACTCGGGGAGCTTGCCGTTTATGACAGGACTATGCCTGAACAGGTTTATGAGCGGGCAGCAGGCGCTGAGGTCCTGCTTATCAACAAAGCTGTTCTGGGCGGCGATATGCTGAAAAGATTACCGGACCTGAAATATGTAGGGGTTCTTGCGACCGGTTACAATGTAATTGACCTTGATGAAGCCACGCGGCATGGGATCGTTGTTACAAATGTTCCTGCCTACAGCACCGAATCTGTTGCCCAGATGACTTTTGCACTGATCCTTGAGTTATGTCTTCATGTACAACGTCACAGCGACTCGGTTATGTCGGGTAACTGGTCGGCCTGCCCCGACTTTTCTTATCGTGAATACCCGCTTGTTGAACTGGCATCGAAGACACTTGGTATTATCGGTTACGGAAATATCGGCAGGAAGGTGTGTCAGATAGCCTGTGCAATGGGGATGAAGGTCATGGTGGCTGAAAGTGCCCGTAAAAATCTTCCGACACAGAAAAACATTTTACGGGTCGGACTTCATGAACTTTTATCAGAATCAGACATCGTGACAATTCACTGTCCGCTCACTCCTGAAACAAGGGGGATGATAAATATTGACAATCTCAGGCTGATGAAACCCTCGGCTTTTCTGATAAACACATCCAGAGGACCTGTAGTTGTCGAAAAGGATCTTGCACTTGCCCTCAATGAGGGTATTATCGGAGGTGCAGGTCTGGATGTGCTTTCCACCGAACCTCCCTCACCCGACAATCCTCTTTTCAATGCAAGGAACTGCCTGATAACTCCTCATATCGCCTGGGCAACACTTGAGGCGAGAAAAAGACTTATTGACATTGCAATCGAAAATGTCAGAGCCTTCATTCTGGGTTCGCCGGTTAATGTGGTGAATTAACCATAATTTCTTTGGAAGCATTTTTTTTCTTCTTCAGGGAATGATCCTATTTCCGTGATTGTCTGTATATTTATAAAAAGAATATAATTCTAACCTAACCCTTCCTTCAAAATGAAAAATCACAGATTTTTTGTTTCAGTTGTTTCTATGATTGCTGTCATAGGTTTTGTATTCATGACATTTACCGGGATAACTTCCTGCAAAGGGAAAACCCGGAAAGAAGTCGCTGTCAGGACTATTTCATTTGATGACGGATGGAGATTCATGAAGGACAGTCTTATCAGTGCAGCTTATCCTGATTTCGATGATTCAAAGTGGAGATTTCTGGATGTTCCCCATGACTGGAGCATAGAGGATCTGCCGGGTCAGAACGGTGAAGATATTATCGGACCTTTTGACAAATCGTCAGTTGATAAAATGAGTTCAGGTTATACGGTAGGTGGTGTGGGATGGTATCGTAAGAGGTTCACCACAAAGGCAGAAGACAGCGGGAAAAACTTTTATCTGCAGTTCGATGGTGTTTATATGAATTCGGATGTATGGATCAACGGAAAGCATCTTGGGTTTCATCCATACGGATATACGCCTTTTTACTATGATATTACTTCATATCTCAATCAGACCGGTCAGCAGAATGTTGTTGCAGTCAGGGTAAGAAATGAAGGTCTTAATTCCCGATGGTATTCGGGTTCCGGCATAAACAGGCATGTGTGGCTCACCGTTGTCAGTCCTCTTCACATTGATATTTCAGGAGGAATTTATGTTACAACTCCGGAGGTTTCGGAAGGCTCTGCTGATGTAAGGGTGGTAACGGCACTTGTAAATTCAGGCAGCAGTGAGGAAGTTACTGTTGTTAAAACAGAGATTATAAATGCATCCGGTAAAATTGCCGCAAGTGCAACAAGTGAATCCCGGATCCCGTCAGGTCAGACTGCTGAAGTAGTACAGGACCTGAAAGTACTTAATCCCGATCTATGGTCGATAGACAGTCCCACTCAATATAAAGCAAGGGTGTCATTGGTTAAAGATGAAAAGGAGATTGATGTATCAGAAGCTTCATTTGGCATCAGGAGCATAAAAATTGATGCAAGGAACGGATTGACAATTAACGGAAAACCTCTTGACATGATAGGTGGCTGTTACCATCATGACAATGGCCCGCTCGGTGCTGCATCCATCGACAGGGCAGAGGAACGTAAGATCGAGATCCTGAAAAAGTATGGTTTCAATGCGATAAGGACAAGTCATAACCCACCATCGCCTGCCCTGCTTGATGCATGTGACAGGTTGGGGATGGTTGTTATTGATGAGATTTTTGACATGTGGGAAAATCCCAAGAAAGAAAAGGATTACCATTTGTATTTCAGGGAATGGTGGAAAAAAGATGTTGACTCCTGGGTGAAACGTGACAGGAATCACCCTTCGGTGATAATGTGGAGCATTGGCAATGAGATCCGGGAGGCGGCTGATACATCGGGTTACAGGATAGCCACGAATCTTACGGGCGAAATACGAAGTCTTGATTCCACAAGGGCAATAACTGAGGCAATGCTTGGAATGGGAGCCGGAAGCGCTCCGGGCAGGACCAGATGGGATGATTTTGAGACACATCTTGAATTGCTCGATGTTGTCGGATATAACTATGCTTTCTCGAGGTATGAATCTGATCATGAGAAATATCCTGAAAGAATTATGGTCGGGACTGAGACAAATCCGCCATTTGCCCTTGAAAATTATGAGCTTGTAAAAAAGCTTCCTTATGTAATCGGATATTTTGTCTGGACAGCAACGGATAATATAGGGGAAGCAGGAGTAGGTCTGCCCCAGTTGCGGGATATAAATGAACCTGATTTTCAAAGGCCGCAAAATCCTCCGGCCGGTGCCGGTGCTCAGGGTCAGCGGAGGCAAGGGCAGGGTGATACATTTGCTCCGCCGGCCGATATGCCGGGAATGCCAGGTACGCAGACCGGCCCGCGTCAGCCAGGGCAGCGGAGTACTTCACCTTCAGGCGGTCAGGGAACACCCGTAGCCGGACCGACTCCTGGAGGAGGGGCAGGCGGAGGATTTTTCAGAAGGGATACCTGGCCCGTATTTACGAATTACCAGGGCGACATTGACCTCATTGGAAACAGGAAAGTCCCTTCCTTTTATCAATATGTTGTTTGGGACAAAAGCAAAGTGGAAATGTTCGTTCACCGGCCGGTACCTGAGGGCAAACGTGAGGTTACAAGCCGCTGGGGATTCCCCGATGAACTTAAAAGCTGGAACTGGGAAGGAAAGGAAGGTAAAAAATTCCAGGTGCATGTTTATACGCGGTGCCCTAAGGTCAAACTTGAACTCAACGGGAAAGTTGTTGGGGAACAGGACGTTGACCAGACTAAAAGCATAACGGCAGCATTTGAGGTGCCATACGAACCCGGATCACTGGTTGCCCGTTGCTATGATAACGGCCAGGAAGTGGCCTCCGAGACACTAAAAACCACCGGAAAACCCGCAAGTATAAGACTTAAGGCCGACAGGACAAGGATCAATGCAGACAGGAATGATCTTTCGTATGTGATGGCTGAAATTTTGGACAAGGATGGGAATATTGTTCCTGACGCCGATAATATAATTGTCATTTTTGAGGTTTCAGGGCCAGGGAAGGTTACAGGTGTAGGTAGTGGGGATCCAAGGGATATGTCGAGTTTTCAACAGCCACGGAAGAAAACCTGGCAGGGAATATGTATGGCTGTCGTTCGTCCGGAAGCCACACCGGGAAAGATTTCGGTTAGGGCTGAGGCTGAAGGACTCAGAAGCGACAAAATTGTAATTGATTCAAGATGAAAGGGGGTAACAGATTCCGTTTTGTGGCATATGTTTTATAACATGCCTAATGTAATATGTTTTTTAACAATAACTTTGCTGACACATTCGTTTAAAAATTATATTTGAAACCTTAACTCAGCAAATGAAGTGTTAAAATTCCTGATAAAGTTCCGGACGTTGAGAAAGAGACTTAAAAGATTCTGCGCCAATATCATCCAGAAGAGGATAATGGCCGGGAAAATCGTGTATTTCGAAAGTCTTCTTGAAGAGCTTGCTTTCAGGTATTCGCCCGGGCAGAATGGTGAAGAGGGGAAATACTTTGCGAAGTATTACCGTCAGAACGAATTCGAGATACAATCAAATTCAAGCGCTGTATGCCTGGGTGTTAATGAGGGAATCCTTATAACAAGGCGGAAATATGAGAGGTATCATCTTATAAAGGGCGACCACTGGATAAAGGCTTCAGAGAAGGAAACATCTGTCAGGAAGGTCGGCACCTGATAATCTTAAAAAAAAGAGCTGTATCAAAGTCTGAAGCCCATAAATTTTAAACTCCCGATCCGGGAGTATCAAACGGACCTCCGAAAAAAAAATCCTTTAGGCTACACATAGTTCACAGAGAACCATAGAGAAAATATTATATCTCTTTGATTCTCTGTGACTTCTCAGTACCCTCTGTGTAAGTTCCTATACGGGCATATCAGGCAGTTTATATCCGTTAAGGTATTCGTGCTTAATAAGTCCGGAAACAAACTCCTTCACGTTCTTTGAACTTGGATCCTCAAATCCGCCCATACCGCCTGGTCTTCCGGCCGGAGCGGCGCCGCCTCTCTGCTGTGAAGCCCCTCCTGCAGCCCTTGCTGCTTCGGCAGCAGCTGCCATCATCCTTCCGATATCCCTTGTCTCAGACCATGTTGAGACTTTTTCGTTGTCGTTTATGTTTGTGAACTCCATCTTTTCTCCGTCCCACTCAAGAATTCTGTTGAGCTTCTGAAGCCTTACTGCGAGAACGCCCATAAGAACCATCTCATTGAACGGTCCGGCTTCTCCGAAATGCGATGCTGTCTTATCGCGGAGATCAGGATCTTTGCATGCTGCAACCCAGTCGAGATAATGGTTATTGTCGGGGATTACCCTGAGTACTTCGGGAGATTTCGGTGTTCTTCCCGAAAGGAGGTATGCACCGGTTCCATGGCTTCCGAGAACGAGAGTGTCTTTTGTTCCATAGAGAACGCATCCTTCTCCCTGCCATGTTTTACCTTCAGGAAGTATTTCAGGTATCATGGCATGGAATCCGCCGTCGTACCATGTGACTTCCACTTCGGGCATTGCCATTCTCGGAAGGTTCGGGCGTGCCGGGAATGTCATTTTTACTATCTGGGCATGGGGGCATGCATCTTTCTTGAGAGTTGTCGATTGTCCCTGAACCTTTATCGGATAGCCAAGCTGAAGAACTTTGAATACAGGATGCATGTTATGGCATGCCATATCGCCGAAGGCTCCTGTTCCGAAGTCCCACCAGCCGCGGAAATTCCAGGGATGATAAGCAGAATTATATGCGCGGAAAGGCATATGTGCTATCCAGAGATTCCAGTCGAGTGTTTTGGGCACTTTCTGAATATCTTTTGGAGTGTCGAGGCCCTGTGGCCAAATGGGACGGCTTGACCATACGTCAACTTTTTTTACTTCACCTATTTCGCCTGCCCATGCCCATGCACATGCCTGACGAACACCATCGCCCGAGGATCCCTGGTTGCCCATTTGTGTTGCGACGCCATATTTCTTTGCAAGTTTTGTGAGGAGCCTTGATTCATATATTGTGTGAGTCAGAGGTTTCTCGCAGTAAACATGTTTCCCCAGTGTGATGGCGGTGGCTGTCGGATTTGCGTGGTTATGGTCAGCTGTAGCAACAAGAACGGCATCAATTGATTTTCCCATCTCATCGAACATGACCCTCCAGTCCTTGTACCTCTTTGCCGAAGGATATTTGTCGAAGGTGTTAAGAACAGGGGCATATCCCCAGTCTACATCGCATACAGCGACCAATTTCTCTGTTCCCGGCCGGGCTGCCATGCCCATCATCCCCGGTCCGGCCTGGGTTACCTCAGGTTTGCAGACACTTGTTATATCTCCCGATCCCTGACTGCCGGCGCCAATAAGAGCTACATTCAGGGTATCGCTGGGAGCCTGGTACCCAAGCTTTTTGCCCATGGCGACACTTGGGATTATCGTAATCCCGGCTGCAGCTGCTGTTGTGGTTTTCAGAAAGCTTCTCCTTGTAAAGCTTTTGTTTGTTGACCCATTATGGTCCAGATTGCCTTTTTTCATAAATGTTTAAAATTTGATTTTAGATTTAGGTGTCATTTTACAGGAAGTCAGAATAAAAGCTCCTTCCTGTAGAATGTCTGATTAAAGGTAATAAAATAATTGTTCCTTTTCCGGTTCGGAGGGGAACAGTTCTTTCTCTGATTATTCAGAGGCATGGGATTTTGGTGGCTTTAGTGGGCGTCCCGGCAATGTTTGAGTATTTCAGTTATCAAGTCTGACCTGCATAATCACAGGATTATGGTCAGAATTATTGAATTCCAGTTGAATGCATTTCACCGAAATACTTTTGATATTTGGTGAGGTCAGAAAGGCATCACAAGTGCTTGTCGGGGTGGTTTCAGGATCATAAGCTGCCAAGAGAGTCCGTACTGAAGGTGATGAAGGATCAAACATCCATTTCCAATCAGATGGCATAAAATCCGACTCAATTCCTACAAGGTTAAAATTGCCGATCTGGCCTGTGAATGATTTGTTTCGGTTAAAAGCCGGTTTAAAATCAGGAGGATACTGATTCCAGTCACCGCCTGTTATAACATAATTTCCGGATTTGTACTCATTCAGGATAAACTCCCTGAGTTTTTCCATCTGAGCTTTACGGATGGTGCCGCCTTCATCGAAAGCTTCATTGTGAGTGTTTATCAGGACCAGTTCCCTGCCATTTTCAACTTTGTACCTGTTGACGATAAAACATCTGTCGAGATAGAACAGTTGTGTCGGAAAACCAAAGTCACCCGGAAGCGAAACCCTGGCAGATGATTCCGGAGTGAATTTTGAAAAGACCGTAATACCTGATAATACCTTTCCCATGGGTTCTGACGGTGGGGTAGGAACAAAAAATACATCATAATTCTTCGCAAAACAGGAATTATGATCTTTTAAAACTTCCGATATTCTTGCATACTCATCAATGTGAAAGCTTCTCTTGCTGTTCCTGTCAATTTCCTGGATAAGAATGAAATCTATGGAGTCATTCTTTTTTAGAAAATCGGTTATCCCCGATAAATTTCCAATGCATTTTTCTTCTGTTGTTCTAACTTTCGTTCCCCCGTCATAAAAGAAATCCATATCCTTGTCAAGTCCGGCATAGCCGATATTCCAGGTGAGGAGGGAAAGATTCATTGAATCGGCAATAACAGAAGGATTTTCAGGTGTGGCAAGAATCTCTTCTTCCGGTGGTTTGTAATCAGATGCAATGGCATAAATAATCAGTCCGGTAAAACCGGCGATGAATATAAGCAGTATCAGCAAAGATACCTTCAGAATTCTTTTAACTATTTTCATAAGGCTCCGGATTAAATCTGAAACTTACCCTTTTAGAATATCAGCATAAAGCTTATGACTGGTTATATCAAAGCTATACATAAATTTAAGCAAAGGCAAGCTGTTATGAATTAATCTTATCAGGGCTGATAGATCCTTTCGCCAAGAGATGCTTTCAGACGGTATACAGAAGCTGCAAAGTCGATTTTACCCTTCAGGAGCATAAGCTCACTTTCCGAAACTGCGGTACTGGCGTCAAGGAGTTCAAGATTGGTAATGACACCAGTTCTGAAACTTGTTTCAGCAAGTGAATAAGCTTTTTGTGCCTGTTTGAGCTGGGGCTCATGCCGGCCTGTTTTACTTGATTCGTTAACAATTCCTGTTTTTCTGGTAATCCTTAAATCATTAATTATCTTCCTGCAAAGCAGAATGAGCCATCTGATTCGTGAGGTAAACCGGATGAGGGATGTGCTACTGAACATTCCGAGGCTGGATAATATTATAATCAGGTTTCTAGGTCCAAAATTGTAATTCCTCAGAAGTTACAGATAAATGGGGGGGTTAACTCTGAGCACGGTTATTATAATTGCCATACCAGGAGGCTGGATAGTACCGGTACCAGCTCCCTGTTTAATTCTTTACGGGTTAAGCATATTCTCATTCATCGGCATCCTGCAAAAAAGTAAACCGACTGTGAACAACAATATTCCGGGCAGATACATTTTCTTATACCCTAATATGTCGGCATACTATCCCGATCAACGTTTATTTATCATTTATCCGCAATAATTACACATAAATAGGATATATAGCGGAAACCGGGGTCAGAAGAATTTATTTGAAATATTTCTCATATTCCGGAGGGAACGTATCAAGTTCCCTGATCTTTATATCCTTGTAGAAAACTTCAGCTGCCTCGCTTTGTATCTGAATTTTCCCTTTATCAAGCGGAAGAAAATTCCCATTCTCAAAATGACGTGAGTTCTGAAGGATCATTACCACATGACCGTTCACGATATGCAGACTCTTTCCGTTGAAACATATGAGGTCTATATCATTCCATGCATCCGGGATTTCATAATTGGCGCTTCTCATGCAGAAACCAGTCTTTTCCCTGTAGCCGAACGGGATAAAGGGCTGGGACTCATCTGCCACAGAGTTCATTACCGATTCGGGGATGTATGCCCGTATGTCAATGGCCGACATTTTCTGGCTCCAGAAATCTCCCATATGTCCTTCCATTATCTGAAATTCCTGTGAAAGCATCCATGAACGCCAGTAGTCTTCTCCGATTGGCCCGATGGAATGATAGAGGATTCCGGAATCCTTCAGCAGTTGTTTTCTGGGATCCCATTTTTTATCCCCCCACTTAACCTTAAGTTTAAGATGATAATTCGAATACTCCTCCTTTGATATGAGACAGCCATATATTTCTCCGCTTATCCTGATTACGGGTTCATTGTTTTCCTCAATTACAGAAAAGACATCATAACCCGGTTTGTTGTAACCAATTGGCGCGATTTCAATTCCATTACTGTCTTTCGGGACCGATCCGTTATATCCTGCCTGATGCCGGTAACTGAGGTAATTGTCCCATCTTGAAAGGTTTTTATCAATAAGGTTAGTCCATTTCTCTTCTTTCTTACAGGAAAGAAAGATCAAAGAACCAAAAAAAAGCATTAAGAATTTTTGTAGGGGTATGGATCGTGACATGGTGCAGATTATATTAAATTAAAATCCGAATAAAGACAGGTACTTATCAGTTAAGGTTCTTAAAATACAAAATCAAATATAACTAAAAGTAGAGTTATTTTCTAAAATGATAATTTGGCTGCAATCGATAATATCTGAATTAAATGAACTTATTTGTATATTTGGCGGTATATGCTAAACAGAGTCAGGGAAATATTGGCAGTACTTGCATTACTGTTTATCTCTTCAATAGTTATTGATGAGGGAAAGACTGTAGTGCTGATTGGCGAAAATTTGCATAGACACCTTAACCATAATAATCATGGTGATCTTCAGGTCCCGCAGCAACATAATACCAATAAATCTGCCGACGATGAAAAAATGATGAGTATAAATAAACCTGACTTTTCATGTCCTTACAAGAAATTCTTCATGTCTGTTTTTGTCTTTAGCATTGTCCCGCAGGACTACTCCACCCTGATCTGGCAGCCCCCCAAATACCTTTAGGACTCAGTTCCACATTTTGATTCCGGTGATTTATTAAAAGAATTTATTACAGGATTTATGTTTTAATAAACATCCCGGAATGCCGGATTACTTGATTGTGCTGGCATAGCTTAAACAGTTAAAAAAAAGGAATTTCACAAGGATAATCGATTATAAAACAAATTACTAATTGATAATTAAATACAACAAATATGAGACAAAACCATTTTAAATTATTGTTCGTTTTGATCATCTTCGGTATAAACGGAAATCCTGCCAGGTGTCAGCTTTTTGAATGGCGCGGGCCTGGCCGCAGTGGCACCTATAATGAAACAGGCCTGCTGAAGAAATGGCCCGAAAGTGGTCCGTCGCTTATATGGGAGGCAAACAGTATGGGTGACGGGTATTCTTCCCCGACAGTCACTGATGATGCAATATATGTAACCGGAAGACGGGACAATTCTGATGTTCTTACAGCCCTGACATTGCAGGGAAAAAAGAAATGGGAAGTAGTTTACGGTAATGCCTGGATGGCAAACCATACAGGATCAAGGTGTACACCGACTTATTATAATGGCAGAATATTCCTTATAAGCGGAGAGGGAGATCTTGTGTGCGTTGGCCCGGATGGAAAAATTAAGTGGTCAAAAAACCATTACCGGATGTTTGAAGGCAAGCCGATACAGTTTGGGATTTCCGAATCTCCTGTTGTGGTGGATAAAAAAGTCATTGCCTCTCCGGGAGGTAAGAAAGCATCTCTTGTGGCCTTCAATATTGATAACGGAAATGTTGTATGGCAGGCAGAACCGCTTGATGAACAACCTCAGTATATAAATCCCTTACTAATCGAATATGCAGGAAAGAAGATGATTGTTACTGTCATGGGGTCGCACATCTTTGCCGTTAACGCCATCGATGGTAAAATTCTCTGGAAGGTAAATTATGCAGAGGAGAACGGAGCCAAAGGTAATATAAGAAAAAATCATGCAATTACACCAATCTACAGAGATGGCCAGATTCTGGTTGCGAATGGATATGGTTGGGTGTCGCTTAAACTTAAACTGTCAGCTGATGGTAACATCGTGCAAAAAGTCTGGGAGAACAGGAATTTTGACCCGCAGCTTGGAGGCATGGTATTATTAGGAAACAGGGTTTATGGGGCCAATCATCAGTCCAATCCTGCCGACACATGGATTTGTCTCGACTGGAACACGGGAAAGACCCTCTGGACGCAAAAATGGTATGTAAGAGGTTCAGTGATTTCAGCTGATAACATGCTCATTTTGTTTGAAGAAAGATCAGGGCATGTGGGTCTCGCCGTACCGGAAGATAATAAATTAAACATTGTCAGTGAATTTCAGGTCACAAAAGGAGAAGGGCCTTTCTGGGCACATCCTGTAATAAAGGATGGGAAGCTTTACATCAGACATGGTGATGTTTTGATGGCGTATAAAGTCAGGTGATAAATAATGGGGAAAAGCTGCCTGAGCGACAAAGCAATTTTTGTGCTATTTTGTATTGTTTAACAGTATTTTAAGTTTAATGGGATTTCATACGATACTTACTCTTGGATATCTTATTCCAGGAATCTACCTTTTTGTAAGGATCTGGAAGCTCTTTGTCCCAAGGGATTCCAGGTTCCTTTACATAATCATTTTTTTGATCCTGTTCCTGATTTACCCTTTAAGCAACTTTTATGGTGAAGAGAATCACGGCATTCTTGCAAAAATCGCGGGTACAATTGCAAATTATCTTCTGCCCTTTTTCCTGTATCTTTTCCTTTTCGTCCTGCTGACAGATCTTTTGTTGCTGATAAATTTTATTTTCAGAATATTACCCCGAGAGAAGATTAAAGAGAGAACTTTCCGATTAAAGGTTCTTGCTTTAATAATATGTCTGCCGGTGATTATTGTAATCTCAGGGATTTTCAATTTCAACTCAATCAGAGTTTCTGAATATAATATTGATGTACAGAAAAAATCATCTGACCTTGACAATCTTAAGATAGCTTTCATATCCGATTTCCATTTACAGGAAAACACTCCTGTGAGATTTGTAAAGCGGGCAGTTCAAAAAATCAATAAGATTAATCCTGATCTGATGTTGTTCGGAGGCGACATTGTTGAAGGCGACAGGGAAGATGAAAACATGAAGGAGTTTGAACGCATTCTGGGCAGTATTAAAACAAGATTCGGCGTTTACGGTGTACTCGGGAACCATGAGCATTATTCCCGCCAGGACAAGGGTAGCTTTTTCAGCAGGGCCGGGATAAAAATTTTAAGAGACAGTGCTGTCATTTTCAGTAAATCATTTATCCTTGCAGGGAGAAATGACAGCAACATCAGTACAAGGAAAGACGTTAATGAATTAGTGAGTTCCCTGCCTGATTCCCTCCCTGTTATATTGATGGATCACCGGCCTTCGGAAATCAGACAAATTTCCGGAACCTTAACCGACATTCTGTTGTCGGGTCACACCCATAACGGACAGCTTTTTCCGATAAACCTGATTACAAGGAAGGTGTATGATCTGAGTATGGGTTACAGGAAATTCGGCAATACCCATGTCTTTGTTTCAAGCGGAATAAGGCTCTGGGGACCTCCGGTACGCACCACGGGGAAGTCGGAGATAGTGGTTGTCAATGTTAGTTTTACTCCATAAAAATTCCATTAAATATTCTTTTCATTTTTTCTGACCCTATGGATCTACATATTTAATTCCGGTTCTTTTTAAATATTCCTTCAGAGATTCAAGCCCGATTTCCTTCCTTCATTTATCCACATTTAGCCCGTCCTCAAGGGGATAGAGTTCATTAGTGCTTCCTTTGGACGGATCAGGCCAGTCAATTTTCACATAGTTAGTTTTTCCTTACGCTGGTTCGGAAGGAGCCTGTAATACAACAAGTGCTTGCAGGTTACACAGTTTTGGTAGCTGTGTCCGTCATGGCCACCAGTATAGTTCTGGTGTTCAGTTAGTTATTAAACAGAAGCAGGGCAAGTTGGTATAAGCTGCGACGCCAGGTAAGAAATTCGTGAGCAGTTCCTTCAGAAACATAAGAAACAGCATTGAATCCGGCTGCTTTTAGCGCATCTGCGGCATTCTTCACACCTACAGGATTTTCTTTGCTTCCGCAACTCAGAAAAATAAGTTTAACTTTTGATTTGTCTTTGATATCAGCCGGAGCGTATGTTCCACCGCTTAATAACGCGTAATGGGAAAAAACATCCGGTCTGTTAAGGGTAATGGTTTTAGTTTCCATGCCACCCATCGACAAACCTGCCATCGCACGATGTTGTTGGTCGGCAATTGTATTAAAATTGGCATCGATGTATGGAATCAGCTCATCAATTAAAACCGTCTGAAATGGTTTTATGTCAAAATTCCTGAGTCCGCCAAACTTAATTTCGTTGGTCATTCCATAGGTCATTACAATGATGAATGGCTTTATTTTACCTTCTGCAATCAGGTTATCCATTATGAGATTGGCATGTCCCTGGTTACTCCAGGCAGTCTCATCTTCACCCCAGCCATGCTGCAGGTACAAAACAGGGTAACGCTTATTTAGGTCTTTTCCGTAAGCAGGAGGCGTATAAACAAATGCTCTGCGCGACGTATTTGTGCTGGGAGAAGGGAAAAGGATCTGTACCACATTACCATGGGGAACATTTTTCAAAGCATAAAAATCCTTGTCGTGCGCCGGAATCTCTATTCCGCTCTCCCAACGTGTAGAACCGTAAAAATTCAAAGTTCCCGGGTCGTTAAACACTCCACCATCGATGGTCAGGTGATAGTAATGAAAACCCTCATCTAAAGGGCCTTCGGTTGTACCAACCCAAATGGTGTCAGCTCCCTTGGTAAGCTTTGTTCCTCCACGGCCTCTAAGTCCGAGACTGACTGTTACGCTTTGGGCATCGGGAGCCTCAACACGAAAACGGGCATAACCTTGTGAGTTTACCATCGGATAATCTTTTCCTGGCTGGTTAAGGGTTGAAGGTTTGAAATCTTCCTTTATTTCCGAAGGACTGGTTTGTGCAAAGCAATAACTTCCTGTCAACACCATTGAAGTCACTAAAGTAATCAGTTTATTCTTCATGATTGTTTGATTTTTATGGATGTCTCTGTTAAAGATATAAGAAATCAAATGATTTGCCAACGATTATCTTTAATACTGGTTTCCCGGCGAGGAAGATGGGTGAGACTATCAAGATGGAGTGGCATTCTCCGCCCTCACTCAGGCAATCCTGGTTAGGTCCAAAAACAAAAAGCCCCAGTGCATCCGCACCGAGGCTTTTGACTTTGTAGACAAGAGGTTTGAAATATCGAACCATGATCTGATTAGAGATATGGATAGAATAATTAAGCTGCAGGAGGTCTTAACTCACATAGTTTAAGCAATATATTCATCATTTTTTAGCATTTTGGTCATGTCTTTTATCAAGATACTGTTTAGCCTCATACACAGTATCTCCAATATAGTTTAATAAGGATAACACTTTGTATCCATTAATTTTTGAATCGCCATAATCAAAACAGGTACCGTGTAAAATATCGTGTCTATTTATACCGACAGGATTATTATGATCTTGTGCTTGTCTCATAGGACCTACATAACTTAGCGGTTCAAGGAGTGCCCGAAAAATAGAATCCTTCTCAAATTCCATTACCCATTCATCTGTTTTTGGACGGTTTTCATTGGTCTTAAAAAACCTTCTGCCTGTCAAATCATCACAAATACCCTCTATTTGAGTAAAAAATACAGGAATTGATAGGTAGTATTCTTGTTGCTGGTGAGCTCTTATGCCAGCATTAATAACCGAACTGCGTTAAGGGAATTTTCTAATCAATTGATCTTGTATACTTGGGAGTTCACTGTCTAAAAAATCAATCATTTCATTATCGACCTCAAGGCTGTTTCCTTCTTTAATGCGTGAAGCCATTCTGTTAACTACAACAGGGTGAAAATCAAAAGGTAAATACCAGCCATGTTCCGCTAAAATCTTTGTTGATTCAGGAATGGTTTTAATTGTTTGAAAATAAAGGTTTAATGCATATTTAGCGGTTTCGACAGCTTTTTGAGCCGCTGAAAGCATGTACTTTGTATTCTCTGACAATGATTTTAAAAATTCAGGATCAAATGGTAGTCGGAAATTCATCTTGTTAAATTATTATTTTAAATCTTCGCTTAAATGAGGTTAAGCAAAAATTGATTTTGAAGATAGATGACCTAAGAAATTGACTGTAATTTTACTTAATAGGTTGCTATTAGAATGTTTCACCGATAAGCCTGAACATATCCATCATATTTACATACTGTAAACCAAGGGCATTGCAGGCATCAGGGATTTTGACTTTATTCCTCCGATTAGGTTCACTTACTTCCTGAGTTACTATAATCCTGTTCGACGGATCATCAAGTGTGTAAGCTACAATAAATGCGTCTGCTTCCTCTGCTGACAGGAATTCATTTATAGCATTAGGGAGATACTGACTGTTTCTTGATACAACCCATGAGGAAACACGCCTATAACTATCCATACTTGATGCAGTATCCTTAAAAAAGTCATCGGGAAGGTTGGCATCACACCATTCAGAAAGCATATCGTGATTATCAAAAATCTCTTCCTTAACTTTATCAATACTTATTATGATTCCTGAGTCTGCTAACTGTTTTACCTTATTCCAAAAGCTATGTGCTACATCCAAAGGATAACTTACTCTGTGAGCTTGAATAAAGAAGTTGCTATCCACAATAAAGACACTCATGGCAGCAACTAAAAATGTTCAGTGAAAAACTTCTGAAATGTATCTCCTTTCAGACTGGTAAGCTTACAAGCATCACGGTATAGTAGCTTACCAGATTTGACAGCATTATTGATGTGGGTCGCAAATACAATGCTGAGCCTCTTCTTTGTGGTGGCGTAGAAATCACCACCAGGCTTCTGATTTTCTTTTTTAAATATATCTCTGTTGATGTAATCCTCATAGAATTGAAAGAATTCTTGCTTGGAAATCTTACCCGTATCCAAAGCTCTCCTTGCAATTACTATCTCACTTACTTTAAAGAATCGAGAAGCATAGTTAATCGTTGGTCTTTTGCTCCAAACAGTATTGAAAGTTCTTTCAGGTACTAAAAATTCAGCTGCTACCTTATCACATATAATTTCCACAGGATCATCAGCAGGCTGAAGCCTTCGAAAATCAAATCCTGCACTGTGACCAGTCCAAATATGTGCCAGTTCATGGATTATCGTGAATAGCTGAGCTGATTTACTATCCGCATTATTTACAAACATGAGTGGAGCAATGTGGTCTACTAATACGAATCCTCTGCATTCTTCAACAGGGATTTTTCTATACACATTATTCTCAACGACTCCATTAAAAGCAACGATAATTCCTTCGTTTTCTATTTTTTGAGTAATAAATTCAAGGGTTTCCTGCCAAGTTCTGAAATTGCTTGCCCAATTTTCATTCAGGTTTAACGTACTTCTGATGTCCCTAACGATATCTGCTACATTGAGATGGTTTTCAAACCTACCCACGTATGGAATGGGTTCATACTCTAAATCCCTGAGGTAATTCTTTAACCAATCCTGTCTTTGTTGCATCGTCAGCACAGTGTCATAGATGTTTATATTGACAGTGGTTGTCTTTTTACCTTCAGTTCTGTAAAATGGTATCGGTAAATTCTCTTTTGGTGGTGCAGGTAAAAAAAGATATCCAAAAGGGAGATATACCTTTCTTGAAAAATCTTCCAACTGCCTGACAGTAGGATTCTTTTCACCCTCTATCCATTTTTGGACATTAGGAAGCTTAGTAGTAAACTCATGCAAATCAAATCCTGCACGTGTAATAGCCCATGTCAGAATATCTGCATTTATGTTTATTTCAGTCCTCACATTACAAATTTAGCATTTTATACCATAAAATATCTCTTGAAAGCAAGAAAGCATTAATGCTGTCATTATGACAGGATTGCGGATAAATCGGTTTAGTGGTAAAAGTTTTTAAGTTTTATACCTACCTTTATTGGACTGTTATTCTTAATGTAATGAGCTTTCAAAAGATATTAGAAAAGTACCGTAAAATATCCTTTACCGAAAAAGACAAGGGCACACGTTTCGAAAGGCTGATGCAGGCCTACCTTAAAACGGATCCGAAATATGCGTTTAAGTTTAAACATGTCTGGCTTTGGGAAGAGTTCCCTGCAAAAAATGACCTCGGCGGCAGTGATACTGGCATTGACCTGGTTGCACTGACACACGAAGGGGACTATTGGGCTATTCAATGTAAATGCTATCAAGAATCCACTGTGATCGACAAACCTGCCGTGGATTCCTTCCTGGCTACCTCAAGCCGTAAATTCAAGGATGAGCAACTCAGGACAGTTGGGTTTGCAGTTAGATTATGGATTTCCACAACCAATAAATGGGGGCCAAACGCTACCAGTGCAATAAAGAACCAAAATCCACCCGTCACAAGAATAAACCTTTATGAACTGCAGGAGGCACCAGTCGATTGGGCTAAGCTTGAGAGTGGAATTAATGGCGAGAAATCGAGAATTACTGATCGCCAGATAAAACCACATCAGAAGGAAGCTTTAGAGAAAGCTCACGAATACTTTAAAACCAATGACCGTGGGAAGCTGATAATGGCTTGCGGTACAGGAAAAACTTTTAACGTTCTTCGAATAGCTGAAAATTAGACCAACGGAAAGGGCACCATTTTATACCCTGTACCTTCAATTTCACTTTTGGGTCAGATTTTACGTGAATGGACAACTTATGCCCAGGAACCCATAAACTCAGCTGAACTGTCCAATCATTTTCTAAAAAATTTCAAAGAA
>JAAYUS010000174.1 GCA_012517605.1 Bacteroidales bacterium
CTAAAAGGCTTATCCCCGAACGGACTTTTGAATGCAGGCTCATCGTAACCTTTGTTGTCAATGCCCTTACCCCTTCCTCTGGGTGGCGGAGGCTTTGGATGGGACTTCATCATCAGGGATACAGACCGGTCCAAAGCTATTTTAACAACCTCTGGCTTAATATATTGTCTTTTTGGTCGCATCCCCTCTTTATGAACTTCAATTTCAATGAAATAGTTCGGATATATCAATACAAAAGTAGTTTAATTGTTAAAATTAACAAATTTTTATTTAAGCCTCATTTGACAGCTTTATCTTCCTGTAAAACTCCATAATTCCCAGGCAACGTTTTATTGTTAATCACTTAACAATAACCCTGCCTGAATGTTTAAGTGAAGACGATGTAATTTCAACAATGAACAAGCCTTTTTTGTTCCCCATTGGCAGTTGTATCAGTGATGACCTGCTGAATTCTATGTTTCTCGAATCAGTTAATGTCCTGCCCGTCAGATCAATAACCTTGACTGACCCGGTTTTGCCTTCCCATGCATCACTCTGAAGTTCAATATTCAGGATTCCGAATGAGGAATAGATATTGAAAGGTTTGCCTGAAACTGATTCGGTATTTTTCTGCGCCGAAGAATTTCCGATAACAATTACAAACCGGTTGTCAATGATCCCATTTGATGCACTGAAAGAGTATTTGGTATTTTCCTTAAGACTGGTCCTTGTTTTAAGCTCAAGGTCTTTCAGATAGAAAGTAAATCCTTCTACATTCTCCATTCCGGCCATTCTTATTGTATGTTTACCGCTTTCAGTGGTCCTGATAGCAAGCGGGATTTCAACTGATTCTTCGGGGAACTGTATTCCGTTTATTGCATATTTACGGCCCTGCAGGCTTGAACAGATCTGAAGCCTGGGATCATCAGGAATCCATTTTTCTGCATCATATTTACTGTCTTTGCCGGTAGTGGCGTTTTCATTGAACCAGATGACAGTCTGATCAGTCAGCTTATCATTATCAAGACTAATTCTTATAAGCGGATATTTGCTTTTGCTTTCTGCATTTTCCTTTGATCCCTTATAATATGTGGTACCATTATGTTCTTTGGCGGCAGAAAAGTCAATTGAAGCTCCCGGGGCATTTGCCTGTACAAAGAAGCCCTGAAGCGGAGGGATGCTTCCTGTTGTCCCTGCAGGAACGCCTGGTCCTCCCTGTATATAATAATACTCCTGGTAATCTTTCAGGAAATTTACGGATGGATCCATATCACCGCTGAGTACCACTGCATCCCAGTTTATGCCGCATGTGAGCGAATTACCTATGAAATTCCAGCCGAAATGGGTAAAGCTAAGGTTTTTCTGTGGCAGGGAAGTTAAAAGGGTATTGCCAGTAAATGTAACATAAGTATCAGCATCATTGTAGAAACTGTATCCCTCAGTTGGCAGAAGACTGGTAATGGATGTTGTGCCATCAAATCCGTCGTGCCATTGCCAGCCTTGCCACATGTCAGTCACTGCTGCCGGCTCAGAGTACCACATCAGGTCGTTCGGATTGATATTTGTAAGTACCGATTTGTCCTGCTGCGAAGGTACTGCAAGGTAGTGCCATCTGTAGTTTCCTTCGCCGGCTGTTCCGCCAGTAAGAAATAGTCTTGTATTTACAGTTCCGGTTCCCGAAAAGGTACCGGGCATAAATGAGAACATGCC
>JAAYUS010000175.1 GCA_012517605.1 Bacteroidales bacterium
GCCTGTTCAACAAGGTGGGCATTCCTTCCGTCGTGGCAACCTGTAAGAGCCCATACTTTCTCCTCAAAAATCAGATTAACCGCCTGTTTTGATCCTGTACCCCACGGGCCTTCCATCGATCTGACCACCAGACTGAATTTTTTCCCTTCAAAGCCACCTTGCAGATTAGCTTTTCTGACTGCCAGTTCTGCACCCCTGATGGCTGCTTCTGAACCTTTGTCCTGGATTAGAAGGCCTATTTTAATTGTGTCATTCTTCAGGCAGCCTCCCGGAGATGTGATGGGGGTATTAAAACCAGTCAGGATCAGAAATATGCCTGCAAGAAATGTTTGGTATTTCATTTGTTCTCTCCCAACACCCTCATTTAGCTGAAGGTTCAGGTTTCACTAATCTTGTGCCGACCGCCTGAGCAATTTTGTCCAGGTCAGTCATCAATGCAGAAAACTCTTCAGGGTTAATTGACTGGTGTCCGTCGCAAAGCGCCTCTTCCGGATTGTAATGGACTTCCATTATAAGGCCGTCGGCCCCTGCAGCTATTGCTGCTTTTGCCATAGTCGGGACCATCCATCTGTGGCCTGTTCCGTGACTCGGGTCGACTATCACGGGAAGATGACTTAAATGCTTGAGCATTGGGACTGCACTGAGATCGAGGGTATTACGTGTAGTTGTCTCAAAAGTCCTTATTCCTCTCTCGCAGAGGACTACCTGTTCGTTGCCCTGGTTAAGTATATATTCCGCTGCCAGCAGAAATTCTTCGATGGTTGCCATCATTCCCCGTTTAAGAAGAACAGGTTTTTTCTGCATGCCAACTTCCTTCAGCAGAACGAAATTCTGCATATTTCTGGATCCTATCTGGAGCATGTCGGCATGTTCCGCGACGAATTCCACCTGACGTGTATCCATAACCTCTGTAACGAATGGCAGTCCTGTCTCGATGCTTATCTCTTTAAGCAGTTTTATGCCTTCAATTCCAAGTCCCTGAAAGTTATAGGGGGAAGAACGCGGTTTGAAGGCGCCTCCTCTTAAAATCAGACCACCTGACCGTTTTACGGAGAAAGCTGTTTCGTGAAGCTGGTCGCGGCTTTCAACAGCACAGGGCCCGGCAATTACCACCACTCCGTGAGGTCCTATCTTTATTCCTCCAACGTTTACCTCTGAGGCTTCAGGCTTGGTTTTCCTGTTAACCCTTACAGGGACTGAACATCCTCCAATCAATGAAGGATCATTGTAATGGTTTAGTTCCATCTTTCTCCTCCTTATACTATTGATAAGCCATTCTGGCTTTTTTATAGATTACATTCTCCTTCTCCCATTTTGGTGCAGGAGAAAAGTGAAATTTCCCATTACTTACTTTTGCAAGGTAAATGGGCCTGATGTTGTTCCATGAACCATCAAAAACAATCGGTCCGGTAACACCCTGATAACCCTGGAAAGTTTTAAGGTCGGTGAGGACGTCCCGGATAAGGGCCCTGTTCAGCCCGGCTTTTTTGATGGCTTCAATGATTACATTCATACCGTCATAGGCATGGGCTGCAAAAACATCAGGGTCCTGACCGAACCGTTTTGTGTAGTTTTCTTTGAATGCCCTGAACTTAGGATCATTCGATTCGGGGTTATACTGGCAGGTCGTTATTATTCCCTCAGCGAGATCTCCTGCTGTCTTCAGGAAAATTTCATTTACCATCCTGTCGGAGCCATAAACAGGCTGGTTCATTCCAAGTTCACGCAACTGCTTAAGTATCAATGCTGATTCTTTGGCGTTTCCCCATACCAGTATTGCGTCGGGTGATGTTTTCTTTACTCTTTCAATCTGAGCTGTAAAATCAGTTTCCCCGTCACCGAATCTTTCCTCAATAATTATCGGAAATCCTATTCTTGTTGCCGAACGGTTGAAATGAAGGGTTCCTACGCGGCCGTAACGGTTGTTGGCCCTGATGACAGCGACTCTGTTATGCTTATCTTTATTAAATATCTGATCTACAAGCACATAACTGCTTTGTCTGTCATCCGGGATTGTACGGACTACCCATGGGATATTGGTCTCAGTAAACGTTGGATCGGGATCACCGGTGTTTACATTGGGAATTTCAAGTTTGAGTGTTGCTCTTATACCGACATGCGAATTTATATCATCGATTGTTCCCAGCCAGGCCCATACACCTTCATCGTCCATTTTAACTACTTCGTTTGCTGCGGCTCCCCACAATCCGACATCATTATGGATCATGAGCTTAAAGGGGGTACCCTTGTAACCGCCTTTCTTATTGGCCTCCTCGATAGCCAGTATTGAACCCTGGAGCATTTGTTTTCCAAGATCCTGTATTATTGAACCTTCGAGTGGTCCCAGGAAGCCTATCCTTACCTCTGTAAGATTTGTAGGAGGCAGTTTTTCACGTCCTGCCCCGTAAAATTTCATAGGCTCGAGAAAATGGTACTTGTATGCCTTCATATACCTGTCGTAGGCAACAAGTTCATCAGGAATGTTGCCATAGTTGGCCGGAAGTTTTTGTCCGGAAGCAGGTAATCCCGCAATCAGGATAAAGATTAAAGTCAGAATCCGGTACGGTGTTTTCATATTCGTAGGTTTAGATTATTTTACAAACAGCATAAACTTCAATTTCTACAAGAAGAGTTTCCCAGCACAATCTGGCCTGAATCCCTGTGCTTGCAGGAAGAGGATCGAGATTCATCCAGCGGAAAAATGATGTCCTGATCTTATTGAATTCCTCATAATCTCTTTCAATATCCCTGAGGTAGTTTGTCGTTCTTACAACATCATGCCATGTCATGCCCTCTGCTGAAAGCAGATTTGTTATGTTCCTGTAGGTCCTCCATGTCTGGGCCCTGAAATCCCCGATATGTTCAGGCTTCCCTTCTTCATTTACGCTGGCAGTGCCGGAAATCAGAAGAATTTTATGTCCCCCGAATTCAAGCCGGAGAGCCCTTGTGAACGATGAAGGTTTTTTGTAATCATAGGCTTCATTGATAACCTGTGGGGCATGAACTGCAAATTTCTCAACCGGAGGCCTTTTAATATGCACATCAGGGTATTGATATTCTTTTAAAGTTATGTCATCAGTCAGAATTCCCAGTTTAACCATTTCAGCACGCTCACCATCAGTAAGCTTTGTCAGATCAATCAGTAGTTGTTTGTTATCCATTTCAGTTATTTAAGTTTATCTTGTCAATATTGTTTTTAATGAATTCTTTCACCCCTTGCCACTCCTTTGGAAGTTGCTACCCACAGGTAATCATCGCTTGCGTCCACTCCGATTATGAAGTTGTGTGCAATTGACGGAGACAAGGGGATTTCTTTCTTTTCACTGCCGTTTGTGATTATTGCTTTGCCGTTCTCATCATTATCATTTTTCTTATATGTAACCCAGGTCTTCCCATCGAAGCTGCTTAATCCGTTATCGCTGCAGACAAATACCACCGGCCCTTCAGCCCTGAGAAAATTTATGAAATTGCTTGCCAGTCCGCTGTCATGGTCGAAATATCCTTTCCAGTTCTTCCCGTCATAGCGGCTCATTCCGAAATATGTTGAAACCCAGAGAATGCTGTCACAATATGATGTTGCTGTTGTTATGTCATGGACAACGCCATCATCGGGCTGAAGGTCAATCTCCATGAAGCCATCCGGATCAACATAATCCCTGAAATGCTTCGTTTCGGTATTATATTCAATAACTCCTCCGCCCCATGCTGCTATCCATACTTTACCATCTCCCGCTGACAGTGCGTATGTCCAGGGCTCATGCATAGGCGCATTCATCTCCGTGAATATCTCCCACTGTTTTGTCTGGGTATTATAATGTCCTGCTCCTCCGCCGGTTGCAACCCAGATATCTTTTCCGTAGCAGAATACATTATATACAAGATCATTAGGCATCCCGCTGTTGAACTGGTTGAAAGTCTCGAATTTCCCTGCTGACCAGCGGTTAAGGCCGCCCAATGTTCCGATCCAGACATCACCTGTAAGCTGGTCGACGTCGATTGAAACAATCCCGTTATGGGCAAGTCCGTCTTTTGTTGTATAGGTACGCCATTTACCTTTTTCGTAAACTGCAAGTCCGTCGTGCGTTCCAACCAGAACACGGTCGCCGTCTATTCTTACTGCATATGCTTTATCGGATGGAAGACCGTCTTTTGTTGTGAAGTTCTTCCAATTACCATAGACAGGCATTCCTTTTGCTTCCGCGATAACGCCTGAACTGCTGCCCGGATATATATCTGAGGAGTTATGATAGTATTTTCCGGATGAGGTTACGCTGTGTCTTGCCGTAGCGGTTTGTCCGGCAGGTTTCCTATATATCAGGACGGCAGCGGCAGCAATAATTGCCACAACAAAAATCGCAACTATATATCTGTGTAAGTTTTTCATAGGATTTTCAGCATTAGAAGTTATTTTTTATGAAGAATAGATGCCTGATGGATTTTTCTTTCGTTTTTATTTTCATATGCAGGATCTCTTAGAGATTTAAGGTATTCCACAAGTTCGTTCAGTTCAATCTTTGTAAGATCATTTACAGATCCGTGTTCTTCCGTCTTTCCGTATATTGTCCAGATCTCTTCCAGAGTCGCTGCCCTTCCGTCGTGCAGATAGGGGGGAGAAGCAAAAATGTTGTTGAGATGAGGTGTGTCGAAAAGGATTGAATCATCGGTAGCGGCTAAAGTGCCCACCCCTGCAGGTTTCTTGTTTGTAAAATATGGCGCGGGATGACAGGTGACACATCTGTTAGTCACAGGGATCTCAAATCCTTTTTTGTCATGTGTACGTTCAAAAATCTCCTTGCCGCGCTTCTGTGCTTCAGTAAGCTCTCCGTTTGGATTATAGGTTAGGTTGGGAGGATTGGGAATTCCCGACATGATGTAAGCAGTCAGTGCATCAAGGTCCTTATAGCTGAAAGCTTCGTTACGTGTAAGTACAGTTGAGAAGCGCATTCCGTCCTGTTTGTAAACTGACTGATTCTTCCCGTTCCATTTATATGGAGGTGTATCCCCGATGTTCCTTAGCGACTGCGTATTTGTCATATTCCTGCCCATATCCTTTGATGCCATATTGTAAGTAAGCCCATCTTCGTGCGTATCGGGATGACATGTGTAGCATGAATACTGGGTCTGAAAAGTGCCTCCGGCATTGTTCAGCAGCCTGCGGCCATGACGTGCCACTGTTATTCTTCCCGATCCCCCAAGATGGATTGTCCCTTCAGTCTCCAAGGTCTCAGTATTGATAACAGCAATTCTGTCCTGGAGGTGTTCGGCAACATAAAGGATCTTTCCGTCGGGCGACAGTGCCATCCCTTTGGGATTTGCCCCCGTGGGTATCCTTTTTATAACTATTCCGCTGCTTATTCCAAGGTGGTTTGCATACATCTCAAGCTTGTCATCAGGAATGCTGCTTATAAGCTTTCTCACGGCATCCAGATCGATCACAGTTATTTTATCGACTCCGGCATGGGAAACAAAGGCTCTTTTCCCATCATGTGATATTGCAATGTCGAACGGGTCGGCATAATAGGCATTTGGTTCATCCAGAAGCAGTTGAATGGTTCTTCCGGAAAGTTTGTTTTCAACAATTCCGATACCCTCTGTCATCATCCAGCCTCTTTCGACCTGAACTGTCGGGACATTGTTCTTTGGTCTTATAAGTGGAAATATTGCCAGATCCCCTGAGGGAGTGAATTCAACATTCTCCATCATGTATGCTGATTTTATATCCCTGCGCTCGTAAATCCTCTTATTATCGTCGCTGATACCAGTGAGCTCACATCTTATAGTATCACCGTAAGGAGCAGACAGAGTTCTCCTGCTTGTGACATATAAAAAC
>JAAYUS010000031.1 GCA_012517605.1 Bacteroidales bacterium
ATGATGAAGTCTGTGGCAAAGTGGTGCACCAATCATAATGTCAGTTGTGAAGTTTCTCTTGAAAATCTTATGGCCTGTGGTTTTGGAGTCTGCCTTTGCTGCATCGTAAGCACGGTTAAAGGCAATCTCTGTACCTGCACCGATGGTCCGGTTTTTAATATAAAGGAATTGAAATGGTAAACCTAGAAGTATCAATCGGCTCCATGAAGTTGAGGAATCCGGTGATCACGGCTTCCGGTACTTTTGGTTATGGTTCTGAATTTGAAGACTTTATGGATGTATCGAAACTTGGCGGTATAATTCTTAAAGCCACAACTCTTGAGCCCCGTGAGGGTAATCCATATCCGCGAATGGCAGAAACGGCTTCCGGAATGCTCAATGCAGTCGGATTGCAGAACAAGGGAATTGATTACTTTGAAAAGAATATTTACCCGAAAGTATCATGCTATGGCACAAATGTCATGGCAAATGTCAACGGGAGCCATATAGAGGATTATGTCGGTCTTGCCGGCAGGATGAACAGACTTGAAAAAATACCTGCAATCGAGCTTAATATTTCATGTCCTAACGTCAAAATGGGAGGAATGGCCTTTGGGAACAATCCGGTTTCTGCCCGTGAAGTCATAAGAGCTGTCAGAGCTGTTTATACAAAGGTGCTTATTGTTAAGCTTTCTCCCAATGTTACAGACATTACGGAATTTGCAAGGATTGCTGAAGAGGAAGGTGCCGATGCAGTTTCACTTGTCAACACATTTCTTGGAATGTCGATAGATGCTAACACCATGAAACCACGCCTTTCAACGATTACCGGAGGTCTTTCAGGCCCTGCAATCAAGCCAATTGCCCTCAGAATGGTATGGCAAACTGCGAAATCGGTGAAGATACCTGTAATAGGTCTGGGAGGTATAATGAATGCCAGTGATGCAATAGAGTTCATTCTTGCAGGCGCTTCTGCTGTCCAGGTTGGGACTGCTTCATTCATCGATCCCCTTGCCTCAGTTAAAATAATTGATGGCATTGCAGAATACCTTTCCAGAAAAGGTTTCAGCGATATCAGGGAAATAACCGGGCTGATAAACAGGAAATAAGCTAAATAACTCTTTCATTGAGTTGCCTGTTTTCTTTTTCTGGCTGAATCACATGCTTTCAGATTAAAAGAAATTTAATATTAAAGCATTTCTTTCCTTAATATCTTTAAATTTGTAGCTCCTGATATAGAAAAAATTTAATCTGTTAATAAACCTTTATAAAAATGAGTGAAAATATTCATATTGATAATCTGGATAAGAAAATTCTGGATATTATTACAAAGAATGCAAGGGTTCCCTATCTCGAGGTAGCCAGAGAGTGCAATGTTTCTGGAGCTGCAATTCATCAGCGGGTTCAGCGACTCATCAAAATAGGTGTGATCAGGGGGTCCGAGTTTAAGGTCGACCCTGCCCTTGTCGGTTTTAAAACATGTGCCTATATCGGAGTTTATCTTGATCATCCCGGCCATTACCGCGATATAATAAAGAAGTTCAGGGAAATACCTGAAATCATAGAGTGCCATTATACAACCGGAAATTATTCATTGTTCCTTAAGGTTTACACCCGTGATAATGAACATCTTCGGGAGATCCTTACTGACAAGATCCAGAATATTCCCGGCGTAGTCCGTACAGAGACGCTCATCTCGCTTGAAGAATCTATAAACAGGCAGATCCCTGTACTCTCAGAATAGTAAAACATTTTAGCCTGATAAGTCAGAAGACTAAACTTTCATTTCAGATTTCCAGTCTTTTAATCCGGTCGTTTCAAATAAACTTGACTTTGGTTATTACCTTGTTTATCTTTGATATACAATAAACCTTGCCTTTATTCACATCAAACACCGGAAAATATGAAAACGATCGTGTTTTTTAGCCTCATTTTGTTGCTTACTGCAACGGCCTGCTCAAAGCAGGGGATTCATGCTCCTGAAGGTACCTGGAAGATGGTGCGTATGCAAATGATTGAAGGATCAAAGGTAACAGATTATTTTTCCAGCCGCTACAAGATCAATCAGATCAAGATGTGGTCGGGTGATAATTTTATGTTCGTCGGAAAATATGAAGTGGATACAACTACAAGTTACAGATTTGGTGTCGGCAAATTTACGTTGAAAGGCAATCTGTACACCGAAAAAATTAAATATCACTTCGATCCGGCATATGAGGGTCAGTCAAACAAGATCTGGCTCGAAATAAAAAATGACACTCTCATGCATATCTTCCCTGTTAATGATGTTGGAGAACCCAACAAAACCAGACACTGGGTAGAAAAATATGTCAGGTTGCAATAGCTGAACCAGCCTCACCAGTATGTGTTCTTCACAATAATGTCATTAACAGGCAGACAACAAATCAACCGCTCCTTTGCCCGGTTCGCAGAAGACACCATTTGCGACCGATTTAAAATAATCCCATCCCTCTTTTCTTGATTTTAAGGCAATTTCAGGATGGCAGTCCTTGAAGTGGATATGCAGATCCTGGTACGGTGTTTTTTTAGTGCCTCGAGGGGGTTGCCTCCTACAAACATGTAATGGCCCATATCAAGAACCAGACCTACAAGCTCAGGGTCTGTGAAGGCCGTCAGATTGTCAACTTCATCAGGGGTTTCAATGTAACCTGCGCAATGATGATGAAATACAGTACGCAATCCTGTTTTCTCCTTTACCTGGCCGGCAACAAAACCTGCACCTTCGCCAAAGATCTTCCATTCATCATTGGAAAGCCCCATCGAACTGGTAATCCTTCCTGCATTCTGAGTTCTTTCTTTCACACTTCCGTTTTCATCGGCAAGGACAATGAATGCCTCCGGGAAACCGGCATCGGCCATGAGTTTTGCAGTTTTTACAGCAACCCCTGCTCCGGCAGCATGTTTTGAACGGTCTTTTAAAAAGACAGGCACAAATGCGCCAACCATCTCAAGTGATTCAGGATCCGGATAAATGATTAAGAATTATGACTAACCTAACTCAATATATTCGGGAAAAAGGTTATTTGCAGTCATTTTCCGAACAGGCCGCCCGAAAATCCGGCCTGGTTGTGAAACCTGGTTAACCAGACCAGCGCCCCAAACATAGAGGTTCACACTTTAAGGTGTCCCAGGGGGACCGATTCGTTTCGGTCCCCTTTTTTGGTCCGGTCAGGATTAAAACATAGATCATTATTCAATTAAAGTACAATGAATTACAGCGAATTAAGGCGTGAATATATTTATCTGGACTCCAAGTTTCTTAGATTTGTTTGTCTCAGAGATAAAAATGACATGAAAACTATTACCTTAATCCAAGCAATTTTATTTATTCAATTTTTCTTTTTGTCAGAGCAAACAATTCCGCCTAAAGCCAATACGATAATAATTACAGACAGCCTGACAATGAATCAATATTATTTAAAAGTTACAGATATTCTTTTTGAATCCGGTTACGGAAAACTTTCAACCGACATAGAAAATGGAACAATAACAACAACAGAAAAGGCATTTAAGAACGGAGTTGTTAAGCTTGTTATACTTGTAAAAGATAATAAGGTCCTTTTGCGTGGTAATTCGTCGGAGAAAAAGGGCAATAAAAAAAACGCAACCAATTGATATTTAATATAGTTGCGTTTATTTTTGTGATCCAGCTGGGATTCGAACCCAGGACCCCATCCTTAAAAGGGATGTGCTCTACCGGCTGAGCTACTGAATCAACTTATTTAAGGAACGCATGACCATTCTGAAAGGTTGGATTGCCGGAACATCGGCATACCCGATCTGTTTTCAAAATTTGCGGTGCAAAGTTAGAATAAAAATAACGCAAACCAAAAAAATATGTCATTTTTAGCATTAAAAAACAGAAATAAACTGACTTAAAAGAATCAGGAATTTCCTATTTTGGCATCCTGTTAACCGACTTGATACTATTCCATGGAAAACATCTTTAAAGACAAGGTCGTAATTGTCACAGGTGCATCGTCAGGCATAGGTGAAGCCACTGCAAGAGAATTTGCCTTAAACGGAAGCAAGGTTGTCCTTGCAGCACGCACAGAAGAAAGACTTTCTGAAATCGTTAAGGATATAAAGGCTTCAAATGGGGAGGCCTGTTTCCTGAAAACAGATGTTACAAATGAAGATGATTGCCGAAGGCTTGTCGAAAAAGCTGTTTCGGAATACGGAACCGTACATATTCTTGTAAATAATGCAGGCCTCTCAATGAGAGCTCTTTTCGATGATGTCGACCTTAAGGTGCTAAAACGACTTATGGATGTAAATTTCTGGGGAACTGTTTATTGTACAAAATATGCGCTTCCTTACATAGTGGCAAACAGGGGATCCGTTGTCGGAGTTTCATCTGTAGCCGGTTTTCACGGACTGCCTGGCCGCACAGGTTATTCTGCATCCAAATTTGCCATGCATGGCTTTCTTGAAACAATAAGGATCGAAAACCTTAAAAAGGGCCTTCATGTGATGATCATTGCCCCTGGGTTCACCGCTACGGAGATAAGAAAACATGCCCTCACAGCCAATGGTACTGAACAGGGACATTCGCCAAGGAATGAGCAAAAACTTGTATCTGCTGAGTATGTTGCAAAATGGATCCTTAAAGGGATAAAAAAGAAAAAAAGAAACAAGCTCCTTACCTGGGACGGCCGGCTCACGGCACTTCTGCAGCGTATAGTTCCCGATGTTGTTGACTGGGGTTATTACAAGGAAATGGCACGCGAACCGGAGTCTCCTCTTAAATAAAAAAAAATATCCGTTTTTTTTCATTCATTTTTGTAATGATTCTTCCTGTCTTTCGTCTTGGAGGTAAACTTTAATGTCCAACACTTAAAATTATCTGCCATGAAAAGAATCTCAGGAATTATGATCTTGCTTCTTCTTTTTATAAATGCATTCAGCCAGAATTCGATCGACAGACTGTTTGAACGGTATTCAGGCAATGACGGTTTTGTATCAGTAACATTCAGCGGAAATATACTTAACCTTTTCAGTTCCGGGGATGATAAAAGGGATGGCCACTGGCCGGAAAATATTACGGAAGTCAGGATACTTGCTCAGGATGATAAGGATGTGAATACGGTAAACTTTTACAACCTCGCAAAGAAAGAACTTGACACCCGCAATTACGAGGAATACATGTCAGTAAAGGAATCAGATCAGGATATTAAAATGTATGTAAGGGCAAACGGAAAGACCATCCATGAGTTTCTTCTTATAGGAGGCGGAGAAGATAATTTTGTTATCCAGATAAAAGGCAACATCACCTTTAAGGAAGCTGAAGATTTCAGCGCCGATGTCAGAAAAAACCATAAACATGATTTATACTCTGACCTTAATTAATTGATTGATAATGTAATTATCTTTGCCCGTAAGGAACTAAGCCTCCCATTAAATGACAAGAACTGAGTTTGATGATCTTGTACGAAAGCTTGGCAGACGACTTTACGGGATTGCCTACAGGATGCTTAAAAACCAGGAAGGATCGGAAGATGCAGTTCAGGAAGTAATGGTAAAACTCTGGAAAATGAATGCGCGACTGTCAGGATATGAAAGCGTGGAGGCTCTCGCAACGACGATGACAAAAAATCATTGTATCGATATAATCAGAAAACAAAAGCATTTCGTAAATTCTGATCAGGGCCCCCTTTCGATTTTCAGCAATGATGAACCATCACCTCAGGAAAAGATGGAACGCACTGAATCATTTCTTGCAATCCGGAGTATTATTGACGAACTGCCTGAACCCTACAGGAATGTCATTTATCTGAGAGATATTGAAGAAAAGGAATATGACGAGATAGCAGAGAGTACAGGCCAGAATATCAATACAATCAGGGTAAACCTGTCGAGAGCCAGAAAAATGGTCAGGGATGAATATAAAAAGTTTTATAATGAATCAGGAAGAAATAAGACAACTGCTTGAAAAATACTATTCAGGCGAAAGCACTCTTTCGGAAGAGAACCTTATCAGGGAATTCTTTAACCGTGAAGATATTCCGGCAGATCTGAAGGCAGAACAGGCAGTCTTCAGGTTTTTTTCTGACAACAAAGAAATGCCTGAACCCTCAGCTGACTTTGAGGACAGGATATTGACTGCCATCGACGAAACGGAAGGTAAATCCGGGAAAAAACGGCTTTATACAATTTTATCAGGTGTGGCTGCAACACTTATACTCATGGCAGCATCTTATTTTTTCTTCTTTAATGAACGGCCCATTAAGGATACATATTCAGATCCGGAAATCGCCTACGCCGAAACAATGAAAATATTGTACGATGTATCGGCCAGGCTTAACAGGGGGACCAGGGCTCTTGACAAAATAAAGCTTATGGAATCCGAGACTGAAAAAGGACTTGAAAAAATGAACAGTTCTGCAACACTTTTCACTGAAAGGATTAAGCCTCTGAACAGTGTACTTGAGACAATGAAAAAAAACGGAACAGAAAACAGAAACAGATAAATTAATGTCAGAAATACATAAAAACGTATAGCTATGAAAAGGTTGATTCTAATTATTCCGGCTCTTTTGATTGCAGCATTTGTCAGGGCTCAGCCGGATGCCATTGACCAATTCTTCAATAAATATGCCGACAGGGATGGGTTTACCACCGTAACCATTTCAGGCAAACTCTTAGGCCTCTTTGCCGGCCGTAGTGAATCAAAGAATGAAAATGATGTGATAAACAGGCTTACATCCATTAAAATACTATCCGTGGAAGACTCAACCCTGAATCCGGCGATTAATTTTTACAGGGAACTGGGGAAAAAACTCGATTTTTCAGGTTATGAAGAACTTATGGATGTCAGGGAAGGACAGGATGTAACCTTATTCCTTATCAGGCAAAAGGGTGACAGGATTTCCGAATTGCTTGTCATAACCGGAGGTCCGGGTGGAAATTCTCTTATATCCATCAGGGGAGACCTCGACCTGAAAAGCCTTTCGGAATTATCGAAGGATACCGGCATGGATGAGCTTAAGGATCTTGAAAAAATCAATGACAAAAAACCGCGATAAATCCGGGAATCGCAACTTTCCGGCATGAAATCCGTATAATTATTTATAGTCCATTATTATTTTAGTGCATCTTTATTGGCTACCTTAGAGGCCGGTTATCAGCCTTCAGGAATATCTGATTTGGAAGCGCAACGGATAAATACAGCCTACCGTAAACTGCTAAGGGCAGCAGGGTCAAACCTTCTTTCGCGCGAGGATAAACTAAGGCTTAGAAGGGCTCTTGACCTTGCAATAGACGCCTGCAGGAATAAAACGACAATTACTGGCGAACCTGAAATACTGCATGCACTATCTGTTGCAACTATTGTCGCAGGAGAGCTTGGACTGGGGCTGACATCAATTATCACGGCGGTTCTTCATGATACCTATAACAGGCTTGGGATTTCGGAACAGGAGCTTGAAAAGGAATTCGGTAAAAAGGTAGTTGAGATTCTTCAGGGTTTTTCCCGTATCACAGGGATCGATTCGATGCAATCATCATATCAGGCTGAAAATTTCAGAAAACTCCTTCTGAGCCTTGCGGATGATGTAAGGGTGATTCTTATAAAGCTTGTTGAAAGGCTGGAAAACATGAGGAAGCTGGATGAAGCTCCCGAAAAGGATAAAATACCCATAGCCTCCGAGACATATTTCCTGTTTGCACCACTTGCCCATCGCCTCGGCTTCTACAACCTGAAGTCGGAAATGGAAGACCTGGCAATCAAATATCTGGAGCCGGATCAGTACAATTATATTGATTCACGCCTGAAACAGACAACAGCTTCGCGAAACAGGTTCATAAGGGAATTCTCAGCGCCCTTAAATGAACAGCTTGAGAAACAGGGATTTAAATTCACTATTAAAAGCCGTACAAAGTCTGTCCATTCGATCATGATGAAAATGAAAAAGCAGGGAGTGGACTTTGATGAAGTTTATGATCTGTTTGCAATACGAATCATCCTTGACAGCAAACCCGAAAATGAAAAATCGGATTGCTGGAGGGTATATTCCATCGTGACCGATATGTATCAGCCAAATCCCAGCAGGCTTCGTGACTGGATTTCGGTACCCAAGACTAACGGGTATGAGTCGCTTCATACTACGGTAATAGGTCCCAGGGGAAGATGGGTGGAGGTTCAGATCAGATCAATACGGATGGATGAAATAGCTGAAAAGGGCCTGGCTGCACATTTCAAGTACAAGGGATTAAAAGGTGAGGGCGGGCTTGACACCTGGCTTACAAAAATGAGAGAGATACTCGAATCGTCCGAAAAGGAGGATGATGCTTTTCTCGGCCAGGTAAGATCGGGCCTTTATACCGACGAAGTATTCGTTTTTACGCCAAAGGGAGACCTGCGCCAGCTTCCTGCAGGTGCAACGCTTCTCGATTTTGCATTTGATATACATACTGCAGTTGGTGCATCATGCGTAGGAGGAAAGGTGAACGGGAAGAATGTAACCCTGAGATATGTCCTTCAAAATGGTGATCACGTTTCGGTTCTGAGGTCAAAGAACCAGAAACCCAAGCAGGACTGGCTTTCATTTGTAGTGACAAGTAAAGCCAAAGCCAAGATAAAACTGGCTCTGAGCGAAGAAAGGACAAGATCAGCGGCTGAAGGAAAGGAAATACTCATGCGGCGCCTTAAAAACTGGAAGATAAATTATGGTGATTCAGTTATTCAGAAACTCATAATTCATTATAACCTTAAAACTGCTCAGGATCTGTACTGCAATATTGAATCGGGTAAAACCGATCTTCTTGAAATAAAGGAGATCCTGGTGAAAGGAGAAACAGAACCGTCTGTACCTCCTTCCCAGGTTATGGCTGAAAGGGAGCAAAAGGAAATCGCCGCCCCCCAGTTTTCAGATTACCTTGTAATTGAGGATAAGGTAGAAGGACTTGATTACAAGCTTGCAAAATGCTGCAATCCTGTGTTTGGCGATTCAGTTTTCGGTTTTGTTACTATCTCTGAAGGGATCAAGATACACCGGACAAAATGCCCGAATGCGCACAATATGATATCGAGATATCCATACAGGGTGGTGATGGCCAGGTGGACAAGAACCAAAAGCCTTCCTTCATTTCTTGCATCAGTGAGGATCACAGGGGTGGAGGATATCGGGATAGTGAACAAAATAGCGGATATCCTGGCTTCATATACTATAACAGTCAGGAGCTTCAATTATAAGTTTGACGAAGGCATGTTTGAAGGTACACTTAATATTCTTGTACCCAATAATGATGTACTGTATGGGATCATTAGAAAGATCCAGTCGGTTAAGGGAGTGATAAAGGCTTCAAGACAGAGCGGGGAATAAATAGAGGAAGGAGGCACCTTGCACCCTGCACCTTGCACCCGGGAAATCGTCAGGGTTAAACAGTTTATCCAGTTGAATTAAAAACAAGAATAAATATGCTGATTAATAATCTTTTATTTGTTTCCCTGGCGCCTGTGCTGATAATTGCCCTGTATATTTACAGCAGGGACAAATACGAAAAAGAACCTCTTGCGGTATTGTTGCGGGCACTCTTGGCAGGTGTTGCAATAGTGCTTCCGGTTGTTCTGATTGAAAGGTTGCTTTCGTCAGCTGCTGCTGAAACGGAAGGTCTGTCTTATGTTGCATACACTGCCTTTGTGGTGGCCGGATTCACTGAAGAAGCTTTCAAATATATTGTCTTCCTGCTGTTCTTCTGGAACAACAGGAACTTCAATGAGAAATTTGACGGAATTGTTTATGCTGTTTATATTGCTCTTGGATTTGCGGCTGTCGAAAACGTGCTTTATGTTTTCACGGGCGGAGTAGGAGTAGGGATGGTTCGTGCCGTCACTGCCGTTCCTGCACATGCGTTATTCGGCATAGTAATGGGTTTTTATTTCAGCAGGGCAAGGTTTTCAGAGAGTTACAGGTTTCTTTTCCTGTTCCTTGCCTTCTTTATGCCGTTTGTTTTTCACGGATTATATGACTTTCTGCTAATGAGCCAGTCGCCCCTTATGCTTGTGATCTTTGTCCCATTGTTCATTTATTTCTGGGTGAGCGGATTCAGGAAGATGGCAATAACATCTGATGAATCCTCATTCAGGGATTCTGACAATGTGCAGAATAAGTACGGAGATCCGGCATAATCCCGGCCAATCATCCATATCTCTTGTCGGGTCTGACAGGGAGTTTTGCCAGCTTCTCGACTTCAAGTGAAGCAAATCCGAATTCTTCAACTACCTTTCCAAGAATAAGATAGGTTCCGCTCCCCTTGAAGGGATAGTATTTAAGCGATTGTGAAAAATGGGTAGTATCAAAGAAATTCCCTTCAGCATCAATAAAGCATCCGAAATTCATCCACTCACGTTTGACAGTCTTGATGTATTTGATAGTCACCAGATGGCCGACCATCCTTACCCTTTTGCCTATGTTGTTTATAAGTTCTCGCGCCATTATCTCTCCCCTGAAGGATGTCTCCAGCATGTCGAACCAGCTCATTGAAACAGGGAATCCTATCAGTTCGATTTCATCGTAGGCATCGTCAAGGCTGCCGGAAGCAAGTTCAGGAAGGCTGAAGCTGCGCACAGGCTGGGAAAACAGGGGTCGGATGCTTTCATGCTTTTTCCCGTTCATCATCATATGCGCCTCCCAGAGAAGAACTGCCTTAAGCTTTCCTGTAAACCTGAATGCCCCGGTTCTGATCAGAAGGATGACCTGTTCAAGGCCAGGACATACCCTTTCGACGAAATCGTTAAGGTCGCTGAAAGGGCCTCCCTCATTACGTATCTCTTCAATAGACCTTGCAAGCTTATCTTCCAGGTTCATTATATGAATGAAACCAAGATAGATATCCCTGCCGTAAATTGTTGTCTTGTATGTACTTTTGTTGACGCATGGAGGTTCAATCTTTGCCCCGTAACGCCCTGCCTCATGGACATATACCCATGTTCTGTAAAATCCTCCGAAATTATTAATAACTGCGACCATGAATTCAAGGGGGAAGTGGGCTTTCAGGTAAAGGCTCTGGAAGCTCTCAACGGCATATGATGCAGAATGTGCCTTTGAGAAGGAATATCCTGCAAATGATTCGATCTGTCTCCATACCTCTTTTGTTATCTCTTCGCTGTAGCCCTTTTCGCGGCAGTTTGAAAAGAACCTGTCGACGATCCTCTGCATTTCCTGTTTCGACCTGTATTTGCCGCTCATAGCCCTGCGAAGGGTATCGGCATCGGAAAGATCAAGGCCTGCAAAATGATGGCACACCTTCAAAACATCTTCCTGATAGACCATTACCCCGAATGTCTCCTCAAGCTGCTCTTTCATTACGGGGTGGATATATTCGAATTTTCCTGGGTTATGAAACCTGTGGATATATTCCCTCATCATTCCTGACCTTGCCACTCCCGGACGTATTATTGAGCTGGCTGCCACAAGAGTCTTGTAATCATCACATTTAAGCTTCCGGAGAAGTCCCCTCATCGAAGGGCTTTCGATATAGAAGCATCCCTTTGTCTCGCCGGTTTTCAGATATTCCTTCACCCTTGGGTCGTTCTTGAACTTCTGGATTGCATGTACATCGATATCCACCGACTGGTTCCTCATTATTATCTCGGCGCTTTCACGGATATGGCCGATTCCACGCTGGCTCAGTATATCGAGCTTTTCAAATCCGATCTCCTCGGCAGTGTACATATCCCATTGAGTCACCGGAAAACCTTTCGGAGGCAGGTCGAGGGCGGTATAGTATGTCATTGGTTCTTCGGAGATAAGTATCCCGCCTGCATGAATGCTGCGCATATTGGGGAAGTCGGCTATCCTTAGCCCTGTCGAGAAAATAGTTTCAGTAATCCCGTTCCTGTTGGTCTCCGATGAAGGGTTATCTATCAGTGCATCAATTTCTTCCTTTGGCAGCCCATGCACCTTTCCAAGCTCCCTTACAATTGATTTTCCCCTGAATGTGCTCATTGTTCCAAGCAGTGCTGTATGGGCCACCCCGTACCTTTTGAAGATATAATCTATGACTTCATCCCTTTCTTTCCAGGAGTAGTCGATGTCAAAATCGGGGGGACTGCTTCTTTTCGGGTTGATGAAGCGTTCGAAGTAAAGGTTAAGGTCGATGGGGTCGACATTGGTGATCCTCAGGCAATAAGCAATTATCGAGTTTGCCCCGCTGCCGCGTCCCACATGGTAGAAACCCCTCGACATGGAATATCTTATGATATCCCATGTGATTAGAAAATAAGCAGAAAATCCGAGCCTGTCGATAATTTCCAGCTCATGATGAATCCTTTTTTTTGCTTCGGCGTTCTGCTTTCCGTACCTGTAGACCATTCCATCCCAGGCAAGCTTTTCAAGCAGAAGCTTGTCGTCGTAGCGGCTTGCAGAAAATATCTTTTTATTTTTGAGACCATTGCGGTCAAAATCGAGGGAACAGTCGTCAATCAGCTTTTTTGTGTTTTCAATTATCCATGGATGGTTGTCTGAAATGGTCTTTTCAAAACCAGGTTCCTTGAAAAATTCGTCTTCACGGGCGCATTGGTCAGGTTTCAGATGGCTGAGAAGTATGTTGTTGTCGACAGCCCTGAGACTTTTATGTATGAAGATATCGTCGCCTGAAGCGAAGGTAACAGGATGGAGAAGCACCATTGATCCCTTCGCTGATGACTGATCCATGGTTATCAGTCTGTTAAGCTCAGTTATCCTTATTCCGGTACGTTCGTTTTCAAACAGCTTTCTTCCGGGTGTTTTCTGAAACGGGTAAATGATATATGCATTTGAAAACAGAGGAGCAGGAAAGGGGAGGGGTTTTTTCTCAAAGTTGTGCCTGGAGAGGAGTTCATTCAGTTCCTTCATGCCTTCATTGTTCCGGGCGACACCTATATACAGAAGTTCGTTGCCGTTACGGAATTCAATTCCCGCGACAGGCCTTATGTTATTCTTTTCACATTCCCCGACAAATTCGGGTATTCCCGTCGAGTTATTGATGTCGGTCATGACAATGCTTCCGGCCCCTGCTTTTATTGCGTTCTGCACAAGCTGTTCCACGGACATCATCCCGTAGCGGAGACTGTAATATGAATGGCAGTTTAGATACATTTTATAAGTACTTAGAGTGCCTGAAGTACTTAGAGTACTTAGAGTACTTCGAGTACTTCGAGTTAACTTTAAGTACTCTACACTTTAGCTCACTCGTAACTTCTAACGTACTCTACACTTTAGCTCACTCGTAACTTCTGACGTACTCTACACTTTAGCTCACTTGTAACTCAAAATCCATACATTCTGTAACCCTTTAGTCTTTCCTCCATCATTTTCTGCTCATTAATGGCATTTTCAATCTGTTTAAGGGCTTTTTCCTCCCTTTCCCTTACCGTCATCACGCTGACGGCCCTGCGCACGGAATCGCGGCCAAAACGCTTTCTGATCCTGTCCATTGCCATGTATAGGTTTACCTTTTCAGGAGTGTCGTCAAACATATCGAGCTGCTGAACACCCCTGACCATATGGCTGAACCTGACGCCTATGAGCCTGATAAGCATGCGGCGCTGATACAGCCTTATGAAAAGCTCTTTTGCAACATCGGCGAGCACATGATCGAATGAAGTATACGGTATTCTTTTCTGAAGGGTATGGGTATCGAAGTTTGAATACCTTATCTTTACGGTCACGCATGATGTCAGCTTTTCATGTTTCCGGAGCTCGTAGGCGATCTTTTCGACCATTCCTGCCAGGATCTGGTTAAGACGAACAATATCGGTTGTATCCTTTTCGAAGGTATGTTCGGTGCTTATCGATTTCTGCTCCGAATAGCTTATTACAGGTGATGAGTCGATGCCATTCGCCCTTTTCCATATCTCGGTTCCGTTCTTTCCCATAAGGTTTTCGAGCATCTCAACAGGTATGTTCCTCAGGGTGTAAATTGTTGCAATTCCCATCGAGCGCAGTGTATGATAGGTTTTCTGTCCTATCATGGGGATCTTGCTGATTGACAGAGGATCGAGGAATGGAAGCACTATTTCTTTTTTTACCTCTTTTTCGCCGTTCGGCTTTGCTTCGCCTGCCGCAATCTTGGATACTGTTTTGTTGACCGACAGGCCTATGGATATCGGAAGTCCTGTTTCCCTAATTATATACTGCCGCAGTTCATGCGACCATTTATAGCATCCGTGGAAACGGTCCATACCCGTAAGATCGATATAATGTTCGTCGATCGAGGATTTCTCATAAAGGGGAGCCCTCTCGGCAATTATCCCTGTCACAATATTCGAATAGTTGCTGTACATCTCCATGTCGCCCCTTATCACAATGGCATCGGGACACATGCTCCTTGCCATTTTCATCGGCATCGCCGAACTGACTCCGTATCTGCGCGCTTCATAGCTGCAACTCGACACCACCCCGCGGTCAGACATGCCTCCAATTATCACAGGCTTCCCCATGAGCCTGCTGTTCTTAAGCCTCTCCACCGATACAAAGAATGTATCCATATCAAGGTGAAGGACCGATCTTTCTATGTTGCCTGATAAAAACATTGTTTATAAGTTATGAGTACTTCGAGTACTTCGAGTACTTCGAGTTAACTTTAAGTACTCTACACTTTAGCTCACTCGTAACTTCTAACGTACTCTCCACTTTAGCTCACTCGTAACTTTTTTTGCAAATAATTTGCACATTTAATATTTATTACATATTTTTGATTAAAAATTAATCAAATTACTGATTACAATATAATCAAAATTTTCATATGTATTTTGCTTCGAACATAAAATTTTTAAGAAAAAGAAGGGACAGGACCCAGGATGATGTCGCTGCTGCCCTTAACCTCAAACGTTCCACACTCAGCGGGTATGAGAACGGCGTAGCCCAGCCGGGAATAGATGTACTTATATCATTCTCGGGTTATTTCAACATGTCGATCGACACTCTTCTCAAGATTGACATGACACGGTTGTCGGAGAGCCAGCTTGGAGAACTCGAAAGGGGATATGATGCTTATGTAAAGGGCAGCAACCTCAGGGTACTGACAACAACCGTGAATGCTGAAAACAGGGAAAATATCGAACTCGTCGCGGAAAAGGCCAAGGCCGGTTACACAACAGGTTATGCCGATCCTGAATATATAGGCGAGCTTCCTGTTTTCTCCCTTCCTTTCCTTTCAAACAAGCGGAAATACAGAACATTCCAGCTCAAAGGCGACTCAATGCACCCGATCCCCGACGGTTCATGGGTTACCGGGGAATTTGTCCAGGACTGGATGAATATAGTGAACGGGAAAGCATACATTGTTTTTACCCTTAATGACGGAATCGTTTTCAAAATACTTGAGAACAACATCCTGAAAAACGGAAAGCTTGTACTTTATTCACTTAATCCTCTTTACGAACCTTATGAGGTACATGTGAATGAAGTAAAGGAGATCTGGAAATTCGTCAATTACATTTCAAGTGAAATCCCCGAGCCCGTACTTCCTGAAAAGCAGATTTACCAGTCGATAGCTGCCATGAAGAACGACCTGCAAAGAATTAAGGCAAAACTTGGAAGCGATATATCGGATATAAGTGAAATTGGCTGATCCTGATCAGAGGCTGTACCAGGTCCCGTAACTGAAGCCTACAGGCAATTCAGTATTGCCTGATATTTCATTGAGAGTAAATTCCTTGTGTGAAAATTTTAACAATTCTCCGATATCCTTTTGATTATCTGCATGAAGCGTTTTCATGACAATAAAAAGCCCTGGATCAAAATAGTATCGTAAAGCAGGCGATTCGCAGACCACAGGCGCTCCTTCCGGCATCTGCTTCAGTATTTCAAGAAAAGCTTCCGGCAGGGTGTCATCGGTGACCTTTGCGAAAAAGGCTGAAGCTGCCCCGGCAGCCAGCATCCTAGAAGTATCCTTTGAAGTACTCCTGTTTTTTTCCCTGTAAACAGACAAGCCTGGTTTTTCAATCACCGGTTCCAGTCCGGGTGTGTTTTCATGGAAATGGGGCGTGATCTTCACCGCCACAACACCCCTGTCCCTGAATTTTTCAATAATCCTGCATGCCAAAGTGGTCTTTCCGGCTTTATTGCCGGTGCCCGCAATTATAAGAAGATTAGGGACTTTCATAATTTGCATCCGATTTTAAAAAACTGTGTATCTCCGCGGCCTTTAGGGTTCAGTTCCTGGATAACAAGAACTTTCACATTGTACGATGAAGGGCACGGAGAAACACAGGGAAGACTTGATCCTAATATTATTCCTTTGTCAGGTCTATTATCAGCTGAATGATCTTCTGATTTTCCGATTCAGGGATTTTACCCTTGTATATTGCCCTGCAGATACGGTTCTTATCAAGGATGACAACAGTATAGCTGTCTTTTGGCATGCCCCAGCTTTGCTGGAGAACACCTTTATAGTCGAAAAGTATTGTCGTATTATATTTTTTTGCCTTGTTGCCTGCAATCATCCTTATCAGACCGTTCGGTTTCCACGTCGACTTGCAGTCGACAATGCCAAAACCCTTGAAATAGTCCCTGTTGATTATCTTGTCGACATCGGCAGCTTTGTTTACAGCATCATTGAATGTGTCATTAAGATCTGATTCATCAGGATCTACATAGTTTATCTGCAATACTTTACCGGCCCATGAGTCCATTGTGAATTCCTTCCTGTCGGCATCAGTGAACACCCATTCAGGCGCTTTCATCCCGACTTCAAGGGTCCCTGTCTGCGCGACAAGAGGTACAATGAACATTGAGATGAGTAAAAATGTGAAAATCAGTTTTTTCATATCGGCTGTTTTTAAAGTTTGCCGAAATATATAAATTTTTTACTACAAATTAATTTTCAGGGTTTTTTACATTAATAAAGCTAACAATATTACTTTTGCAGGTCTTATATATTTTTATGCAATCGATAAGAAATATTGCGATAATTGCCCATGTTGACCACGGCAAGACAACTCTTGTCGACAGGATAATCCAGGAATGCAAGGTTCTTGATGGGAGAAAGGATGCCGGTGAGCTTATTCTCGACAGCAATGACCTTGAAAGAGAGAGGGGTATTACAATAGTCTCGAAAAATGTTGCTGTAAACTATAAAGGTGTAAAAATAAACATTATAGATACTCCGGGCCATGCTGATTTCGGGGGTGAAGTGGAAAGGGTGCTGAAAATGGCTGACGGGGTTCTTCTTCTTGTGGATGCTTTTGAAGGACCGATGCCGCAAACAAGATTCGTGCTCGGTAAAGCCGTAAATCTGGGACTTAAACCGATTGTGGTGGTCAATAAAGTTGACAAGGAAAACTGCCGCCCGGATGAGGTGCAGCAGGATATTTTCGAGCTTATGTTTAACCTGGATGCCTCGGAGGAACAGCTGAATTTCGAAACTGTTTTCGGATCCTCAAAGCAGGGTTGGATGAGCAAAGACTGGAAAAAGCCTTCAACTGATATCACGGCCCTTCTCGATACCATCATTGAGCAGATACCCCAGCCTGAGTATGTTGAAGGTACGGCCCAGATGCAGGTGGCATCTCTCGACTATTCAAGTTATGTTGGCAGGATAGCCATCGGCAGGGTATTCCGTGGCGAAATAGTGACTGGGAATGAATACACTCTCTGTAAAAAAGGAGGGGAAATAAAAAAGGTTAAAGTCAAGGAACTGTATGTTTTCGAAGGTCTGGGCAGGGTTAAAACCGAAAAGGTCGTGTGCGGAGATCTTTGTGCAGTAATCGGTCTCGAAGATTTTGAAATAGGGGATACCCTAGCAGACCTGGTTTCTCCTGAAGCCCTTCAGCGAATAGAAGTCGACGAGCCCACTATGAGCATGGTCTTCACAATAAACAATTCTCCTTTGTTCGGAAAGGAAGGAAAATTTGTGACGTCACGCCATCTTCGGTCAAGACTATTCAGGGAGACTGAAAAGAACCTTGCCCTTAAAGTTGAAGAGACCCAGTCAGAAGATACATTTAATGTTTATGGCAGGGGCATACTTCATCTTTCAATACTTATCGAAACAATGAGAAGGGAAGGGTATGAGTTCCAGGTTGGTAAGCCGAAAGTCCTCATAAAAACGATCGATGGCGTAAAATGCGAACCTTATGAGACATTGTCAATAGATGTACCCCCCGGGCTTTCCGGAAAAGCAATCGAACTTGTTACAATCAGGAAGGGCGAAATGACTGTAATTGAGCCCAAAGGCGATCTCATACATCTTGAATTCGACATTCCTGCAAGAGGACTTATTGGCCTCCGCAATAACCTCCTTACTGCAACCTCCGGTGAGGCTGTTATGTACCACAGGTTCAGGGCTTACGACAAATATAAAGGAGACGATCTCCTTCCGGCACAATATGGATCTCTGATCTCTCTTGAACAGGGCATGGCAACAGGATATGCCATCGACAGGCTTCAGGACAGGGGAAGGTTTTTCATCGATCCCGGTGAATATGTATATAAAGGCCAGGTAGTGGGGGAGAGCACAAGGGCAAAAGACATTGATGTCAATGTTGTTAAGGGAAAGAAACTTACAAATATGAGGGCATCAGGATCAGATGAAAGTTACAAAATCGCCCCTAAGGTGAAATTCTCACTCGAGGAGTCAATGGAACAGATTAAGGATGATGAATTCCTTGAAGTTACTCCTTTAAATTTAAGGATGCGAAAGATCCCCGTGCCTCCGAAATTCTGAATTACTTTCTATATGAAACTGAGTCTACTGAGAATGGATGTCATTAAAAAGATACTACCGTTATTTCTGGCACTTATGTTGTTCTCATGCAGGGAAAAGGAAACGGAGTGTTATGATTGTACCACAACCTTTACAATTACTGCCAGGTACGGAACTGAATCCCAGACCGAAAACATTTCTGATACGAGGGAAGTTTGCGATCAGACGGAAGAACAGATCAGGGAATATGAAAGGTTGAATACAGATTCAACGACCTACAGCAATGGTGATGTGAGGATTGACACTGTGGTAATCACTCTTTGCACAAAATAAATATTCCAAGAAATGCCCGTGAATTATCTCTATTGATAATCATTCAGAAAATCATTCAGGGGTTTCATAATCCTGCAACCTTCAATTATTTTTTCAAAACAATCAGGGGCTGTGATTTCCTTGTCTGAGAATATTTTGGTAACAAGATAACTTTTCATCTTTAGATATTCAATATACGGATGATCCCTTTTGTATCCCTTTGGGGCGCTTTTAAGTTTTTCGCCTTCCAGTTCGCCGAAGTAATCTGTGAGTTCCTTATTGTTAATGATCCTGACGAATTCCTCTCCATTTTCTGCAATATTTTCCCTTATTGCAGTAAGCCACGGCATTGGCGGTATATATGCTCCTCCTGCAAGCATGCTGTTGCCCCCTGGTTCCACATGAAAATAATATCCGGCATACCTGTCGCCGTTTTTCTTGCCTCCCCTTACAATGAATGCTCCCAGGTGCGATTTATAAATAGTCTTGTCGTTTGAAAACCTTATATCACGGTTGATCCTGTAAGTACAGCTTTTTACCTCAAGGCCCCTCAGTATAGGATCAAAGCCGGCAACAGCATTAATGACTGACTGTACAAAAGCTTCGTAATTCGCCTTTGCATCATCATATCTGTTTCTGTTCCTAATGAACCATTCCCTTTCATTGTGCACTTTGATATCCGACAGGAAATCAAGAGTCGACTGTTTTATCTGTTCCATTTATTCAATTTAAGAAGGATTTACTCCATTGCCAATTTATAAATATTCCAAAATAAGGAAACATGATCAGGCAGCATTTTTTAGCTATTTTTGAATGCCCTGATAAAATACAAATATGACAGGCAATAAATTGTTGCTAATAAGTGTTTAGAATCTTAATAGAAATTTCTGCCCGGTATGTATAAACTGCTGCCTTTGAAACTGAACATTGCCCTGCTGCTTCTGTTATTTTCAGTTGCTGCATCTCTTCAATCGCAGACTGCCTCTGACCGGGAGAATCTTTACACCGACCTGCCGTTGGTGGTGATTGATACATGGGGAGAAGATATTCCTGATGATCCAAAGATCACGGCATGGCTTAAAATCATTGACAATGGTCATGGGGAAAAGAATAACTGGCAACAGGATGGCACTGATTATGAAGGTTATGCAGGCATAGAACTTAGAGGGCAGTCATCCCAGATGTTTCCCAAAACAAGTTTTTCCATTGAACTAAGAAAAGAAGACGGCACTGACACCACTGCTGCATTGCTTGGGATGCCGGCTGAGGAAGACTGGGTTTTGTACGCACCTTATTCTGACAAAACCCTGTTAAGGAATGCCATTACCTTTTATCTGGGCAACCTTATGGGATCATGGCAGCCTCATTACAGGTTCTGTGAGCTTTATCTTAACGGAGAATACTACGGCATTTATGCACTGACAGAAAGTATTAAACGTGGCCGAAGCAGGGTTGACATAAGTAAGCTGAAGCCTGATGAGATATCTGGTGATGACCTCACAGGAGGATATATAATCAAGGCTGATAAAATGGATGGACTAAGATCTGATGAATATTTCACTATTAACTCAGGGATTTACAATCAGAATCCGGATAAGTATGAATTTACATACGTTTATCCCAAATACGATGAAATAGCTCCGGAACAGAAGACATATATAAGTAAATTCCTTTCTGATGCCCAGAATGCCCTGAACGGAGATCATTTCTCAGATCTTTCGGATGGCTTCAGAAAATATTTTGATGCCAGATCTTTTGTGGATTTTCAGATTATGCAGGAGCTGACAAACAATGTTGATGGCTATAAATTCAGCACATTCTTTTACAAGGACAAGGATTCCAGGGGCGGCAAACTGAATGCCGGACCACTGTGGGATTTTGATCTTTGTTACGGTAATGAGGATTATACAGATTTCAATTTGCAGACCGACACATGGCTTTATCCGAAATTCTCTGATTACTATGGCGGAAGAATACACTGGTGGGCTAGGATGATGGAAGATCTGAGCTACAGGAGCCTGTTCATGAGCCGCTGGAAGAACCTTCGCATGGGGCCGTTCAGCACTGATTCTGTAATGCTCTTTATCGATAATACCATAGATTATCTTGGAGATGCAGTTGCCAGAAATTTTGAAAGATGGCCGGTTATCGGTGAATATATTTGGCCAAATTATTTCATTGGTCAGACTTATGAGGAAGAAGTTGACTATCTGAAAGACTGGATAACCGACAGGATGAACTGGATGGATGCAAACGTGATGCTGGCTGACAATGTGTCTGACAATTATAATAAACAGGAACTCCTTGTTTTTCCAAATCCTGTCAGAGACATGATTAACATCTATTTATATACCGACCAGAGCTCAGAGCTCCGGACTGAAATTTATGATCTTCTTGGCCGGAAGGCTGTGATACGGACTTACATGCCTGAAGGGGCAGGTTATCAGTTGATAAATTTTGATGTTGATCTTGCGCCCGGCTATTACATTCTCAAAGTATTTCAGGGTAGTAAGCAAAAAGGCAGTAAAAATATTCTTGTCGGCCGTAAATGAAGAGGCCTGTCAAATTCTTTTTACAGAACTGAATTCAATTTCGTAGCGGCCGCTTTCAACTGTCACAAAGCCGGTCTTGTTTTTGTTTTTCCTGTTGTTTAGACTGAAAGTCTCAGATTCCAAAGGGATTGCAACTCTTGCTCTGCAGCCTGAAGGAACCTCCAATTGGATATTGACAAGATCATTTTCCTTCTTCCAGTTAACTTTAACAGGTCCGTATGGCGTCTCTTTTCTTGTTCTTGCCCATGAAATTCCGGCTGGTATCTGAGGATCAACAACTATCGTCCTGTAAGCCGGAGCACTTTCATCGGGACGAATGCCTCCAACCGCCTGGTAGAACCATGAACCTATGCCGTTGTAGCAATTATGGATCCTGCTCCTGGCTCCGTTCCAGTGTTCCCATGTTGTTGTTGCTCCGTTATCTGTCATATAAAGATACCCGGGATAATCTTTCTTTTTGAGCATTTCATACATCAGATCAGTTTTCCTGTTTTCAGTGGCCCAGACTGTAAACACAGGTATCCCGACAAGCCCGCAGGCAATATGTCCCTGATGATCCTCTATGATAACTTTTTCAAGGTTTTCTTTTACTGCACTTTGTATTGAATCGGGAACTATTCCTGCAAGCAAAGGGTAGGTGAGATCGATTTGAGAACCGCTCCCATAGATATTCTTTTCCTTATGGAAAAACCTGCTATGTATTTTTGCGGCCAATATCGCTTTTTCCTTAGCGTATTTTGCAGCCTCATCTGTTTTGCCCAAAACACCGGCTATCCTCTCCATGGTTTCGAGACAAACGGCCATAAAGCAGTTGTTTACAAGATTGACTGATGATGTATCAGTCTGGTTAACGCCTTCCGGCACTGCCCAGTCGCCCAGATACCAGTTCCTGTAATCGGTATCGGGCCATCTTTCAAGAATTCCGTTCCGGGAATACATGGCTGCATATCCTAGCCATTTCTTCATCACCGGATAATTCTTTTCAAGGATCCTCATATCGCCGTAATTTCTGTATGTCTGCCAGCTTGCAGTGATTATGAATCCGCACCAGAACGGTCCGCCTCCGGCCGGATAAGGATTAGGGGCGGTGTGTGGCATTCCGCCGTCATCGCGAACGCAGTCATACCAGGCCTGAAGCCAGTTTGAATAGAGAGGGGCGAGATCAAACATTGTCTGGGCGGTAAGTGTCGATGCATTACCGTCGCCTCCGTAGCCAAGCCGCTCTATCTGCGGACAATCGACGAGATAACCGCCAAGGCTGAGGCAGCGAAGTGTATATTTCAGCATATCATGGATCCTGTTCATATCGGAGTCGGAACATTCAAATGAAGATGAATCCGGATATCCTGTATGTATGAGGAATGCAGACATGGTCTCCTTCAAAGGTTCTGCCGGAAGATTGGAAATCCTTGCATATCTGAACCCATGATAATTGAACTTGTTCCTGAATACTTCATTCCCTTTCCCTGAGGCTATATACCTGTCGGTCTGACCCTGATTAGCAGTATTTCCATCTTTATCGAGATGATCGCAATATTCCAGAATGATCTCCTTTCCTTTCTCCAGTTCAGGGAAATGTATTTCAAACCAACCCGTCAGCGTTGTTCCCATATCGATCAGCCATGTATTGTCACCAGTTCTTCTGACTGATACAGGTTTTATAGTATCAGCAATTATGTTTGATTCTGCCATCTGGGGAGTGACTGAATGGGCGGGAACAGAGACCTCCTTAACAATACCCCATTTTACCCTGTCGAGTGATGATGAGGACATGTCATCTGTCAGAAGATCTGCTTCAATGGATTCTCCGCCGAACTGACCGGGCTTCCATGACCCGGTTGTTGAATAACCGCTAGCCCTGCCTGTCCAGGTCTTGTCAGTAAAAAGAATTATATTCCTTGAATTATCTTTCCCGACCGACTCCAACTGTGCCCTTACCACCGGACCCTCATTGACAACACCCGGAAGTCCCGGGGCATACCAGCCTCTTCCGAGCCAGATAACCATATCATTCTGCCCTTTTGCAACAAGCGGGGTAATGTCGTATGTCAATACAAGCGATCTTTTATTGAACTGAGACACTGCCGGGGTCAATACCTTGTCTCCTGCTTTTTTGCCATTTACCCATACCTCATGATATCCAAGGGAATTTACATGCAAAAGCAAATGTCCGGGATAATCATTCAGGGTGAAGGTCTTTCTGAGCTGTGGACTGACCTGTAAATCCTGCCCCGCATCAAATGCAATATAAGATGCTTTCCAGTCGGTCTCATCAAGCAGTCCTGTACTGAAGGAGGAAATTGGGCTCCAGTCAGATATCCTGTTTTTCTGATCCCAGATCCTTATTTTCCAGAAGCACAGAATTCCCGAACGTAGTTGTTTGCCATTCCATGGTACAAGAACACTTTCTTCAGAAGCTATTTTTCCAGAGTTCCAGAGATCAGCTCTGCTCTCATCCAGGAGTTCTTCGGCCGAAGCCGCTATTATCTGATACGCGCTCTGGGAGGTTCCGTTAATCTCCGAATATATTTTCCAGCTAAGCCGGGGAATCAATGTCGAAATGCCGGCTGGCTCTTTAAGGTTCTCGCATTTAAGGTCATGAACATACAGTTCCGGATCTGGTTTTGTGCAACCGGAAGGCAGAATTGCATAAATGGTCAAAGCAATTATTAAAAGAGAATTTTTCATATTGACTACTTAAAACTTTGATATTTAAGATACTTGCAAATAATGAATAAAGGTCGAACTAAATTATCACAACAGGATTCTGATTAACCTAAATTTATTAGTTTTGATGATTCAAGTTAAGTTTTTAATGAAATTTAATTGTTTGATATAAAACCTTTATCTGGTTATATGAATAATCTAAGGATGAAGGTACAGGATGATCATTAATGACTCTGAAAAAATTTAATAGACCTTATATGAAGAAGAAAAGGTTATTTTATGTTTTTGCTGCAATTATTGCAGCTGCTGTTATTGGCGGAGCTGCATATCTCAATTCCTTGCTCCCCATAATCACAGGGTATGCGGCAAAGAATCTTTGCTCCGATGTATTTGTTTCGGGAAGACAGCCTGAAGATATTGAAGCCATTGATCTGAATTTTTCATTCATAAAGTTCACGAAAAACAAGATTGATACCAGTCATAAAAGTGTTACCAGCAGGTTTTTATGGGGGAAAGCCAGGGCAATTTACAGGGATGGTTTCGGTGCCACTCTGGTTAGGGACGTACCCGAAGATTTACTTCGCAAAGAAATATATGCTGTTGATACCGATCCGGGCTACAGCCGGGATACTACATTATGGCCGCTGGGAGATCTTATCCCCGATTCCGTTCCGGCCGGGATAAGCAAAGACATGCTTGCCACTGTTACTGATAAGCTTATGAACAAGGGGGAATACAAGGGCATTCCTTTCGCATTCATTGTTTTATACAGGGGAATGCCAGTGGCAGAAGCTTATAAATCAGGTATGGATAAAAACACAAGGTTTTTGAGCTGGTCGATGGCCAAGAGCTTTACAAATGCCCAGATCGGCATTCTGGTAAGGATGGGAAGAATGAATATTTCAGATCCTGTCGATATTAAAGACTGGCAGTCTGATGAAAGAGGCAGGATAACAATCAATGATCTGCTTCAGATGCAAAGCGGCCTGAAATGGAATGAAGACTACGGAAGCAGATCTGACGTGAATCTGATGTTGTTTGATCATGGCGATATGAGCAGTTTTGCAGCATCAAAACCTCTTGAATATGAACCAGGCACACACTGGTATTATTCATCCGGAACCGCCAATATACTAAGTCAGCTGGTAAGACAGAAATTTGACAGCGATACGTCCTGTTATGCTTTTACACAGGACCAGCTGTTCGAAAAGATAGGGATAACAGATGCCGTTTTCGAAGTTGATGCTTCAGGCGATTTTGTGGGCTCGTCTTACCTTTATGCCACTGCACGTGATTATGCCAGGTTTGGCCTTCTTTACCTTAACGACGGGGTCTTTAACGGCGAACGCATACTTCCTGAAGGATGGGTCGGTTATACTAGAACTCCCGCCTCAGGCAGCAACGGTGAGTATGGAGCATTGTTCTGGCTGAACAAGGGAGGAAGCTATCCATCGGCTCCCGATGACATGTTCTCCTGTCAGGGTCACGATGGTCAGATGATATTCATAATTCCTTCCAGGGACCTTGTGGTTGTTGTACTTGGATTTTCACACAAGCCTGAAAACGGACTTGACTCTGACCGGCTTCTGAGGGATATCCTGCAGGCTGTCAAACAATAACTTCAGCATTTTAAAAATCAAGTCTAAATAGCTTTATCTGTCCACCGAACCTTTTCCTAAAAATATAAACTATGAGCGAGAATTATTCAGTAAGCCCGGCAGGCGAAAAGTTCCCTCTGCCGAAACCGGAAGATTATAAAACAGAATTTGAAAACCTTAAGCTTAGGGTTGAAGAAGAAAAGGCCAAAGGCCGCGAAATCGTTGTTGTAATGGGTGTTGGTTTCGTCGGTGCAGTAATGGCCGCTATTGTTGCCGACACGGTCGACAGGAAAACCGGCAAGCCTTCGAAATTTGTAATCGGAATGCAGCGACCCAGCCCGCGAAGCTTCTGGAAGATTCCGCTTCTTAACCGCGGGATTTCTCCGGTAAAAGCTGAAGATCCAGAGGTAGATCCAATGATCGCGAGATGCGTCAATGAAAAGAAAACACTGGTTGCAACCTATACTTATGATGTCCTCAAGCTTGCTGATGTTGTCGTTGTGGATGTCCAGTGCGATTACATAAAGGAGGATCTTGGAAATGTCAGATCGGGGCAGACGGATATGGCAGCACTCGAATCATCACTTCATGTTATCGCTAAACATATACCTGCCGATGCCCTTGTTCTTATTGAAACCACGGTGGCTCCTGGCACTACTGAGCAGGTGGCTTATCCTATCATGAAGAAAGAATTCAGGAAGAGGGGCATAAAATCAGATCCGCTCCTTGCTCACAGCTATGAAAGGGTGATGCCGGGCCGTAATTATGTCGCAAGCATCAGGGATTTCTGGAGGGTCTGCAGCGGCATCAATGAAAAGGCAAAGGAGAGAGTTGTTAAATTTTTAACAGAAGTCCTCAATACAGAGAAATATCCCCTTACTGTTATGGACAGGCCGATTGAATCTGAAACGGCCAAGATCGTTGAAAACAGCTACCGTGCCACCATCCTGGCTTTTCTTGACGAATGGAGCCTTTATGCAGAACGCAACGGAGTCGATCTGATTAAGGTAATTAAGGCAATCAAAGTCAGGCCTACCCACAGCAATATTATTTTCCCGGGACCGGGCGTTGGCGGCTATTGCCTTCCAAAGGATGGCGGACTTGGACTATGGGCTTATAAGCATATTCTGGGTTTCGAGGATGATATTTTCAGAATAACCCCTTTGGCAATCGACATTAATGACACCCGCGGATTGCATGTGGGCCAGCTTGTCAGGGATGCTCTTCGCAATATGGGTCAGCCCATAGCCGCTGCCGACGTTCTTGTACTTGGAGCTGCATACCGCGAGGATGTTGGTGATACCCGGTACAGCGGTTCTGAAATAGTTATCAGGAAACTTGCCGAGATGGGAGCAGAGATAAAAGTGCATGACCCCTATGTGGAACACTGGTGGGAATTTGAACAGCAGGATTCATATCCTGCACCCGGACAGAGTAAGGCAAGGTTTTTCAGAAGCCAGGAAAAGCTGAAGGAGATCCGTATTGAACAGGATCTGGAAAAAGCGCTGAAAGGTGTGGAGGCAGTTGTCTTCGCTGTTCCGCATAAAGATTATCTTGACCTCGATCCCGATACTGTCGTTAAAAAAATAGGTAATCCTGCTGCAATTATCGATTGCTTTGGAATCCTCTCAGATGATAAAATCAGACGATATTTTCAGCTTGGATGCGAAGTCAAGGGCCTCGGCCGTGGTCATATTCAGAGAATTAAGGACGAGATCAGAAAGAGCTGACCAGGTTTTATACAAAAGCTGTTTCTGATGATTGCAGATGAAGGTTTGAGGCGTGAGATAGGGACCTGGGGACTGGTTGCCAACTCGATAAACATAATAATAGGAGCGGGGATATTCATTCTCCCCGCCCTTGTCGCTGAACGGCTTGGCTCAGGAAGTCTGGTGGCCTATCTTATTTGCGGTCTTCTGATGCTCCTCATAATGTTATGCTTTATCGATGTGGGCACAAAGATTACTGTCACCGGAGGAGCATATTCCTATATTGAGACCGCTTTTGGAAGATTTGCCGGTTTCCTTACTACAAATATCTTTATATTCGGAGCGGCTGTTATGGCAAATGCTGCTGTAGCAAATGGTCTTGCTGATACTCTTTCCTATTTCTTTCCTCTTTTTAAGCAATTGTGGATAAGAATACTGTTTTTTGCAATAATGTTCGGATCTCTGGCATATTTTAATGTCAGGGGAATAAAAGGAGCAATGACGATTGTGAAAATAAATACACTTGCAAAGCTTGTTCCCCTGCTCATGATAACGGTTCTTGGATGGTTCTTCTTCAAGTCGACCGATATGGTTGTCACGGCAGGAAATTCCGCTGGCGATATCGGGGAAATATCGCTTATTCTTCTTTTTGCTTTTGTAGGTGCGGAAACAGCATTGAATGTCAGCGGGGAGATAAAGGATCCAGAAAAGACAATCCCGAGAGGAATAATCATCAGCATTGTGATTGTTGTAATCCTTTATATGATGATCCAGCTCGTCGTACAGTCAATACTCGGTGGTTCAATAGCTGACCATAAGGATGCACCGCTTGCCGAGACAGCCCGGATCATGTTTGGTACCACGGGAACTCTAATTGTGATTACAGGGGCTGCCTTTTCAATGTTCGGAAATATAAGCGGAATGGTTCTCAATATGCCAAGGATACTTTACGCAGCCGCACGTGACAGGATAATACCTTCAAAATCAATAGCTTCAATACACAGTTTGTTCAAAACTCCTTATGTTGCAATAATTATCTATTCTCTTCTCGGATTCGTATTTGCATCCATAGGTGAGTTCCGTCAGCTTGCAATGCTTTCCAGCGCTTCATACCTGATAATTTATCTGGGAGTCGCATTATCGGTAATAAAAATCAGATATTCAGACAATTCAATTAAGGGAAGGAAGAAGATTGTCAGGATTTTTGTTTTGCCTGTCATCACTTCTGCAGGGATAATCTGGGTACTGTCAAACCTGCCCGGAAATGAACTGGCCGGAATGGCAATTTTTATTGGAATACTCAGTATCGCCTGGCTTGTTGTAAGAATGGCACGGATCCATAATAATTAGGCACGCCTGGCAAGAATGGTATTAATCTTAATAAATGAACCCCGGCTGGTTTATTCGCGGGAGATTGGATGGCCGCCATCATCAAGAGCTTTAACAGCTTTTTCCAGGTCGTCATTCCTGACAAGGATATAATCCGTATCAAATGTAGATATCTCGAAGATCGGTATTTCATTTCTTTTTAGCAGTTCGGATATTTCTGCAATTATGCCGATCTGGGACAACTGTAGCGGACCGTTTATCTTGAGAATCCTCCAGTTCCTGTCAGTCTTTATCCTGTCATCATGTTTGATCTCAACCTGTTTGGCCACTACCGACAATTCATCGTGAGTTTTTGTCACTGAATAGAAATCAGAATTATCAAGCCAGTAGGGGAAAGGTGCTCCTGCATCAAATCTGTAGATCGAATAAATATCTTTCAGTAATGTAAAGCCGAGATTCATGGAAATACAGTTATTTGGGATAATAAGATACTGATAAAAAGTCTGAAATATACAGCTGCAATATTAATAAATATTTACTATAAGGTCCTTTTTGAATATCAAGAGAATAAATACCGGATTATCATGTGATTCACGACATTAATATTCTGCATTCGTCAATCCTGTATCGCAAAGTTCCTGATGCCATCCAAATCAAATGAACAGTTCAGCCATTCATCATCAATTTCGGCACCTAATTTCCTGTAAACGTCAATGGCAGACTGATTCCAGTTTAGGACCTGCCATCTGACCCTTTTGCATTCTTCTTTTCTCGCTATTTCAAACACCTTTTTAAGAAGTGATTTTCCTATTTTATTATTTCTGAAATCCTTCTTTACATAAATATCATCGAGATATAAAGATTTTCCGACCCAGGTGTAATATGCGAAAAAGAAAAGCGCCATTCCGACAATTTCCCTGTCGTCTGTTTCTGCAACATAACAAATGAACAGATCCTTTTCCTTTTTCATGAGATCGACAGTGTTTGTTACCTTTTCCGGAGATTTTTCAAATTCCGCCAGTTCCTTTATCAGAGATAAAACCGCCGGAAAATCATTTTCTTCTGCCTTCCTGATATTGATATTCATTAGATTCGGATTTTTTTGCAAATAAGATAATTTATTTGAAATGTTTAAGCTTCTCTGGAGGTTTTTTCATTTGCCGCGAATTACACGGCAAGACAAGAATGAAGAAGGATAATAATCAACAGGATCTGATCATAATTTGCATTCCATGGAACTGAAGACTATACAATTTCTATGTCGTATTTACTAAGCAAACCAGGTAATCCTGATGCAGAAAATCTTGCATTTTTAAGTTTGTTTGTTTCAGGATCAATAATAAAATTGAAGGATGTGCTGAAGTCGGCAGATTCAAGAATTGTGTTCCTGAAAATAGACCTGTTCAGGTCGCAATTCAGGAAGGAAGCACTTGTCAGATCGGTTTCGGTGAAGTCAGATTCAATCACCCTGCAGTTTCTAAAAAGACAGTTCTTTAGTGGGAGGCCGTTGAAGGAACACAGTTCCAACAGGCAGCCGCTGAAGCTGAATGATATCATAAAAGGGTTGCAGTCTTCAAAATGAAGACCAACCATCTTGCATTGTATGAATCTTGTATCCCTGAATGAGGTCTGTATAAGCTTTGTCAGACTAAGGTTACAGCCCGAAAATTCACAGTCAATAAATGCAATATCCGATAGTATTGCGTCAGAGAAATCGCAATTCACAAAGCTGCAGGTTTCATAATCGCCTGAATCGAGAGGTAAGTTCCTGAAATTAAGGTTCTCAAATTTTATTTCCTC
>JAAYUS010000176.1 GCA_012517605.1 Bacteroidales bacterium
ATCGACTATGCACTTGTAGGATGCGTAGAGCTGAGCACACAGGGCAACTTCCTTGGATGGAGCGATGCAGCAATGTTCAACATGGTGAAGGTGCTCGAGCTTACCCTTAATAACGGTGCCGACATGCTTACCGGTGAGGTCACCGGGCTTCAGACAGGGCTTCTGACTGATCATGATAACTTCGAAGATCTCGAAAAGGCTTATTCGGAACAGATTGATTTTTTTGTTGAAAGGATGGTCAGAATGTGCGAGGTCGTCGAGAAGATGCATCAATCACATCTCCCCTCCCCTTTTCTTTCGTCGGTGATCGATGATTGCATTTCGAATGGCACCGATGTAACCGCGGGCGGGGCGGTATACAATTTCTCGGGCATACAGGCAATACAGGCAGCAAATGTTGCCGACAGTCTTCAGGCTCTCTATGAACTTGTCTATGTGAAGAAACTTACTGACAGGGAAAGGATGCTGGAAGCGCTTCGCAACAACTTCAGGGGATATGAGATATTAAGGCAGATATGCTTAAACAAGGTTCCAAAATATGGCAACGATGTTCCGGAAGTTGATGAAAGAGGGGCTAAATGGCTGAAGTATTTTGCCACATCGCTTGGCAGATTCAGGAATTACAGGAGTGGAAAATACAATCTTGGTTTATATACAGTTTCCGCACATGTCCCTATGGGACAAAATGTTGCAGCAACGCCCGACGGCAGGCTGGCCGGAACGCCCCTTGCCGACGGGGGAGTGTCGCCGATGTCCGGGAGGGATAAGGAAGGTCCCACAGCCGTGCTGAATTCAGTGTCAAAACTCCCGTTTGACCTTGCCGCAAACGGCTCTCTCCTGAATATGAAATTCCTGCCTTCACTGTTCAAAACTGAAGAGGACAGGGAAAACTTCTGTTCACTGCTCAGGGCCTTCGTTGATCTGAAAATACATCATGTCCAGTTTAACGTTGTGAGCACTGAAGATCTGTTAAAGGCGAAGGCCGATCCGGAATCGTACAGGGGACTGACAATAAGGGTTGCAGGTTATACAGCGTATTTTACAGAGCTGGCCGATGATCTTCAGAATGAAATAATTGAAAGAACATCGCACGGAGAGATCTGATATATCCATCTCAAAATCTATGAAAACGAAAATTTTTTTCCTTGTACTTGCCATCTGCACTCATTATGAACTTTTCCCCCAGATTCAAAAAACATATTGCAATCCCATAAACATAGATTACGGCTACACCCCTATTCCCGATTTCAGCGAAGCAGGCAGGCACAGGGCAACAGCCGACCCGGTGATAGTAAATTACAAAGGGGACTATTTTCTTTTTTCAACAAACCAGTGGGGATACTGGTGGAGCAGCGACATGCTTAAATGGAATTTCGTGCCCCGAAGGTTTCTCAGGCCATGGAACAAAGTATATGACGAACTGTGTGCACCTGCCGTGGGAATTATTGGCGACACCATGCTCGTCTTCGGATCGACATATACGAGTGAATTCACGATCTGGATGAGCACCAACCCCAGGCAGGACGAATGGAAGCCGCTTGTTGAACGCTTTGAGCCAGGGGGATGGGATCCTGCATTTTTCACTGACGACGACGGAAGGTTTTACATGTATAACGGAAGCAGCAACAGATTCCCTCTTTATGGAGCCGAGCTGAACAGAAAGACGATGCAGCAGATAGGTTACAGGAAAGAACTTTACCTTCTTGAGCCCTGGCGTTACGGATGGCAGCGTTTCGGCGAATATATGGATGACACTTTCCTTGATCCTTTCATGGAAGGAGCATGGATGACAAAGCACAATGGGAAATATTACCTGCAGTATGCTGCTCCGGGAACTGAGTTCAGCGGATATGCCGATGGTGTTGCAACAGGTGATTCACCTCTCGGTCCTTTCACAACCCAGTCGATGCCCTTCAGCTTCAAGCCCGGCGGTTTTGCCAGGGGTGCAGGGCACGGGGCTACTTTCACTGATAACTGGAACAACTACTGGCATGTTTCCACAATTACGATTGCAGTCAAGAATAATTTCGAAAGACGTATCGGCATCTGGCCGGCAGGGTTTGACAGCGACGGTGTTATGTACTGCGATCAGGCATTCGGTGATTATCCAACCTATCTTCCATCGGGTGCGGCAGATCATCTGAAAAGCAGGTTTACGGGATGGATGCTGCTTAATTACAACAAGCCTGTAGAGGTTTCTTCTTCCCTGTCGGGCTATCCGGCGAACAATGCAGTGGATGAAAACATTAGGACTTACTGGAGCGCGGCCTCAGGCAATAAGGGCGAATGGATAAAGACCGACCTGGGTTCTGAATGCCGGGTAATGGCGATCCAGATAAATTATGCCGACCAGGATGCGGAATTCCTTGGAAAAACCACAGGAACATACCACCAGTACAGGATACTTGAATCGAGAGACGGCAAAAAATGGAAACTCCTTGTGGATAAAAGTAAAAATAAAACAGATGTTCCCCATGACTATATTGAATTGCCGGTGCCTGTAACAACACGTTTCCTTAAAATGGAAAACATACACATGCCTACTGGCAAATTTGCTATCAGCGGACTCAGGATCTTCGGAAAAGGCTTTGGGGAAAAGCCCGGGATTGTTAAAGGATTCACAGTACTGAGAACCGAAAAGGACCTAAGGAGTGCCTGGCTGAAATGGCAGCCTGTCGACAACGCTTATGCCTATAACATTTACATGGGTACTTCACCTGATAAGCTTTATAACTGCATTATAGTATATAACTCAAATGAATACTGGCTCAAAACAATGGACAGCAAAAAGCCTTATTATTTTACAATAGAAGCAATTAATGAGAATGGTCAGGGTTTAAAAGTTCCGGTTGTTGAATCGAAATAACAATTGCAATGTTCAAACTGATACTTATCTACAAGGAGAAAGACCTTCCTGTTAAAAAAAATAATTAATAAAATTCATTTTCCCCTTTGACGATTTTTAAAAATAACTATCTTTGCCCCGATTTTTTTAGCGCAAACGATTACAACCAAATAATCGTAATTTTTCAAAACAAAGTATTAAAAAAGAAAAGAAATGAAGAACAAAGTTTTAATGGGATTAGCAGCTGTTGCAATGGTTGCTGTCCTTTCGAGTTGCGGAAAGAAACCCCAGGCTGAAATTGATGCTGCAAACGCAGCTATCGAAGCCGCTAAGACTGCTGAAGCTCCTGTTTATGTTGCTGCAGAATTTGCTGCTGTTCAGGATTCACTGAATGCCGTTATGGCTGACATCACAGCTCAGGAATCAAAATTATTCAAGAAATTTGGTCCTGCCAAAGCTAAACTTGCCAGCATTGTAACTCTTGCCAACACTGTTGCTACAAATGCAGCTACAAAGAAAGAAGAAGTTAAGGCTGAAACCACCACTCTTCTTACCGACATCAAAACTGTCATCGAAGAGAATGGTAAACTCATCCCGAAACTTCCGAGAGGAAAAGAAGGTGCTGCCGTTATTGAGCAGATCAAGGCTGACGTTGCTACTGTTGACGCTGCTGTTGTGGAAGCACAGGGTCTTTTCGACAAAGGTTCCTATATGGATGCTCTCAACAAGATCAAAGCTGCAAAAGAAAAAGCTGACGGTCTTAATGCAGAAGTTAAGGAAGTTCTTACAAAAGCAAGAATTAAATTTTAATTTTGCTTCATAACATTATAAAAAAATCCCCGGGTTTGCCCGGGGTTTTTTTTAACATACGCATTGATGAGGAGGCTGAAGAAGGTCTGGAGAAGAGCATTCTGGTTAACCGGGATAACGGGGGTCAGTGTAGTGGCTGTCATCATTCTTGTCAGACTTGCCCCAAAACCTCCTGAACAGAAAGTTGCACTTGCCAGGATAGCCCTTTCGGAAGCCACAGCCAACAAAGCCGATACATATTCCAGAAACCTTTACCACGAAGCCCGTTCACTTTATGATTCGGCAATGATCCACTGGCAGTTGGAAAATAAGCGGTTTCTTTATTTCAGGGATTACGGGAAAGTCGGGAATTTTGCGGATCTATGTACCCGGAAGGCAAGACAGGCGGCAAAAGTATCAAAAAACAACGTCACCGACCTGAATATCTTCCTGAAGCAAAAGATTGATAACCTGAATTCAATTGTCAGGCAGATCGATGAAAGGTATTCATCCTATCCTTTGTCAAGTGAGACCTGGAAGAACATCTCAAAAGGGAAAATGCTTCTGAAAGAATCGGAAGTGGCATACAATAAAGGTGATTATACACTTTCGAAATCCAAAATTGCCGATTCGGAGATTCTTCTGACTGAATCATATGAATATGCAACCAACCATCTTAAAGAATACTTCAGCTCATATCCGTTATGGAAAAAATGGGCCGACAGGACTATCAGCGAATCCCGTCAGAACAACAGCTATTCAATAATAATAGATAAATATGCACGGAAATGTCTGATTTATTTTGCCGGCATGAAGAAGTATGAGTTCCATGTGGAATTAGGAAAGAACTGGGTAGGCGACAAAAAGGAGAAGGGAGACAAAAAGACTCCTGAAGGAATGTACAGGATCACAAGGAAATTCGGAAGCAACAAAACAAAATATCACAAAGCTCTGCTGATTGATTATCCGAATGCAAACGACCTTCAGGAATTCAGAAATGAAATTGCAAAGGGAACACTCCCAAGAAATGCAAAAATCGGCAGCCTTATAGAGATCCATGGTGACGGAGGCAGAGGTATTGACTGGACGGAAGGCTGCATAGCTCTCACAAATTCAGAAATGGATGTGGTTTTTAAAATCGCCGGAGAAGGCACTCCGGTGACTATTGTCGGTTCAATGGTAAACCTTGATCAGCTTTCAGACTGAAAACCAAATCATGATAAACTTAAAAGAAAACAAAGTTCTCAGGATAATTCTGCATACCCTGATTTCATTGGCAGCCCTGCTATTCATCTTTATCTTCGTTATCTATATTGTTCCGGGGTTGCAGGAAATGAAGGGTGTGCGCACGACCATGCTCACAAGCGATCCGGAATTAAAAAAAGATCCGGGCTATAAAAAACAGACTGCCCAGCTTGCGAGGGATATTCAGAGGCTTTCGAAAAAATATGCTTCCTTTACCTCGGGACAGTCATATATTGTAATAAACACAACCGATAACAGATTCTTCCTTTATAAGAATAAAAAGCTCATACGTGAAGGATTCTGCAGCTCAGGAAGTTACACCATGCTTAAAACCGAAGGCGAAAGGAAATGGATATTCAAAACCCCGAAGGGCAAATACTGGATACAGGGAAAGATAACTTCACCTGTATGGAGAAGACCCGACTGGGCATTTGTTGAGGAAGGCCTGCCGATACCTCCGGAAAATGATCCGTCGAGATATGAATACGGAGTTCTTGGTGATTATGCGATGAGCATAGGAGACGGATATCTCATTCACGGTACGCTTTACAAGAGATTCCTCGGAATGCCTGTTACGCATGGCTGCGTAAGGCTTAATGACGAGGATCTTGAAGCCATATACAATACATTAAGCATTGGTTCAAAAGTTTATATTTTCTGATAAACGGATAAATCAGATATCATGGACAATACCGAGAAGAAGAAACTTTCAGCCAACAATCTGATACTTATAATTGCCGGAGCCTTTGTGTTTGTTTTTCTGGCATATTACAGCATCATGATGTCGATGGGACCTGCAAAAAAGCTGAAGGAAATAGAAGCAGGGTATGGCGTAAAGCATGATTCCGAGGAAAAGACAGATGAACGGCTTTTTACAGATTCGGCATATGTAAGCATGCTGAAAGAAAAATCGTTCCTTCAGTCAAAAATAGCTATGGCCGGAACTGATTCAATCTATATGACCCTGAATATCCCCGACAGCACGGTTCACCTCGAGATAGCTGGCGTCTCAGTCCATTCGGTCAGGATCAGTGAAATGAAGATCAGCAAGATACTCCGTACCGGCAATAATTATGCAGTACAGACGATGCTTGCATCACCGATGACTATTGTGAACCATCTCGCAACTATCAAAAAAGAGCCTCTGATGATCAAAATGGCACCAAAAGACACATCCGAGTTCAAACCTGATGTCATCCCCGATACCTCGGATTACGAACCTGTAAACTACATCCTTGACATGGATAACGGACTTAGGATATATGTTTACCAGGAAGTTGCAGATTCTTCAGGATCGGACAGGAACAATCTGTTTTTCTTTGATCTCAATGACAGGTTAAAAACAACATGGCAATCGTTAAAAAGTGCCGCAAAATTCAAAGTTCCTGAATATCATCCTTTTATTAAAATAAGAGTACCCAAGGCCGATGCCAAGATCCTTTACAGGGCTATTCCCCGTAAGGGACAGATAGCGGTTTATATCTGATAACTTTTCAGTCAATCAGATGTAGGCGACCATAAATATGCGGAAATAAAACCGGACAGGATAGTTTTTGCACCATTTCGATCAGGTCTCCATAAACAAAATTTTCAAAACTTCCTTTCGTATTTTCCTTTTTTTTGCTATCTTAGAAGAATCTGCAATGATCAGGATTTAGTGTAAATCCATATAGTGGGGGGATTTCATCGGGTATTATCGATTTTAAGACATTGCATCTAGTTTCTGATTGTTTCAGGCAAATTAACTGCATGGACTATATTGCTCATATTAAAGATATTGGCAACGGTGTTTTTGAAATCCAATCATTAGAGGACCATTTAAAAGGGACAAGTTCACTTGCTGAGAAATTTGCATCAAAATTCAACAATCCGGGATGGGGTAAATTATTAGGTTTATGGCATGATCTCGGAAAGTATTCCGATGAATTTCAGGAGTATATTAGGAAAAATACAGGTTATGAAGAAGGTGAAAGACTCAGAAAAAATGACCACACTTCGGCTGCAGCTATTCTGGCAAGAGAAATTCTTCCGGAGCAATGGCCACCGATTTCTTATTGTATCGCTGGCCACCACGCTGGTTTGCATAACTGGTTTCCTGAACCTGGAGTAAGTGGCGATTTATGTGAACGGCTCAAAAAAAATGAGCTACTTGAAAAAATCAGAAACAAGATACCTGCGGATTTGCTTAATAAATTGGATTTTGAGAAACCATGTGGGAAATCACTGCCGCCTGAACAGATAAATCTTTGGATAAGGATGCTCTTTTCAACATTAGTTGATGCTGATTTTCTGGATACTGAGAGTTTTATGAAACCTGAATCATTCAAACTCAGGGAACAATATGATTCTTTGCAAGTTCTAAAAGAAAGATTGGATATTCACATTGACAAAATTCATGCAACTTATCCGCAAACAGCTGTAAATATTATCAGAAATAAAATTCTGGCCGACTGCATCAGATCTGCGCAGCTAAAGCCTGGTTTCTTTTCTATAACCGTACCTACCGGAGGAGGAAAAACTTTATCCTCAATGGCTTGGGCATTGGCTCATGCACTTAAACATAATAAGACAAGAATAATTTTTGCCATTCCATACACAAGCATTATAACACAAACAGCACAAATATATCGTTCGATTTTCGGTGAAAACAATGTTGTGGAACAACATAGTAATCTGGATGAAGATATCAACACACAGGAACGAAAACTGGCCGCCGAGAATTGGGATGCACCAATAATTGTAACTACCAATGTTCAATTATTTGAGTCGCTCTATTCAAACCGGACCAGTCAATGCCGTAAGCTCCACAATATAGTTAACAGCATAATTATACTGGATGAAGCTCAGATGCTGCCTCCCGAATTTTTAAAGCCTGTATTAAGCGTATTAAGAGGACTTGTTGAAAATTTCAACGTTTCATTATTATTTTCTACGGCAACACAGCCTGCTTTGACTGGAAGAATAGGCGGGAAAGGGCAATATGCATTTGAAGGTATTGGCACTGGTTATGTACGCGAGATTGTATCTGACAACCAAAAATTAGCAGAAGATTTAAGGAGAGTAAAGATAAAATTGCCCGAAAATATCAACGAGCCAAATGAGTGGAAGTTAATAGCTGATGAGTTGACACAACATGAACAGGTCCTATGTATAGTGAATACAAGAAAACAATGCAGGGAATTATATGACCTGATGCCTGAAGGTGCAATACACCTCTCCCGGCTGATGTGTACTGCGCATATTATGGACACCATTATAGAAATCAAACTCCGGCTCAGTGAGAAAAAGCCTGTCCGGGTTATCAGTACTCAGCTTATTGAAGCCGGTATCGATATAGATTTTCCGGTTGTTTACCGTGCCGTCGCCGGACTGGATTCAATTGCTCAATGCGCGGGACGTTGTAATCGTGAAGGTAAACTGAATCAGGAAAACCGGCTCGGACTTATGAAAGTGTTTGTTCCGCCCGACGGAACACCTTCTGGCCTAATTAGAAAAGGCGCTGACACTTTCAAAGAACTTTTGACAACAAAACAATCAGATTCTTTGCTGGAGCCACAGACCTTTATTGATTATTTCAAACTTTTCTACTGTAAAATCGAAAATTTTGACAAACCCGACATTAAAAACTTGCTTTGGGATGATGGAATTGATATGAAATTTCAGTTTGCTACCGCATCCGGAAAATTTAGATTGATTGATGATAAAAATTTTCATACAATCCTGGTAAACTACAAAGATGGTGATGACCTGATTCAGCTCTTAAAACGAAAAGGTCCTGAATCCTGGCTCATGCGTAAACTGCAACATTATGCAGTTTCGGTAAATGAACACGATTTCGGCGAAATCAAAAAGGCCGGACTGATAGTTGAAATGCATGGATGCTGGATACAGGATTATTCAAATCTATATGACAGCCATTCGGGTTTGCAGTTACATGGAAGATGGTTGGAAGAATTAAATATTATATAACACCTGAAATGGAATATTTTAATAAACAATTTTGCATTGAAGTATGGGGCGATTATGCCTGTTTTACCCGGCCTGAAATGAAGGTCGAACGGGTAAGCTACGATGTAATTACTCCATCGGCAGCACGGGCTGTTTTTGAGGCTATATTCTGGAAACCGGCTATTCAATGGCGGATTAAGAAAATTGAGGTACTACGACCTGTAAGATGGATTTCTGTCCGGCGTAATGAAGTGGGTAAACTAATGAGCCCCCGGGTAACGGGAATATTAATTGAAGAAGACCGGCAACAAAGGGCAGGGCTTTTCCTGCGGGATGTCTCTTATCGTTTACATGCAGAAATGGAATTTATCCCTCTCAGAAACCGGAACAACTATGAAATACATGCGGAGTTAAAGGATAATGAGGAGGAACATCTTATAATGAGTAATGAAAATCCGGCAAAATACCATGCGATTTTTTTGCGAAGGGTAAAAAAAGGTCAATGTTTCACTCAACCTTACCTGGGTTGCCGTGAATTTACCTGTAGCTTTAAACTTGTTGAAGACCCTGATACAGATTTGCAACAACCGATAAATGAAACGCGGGATCTGGGCTTTATGCTATACGATATGGACTTTTCTGATGTGAATGATCCAAAGCCTATGTTTTTCAGAGCTAAGCTAAACCAGGGCGTTATTGATATTCCACAAACAGACAGTGAGGAGGTACGAAGATGATACTGCAGGCATTATACGAATACTATGTACGCAAATCCGCCGACCCGGAAAGCAATATCGCCCCGCGAGGATTTGAAAGAAAAGAAATCCCGTTTATCATTGTTATTGATAAAGATGGTCGCTTTATTAATCTGGAAGATACAAGAACCGGAGAAGAAAAGCACAAGCGTGCAAAAACATTTCTTGTATTAAAATCAAAAAGCAGGACCGGCTCTAAAGCATCTGAAACAGCAAACGTATTTTGGGATCATTGGGGGTATGTTTTAGGTCAGCCTAAACAAAAAGATGTAAAAAAATCCCCTGAAGATCTGATTGCAGAGGCAAAATCGCAGAATAGTACATTTATTGCACAAGTAAAAAAGCTTTCCGAAAAATACTCTGATAATCCTGATTTTAAAGCTGTTTGTAAATTCTATGAAAATGAAACCGAAATTCTGAAGGTCCTGAATCATGAAAGCTGGAAAGATTGTTATAAAATTCCCGGATGTAACCTTTCTTTCAGAATTGCAGGAAAAGCGGATATCATAGCTGAAAACACCGATTTGGCAAAAGAAGTTGAAGGGCCTGAAGAATCAGAAAACCCTGAACAAAACAAAGAAGCTGAAGGGATCTGTTTAATTACCGGGGAAAATGCCCCGATAGCGATTCTTCATTCTTCAACACCAATTCCCGGAGGGAAAAGCGGAGGGAAACTGGTAGGTTTTCAGAAAAATTCAGGATACGACTCATATCATAAAGAACAAGGCCTGAATGCACCCGTATCAAAAAAAGCTGAAGATGCATATACCACGGCGCTAAATGTTTTACTCTCTAAAGATTCAAATAATAGTTTCAGACTGTCGGATACTTCAGTCGTTTTCTGGGCCCAAAAGAAAGTCAGCTTCGAAAATCAATTCTCCTTTTTCTTCAGAGCCCCTGAGAAAGATGACCCCGATAAAAACTCAAAGGAAGTCAAAGCGCTGTATGATTCAATTCAAACCGGAAAGATAAATACTGATGGCGATACACTTTTTTATGTCCTTGGATTAGCTCCCAACGCGGCAAGAATCTCCGTGCGATTCTGGAAAACCGGTAAAGTGATTGATTTTGCTTCAAATCTCGTAAAACATTTTAATGATCTTGAGATTGTCCGAAACGTGAAGGACGAAAAGGAATATTTTACACTTTTCAATTTGCTTTCCAACATATCATTTGAATATAAAATTGACAATGCCCCCCATAACCTTGCAGGAAAGATCATTGAAAGCATTCTTGATGGAACAAAATATCCCGACACACTTCAGCAGCAATGTATCCGCCGGATACGTGCAGAACAGCATATTAACAGAATACGTGCAGCCATTTTGAAGGCATATTTGAATCGTAAAAGCGAAAATACCAATACAAACGAAAAACTAATAACTATGGCACTTGATCAAGAAAACAAAAACCAGGGCTATCTGTGTGGCCGCCTTTTTGCCGTGCTTGAGAAAATCCAGGAGGATGCTCAACCCGGTATAAACTCAACTATCAAAGACAGATTCTATGGGGCTGCCTCGAGCACGCCTGTTACAGTATTCGGGCGCCTTCTGAACCTTTCAAACCATCATCTGGAGAAATTGGCAGCAGGCAGCAAAACATACTATGAAAAAAAAATTCAGGAAATAATGGACGGAATCAGCAGCAATGGGATTCCGTCACAGTTGTCACTTGATGATCAAAGCCGCTTTGCGATTGGATATTACCATCAGAGGCAGGACTTATTTACAAAGAAGGATAAAAACAATTAAATGGATAGGAGATTAAATTATGTCAGAATTAATTAAAAACCGGTACGATTTTGCATTATTGTTCGATGTAACAGACGGCAACCCGAATGGAGATCCGGATGCAGGAAATTTGCCACGCGTTGATGCTGAAACAGGCATGGGCCTTGTAACTGATGTATGTTTAAAACGAAAAGTGAGAAACTTTATTCAGATAATAAAAGGTTGTGAGAAGCCGTATGATATTTTTATTAAGGAAAAGGCCATCCTCAATCATTTGATTGATGAATCCCACGAACAGGAAGAAGTTAAAAACAAGGAGAAAACAGGAGATAAAACTGATGCTGCAAGAAAATGGATGTGTTCAAAATATTTTGACATCAGAACATTTGGTGCAGTTTTAAGCACTGGCAAAAATGCAGGTCAGGTACGTGGCCCTGTTCAATTTACCTTTGGACGATCAATAGATCCGGTTGTTGCACTTGAACATAGCATAACCCGAATGGCTGTTGCTACTGAAGCCGAAGCTGAAAAACAGGGAGGAGATAATCGAACAATGGGCCGAAAGTTCACAGTGCCTTATGGATTGTACTTTTCAAAAGGATTTGTCTCCCCATATCTGGCTGCTCAAACCGGATTTAATGAGGATGACCTTTCTTTATTCTGGGAAGCTTTAATAAACATGTTCGATCAGGATCATTCGGCTGCAAGGGGTATGATGAGCACACGTAAACTAATCGTATTCAAACATTCAACGGCATTAGGCAACGCACCTGCCTATAAGCTTTTCGATTCCGTTAAGGTTGAAAAGAAAGATAAAACCAAACCAGCCCGTGCTTACGAGGATTATTCAGTGACAATTGATATGGCACATATTCCGCAAGGCGTCGAGGTGATTGAAATGAGTTGATTGTTTCAAAAAACGAAACTCATTCTAAATAGGTACTTATAACTTCAAATGAAAAAAATCTTATGGAGGTTGAAGGTTCCAGACCAGGCGGCTCAAAGGAAAACAAATGATGGCAAACAGGCAAAATGTCATTCGTTGAAGGAATTGTAAAATCAAGTACAGGAATTTAAAAAACTGCCCCGATAAGCTGGAAATAGGGAAATTTAAAGAGTGAAACCAAAACAATAAATCTAATAAAACCCCACAATGGATAAATATTCAGATGAAGATCTGCTCATGCTGTCAGGAATACAACATATTGCTTTCTGTGAGAGGCAATGGGCGCTTATTCATCTGGAACAGCAATGGGCGGAAAATGTCCTTACAATAGAAGGTCAATTCCTTCATGAACGTGCCGATGACCCGTTTGAAGATGAGAAAAAAGGAGATGCCATTATATGGCGGGCACTTCAACTCGTCTCATACAACCTGGGATTAACCGGAAAGACAGATGTAGTTGAATTGGTAAAGGCACCAGGTACTGATGCAGATTCAATTGAAATCAAGGAAAAAAAAGGAAGATGGAAACTGATCCCGGTTGAATATAAACACGGGAAGCCAAAATCTGATCACTGCGATGAAGTTCAGCTTTGCGCGCAGGCAATGTGCCTTGAAGAGATGCACAAAACAAACATCCGGGAAGGGTTTATTTACTACGAGGCTATCAGACATCGGACCCGTGTTGACTTCAGTCAGACACTGAGAAAACAGGTGGAATTCTTCGCGAAAAGGATGCACGACATCTATGAAACGGGTATTACACCCCCTTCCGACTTTAAACCTCATTGCAGATCATGTTCATTGAAAGACCTTTGTCTTCCCAATTCCATGACTGACAAATTTTCAGTAAATGAGTATCTTAAGAATGCTCTCGATTATAATTTTTAATGCCTGGTATGCGTAAACTTCTAAATACACTGTATATTACCAGCCCCGAATCCTACCTTGCAAGGGACGGCGAAAATGTGGTTGTCAGGGTGGCAGACACTGAAAAATTCAGGATCCCGGTTCATAATATCGAAGGAATAGTATGTTTTGGATATCCAGGCGCGAGTCCGTCACTTATGGGTTTATGCGCTGAACGAAATGTAGGGTTATGTTTTCTTACGGAGAATGGCCATTTCTGGGGTCGCTTTTCCGGTCCGGTAAAAGGCAATGTGTTATTGAGAAGGATGCAGTATCGTATGGCCGATGATGTTGATGCTGCGCTTGAGATAAGCAGGCTGATTGTTGCCGGGAAAATAGCGAATTGCAGGAACGTGCTTCAGAGGGCAATCCGTGATCATGGAAATGAGGTCATTTCAGGACCGCTTTCAGAAGCTTCAGAAATTCTTGAAATACGTCAGAAGCAGGCACTCAGGGCCATAGATCCCGATACATTGCGAGGTATAGAAGGGGATTCGGCCAACGCATACTTTAAAGTCTTTAATCATTTAATTGTAGCTCAGAAGGACGACTTTGTCTTTAACGGCAGGTCACGAAGACCCCCGAAAGACAAGGTCAACGCTTTATTATCCTTTGTTTACACACTTCTGGCGCATGAAGTGCAATCTGCGCTTGAAAGCGTCGGCCTGGATCCATACATAGGATTCCTTCATACGGCCCGGCCGGGCAGGGCAAGCCTTGCCCTTGATCTGATGGAAGAATTAAGACCATACCTTGCTGACCGGTTGGTCCTTTCAATTATTAACAGGAAACAGATAAATATTAAAGGGTTCAGGGAAAGGGAGGAATCGGGCGTTATCATGGACGATGAAACAAGGAAGGAAGTAATTGGAGTCTGGCAACGAAGAAAGCAGGAAGAGATACAACACCCGTTCCTGAAGGAGCAAATACCTGTTGGCCTGTTGCCATATGCCCAGGCTTTATTGTTTTCAAGATTTATAAGAGGAGACATCGACAAATATCCGGTTTTCATAATGAAATGAAATATGATGGTTCTTATTACATATGATGTTGAGACTGTAACTCCCAAAGGCAGGAGCCGTCTTCGCAGAGTGGCTAAGCAATGTGTAAATTTCGGTCAGCGTGTACAGAATTCGGTTTTTGAATGTGTCGTTGATCCGGCCCAGCTTGCGGTATTGAAACACAGGCTAGAAAGCATTATTGATGAAGAGAAGGACAGTTTAAGGATCTACAATCTGGGCAATAATTGGGAAAGGAAAGTTGAGAATTTCGGAACAAAAGATGTTTTTAATCCGGAGGATGATACCCTGATATTATGATTTCGCGAACCTGGTGTTGTCGGGTAATTCGTGAATGCATCGCGTTCTTTGAAATTATGGGCAATCAAGTCAAGTGGCATGTCAAAAGCATAAATAAAATGGACAATAATATTATGACATTCGCGCAATAGGCAATGTATTGCACTAATATACAATATCTTATCGATATTGCTGTCGCACCCCGTGCGGGTGCGTGGATTGAAACTTCAATCCTTACCCGCCACGTCCCATTAAACTCTGTCGCACCCCGTGCGGGTGCGTGGATTGAAACTCCTTACCCGGCATGGACGAAAGAAGAGGCTGAGTCGCACCCCGTGCGGGTGCGTGGATTGAAACAGTGTTATGGGAATACCATTACTCAGACAGCCAGGTCGCACCCCGTGCGGGTGCGTGGATTGAAACCAAACCAGATCAAAAAGCGCAAACCGTAGCAGGGTCGCACCCCGTGCGGGTGCGTGGATTG
>JAAYUS010000177.1 GCA_012517605.1 Bacteroidales bacterium
AACCATTCTGTCCGCCTTATCCGTCGGTCATGTTATGTTCCTGATGGGGATAAACTAAAAGAATATAAGGGAGTTAAGCTAACCAACCTGTTCACGGTCCGTCGAAGGACCACTGAAACCCTGCTTCATACATTTCTGGCAGTTATCTGGACCAGGTTCAAAGGGACAGATCTGTTGCATATACATGCAATTGGACCTGCACTGTTCGTTCCTTTTGCCAGGCTGCTCGGCCTTAAAGTAGTATTTACCCATCATGGACCCGATTATAACAGGGCAAAATGGGGTCCTATAGCAAAATCGGTACTGAAGCTTGGTGAAAAATGGGGAACAGCATCGGCAAATGAAATTATTGTAATTTCGGAGGTAATTAAGAAATCTCTTGAAGAAAGGTACAAAAGGTATGACACTAACCTGATCTTCAACGGAGTTACTCCTCCGGTTTTTTCGAATGAGTCTGGTTACATAGAAACCCTTGGTGTTAAGCCCCGAAAGTATATTCTGGCTCTTGGCCGGTTTGTCGAGGAAAAGGGTTTTGATCTGCTTATTAAAGCATTCACCAGCCTGAACAGGAATGACATCAGGCTTGTAATTGCAGGTGATGCCGATCATGATATGCCCTATACACGGCAACTCAGGAAACTGGCCGAGGAGAACAATGTAGTTCTGCCGGGATTCGTCAGGGGAGAAGCTCTTCATCAGCTTCTGACCCACGCAAGATTGTTTGCCCTGCCATCTTTTCATGAAGGATTGCCAATATCCCTTCTTGAAGCCATGAGCTATAACCTTCCGGTTATTGTGAGCGATATTCCTGCAAACAAGCAAATAGCCCTTCCTGACGAAGCATATTTTTCAACAGGCAGTGTGGAATCACTCAGGATTGGTCTCGACAGAATGCTTACCCCTCCATTTCAGCCTGTCGTATATGACATGACCCCTTATGACTGGGACAAAATTGCCCTTCAGACTGAAGAGGTGTACAAAAAAGCACTCAAAAACAGATAAAGGTCATGAATGGGACCAGATTTTTTCAGAAGCCTGTATATGACTTTATAAACGATGAACAATAAGCTTAAGATAGCAATCCTTCTCGACAGCAAGAGTGTCCAGGCCTGGGTGTACAAAGTGATAGAAGACCTTGTTGCTTCTGACTATGCCGATCTTGCTCTTGTTGTTTACTGTAACAGCCTGAATGGAGCTGCCGGATCCTCAGAAAATTCAGGGTCGCTTATAAACCGGCTTCAAAGAAAACTTGACATGTTTCTTTTCAGAAAGGCTGATGCATATAATGTTTTAAAGGATTTAAGCCAGCTTGTGAATGGGGCTAATGAAATCAGAGTCAATACTATCAGAAAAAATGAAACCGAAGAGTTTGCCCTGAATGATATTGCCGCAATACGGAAATTCGATCCGGATGTAATTATAAAATTCAGGCAGGGCCTTTTATCGGGAGAAATTCTGAAGCTGGCAAAATATGGTGTATGGGGTTTCTCAATGGACTTATGTAAAAGTTTTCCGGAAAGTGAAGCAGGGTACAATGAGGTAATCTCGGAGAATCCTGTAACACGGGCTGAGCTTTTTATCCTGAGCGATCCGGCAGAGAAAAGTATTCCAATATCAACCACATTTGAATCAACATGCTCCTATTCGGTTCATCTGAACAGAAACAAGCTGCATTGGAGGGCATCTTTATTCATTCCGCGAATAATTGAGGGACTATATAAACACGGGAGTTCATACCTTGAACTTTTAGCGGCAAGGAATTCAGAAAATACATACCTGGAGGATAGTAAAACTGAAAAAAAAGAAAAGAAAACCACTGAAGCAAAGCCATTCATTGCCACAAAATTACTGATCAGAAAATTCCTGAAGAAAATTATCTATACCGATCCATTCTCATGGATACTTCTTTTTGACACCTCTGTCAATAACAGATTTCAGGATAATTCCTTTGCAGGTTATAAAAAGCTGAAACCTGGAAAAGACAGATTCTGGGCTGATCCTTTTGTAGTCTCAGCTGATGACAAACATTATGTGTTTGTTGAGGAATTCATGTACAGTAAAAACATGGGACATATCTCTGTTCTGGAGCTCGACAGGCAGGGAAAGCTTTTGAAATCAGGTCCGGTGATTGAACATCCTTATCATATGTCATACCCTCATGTTTTTCAATTTGAGGGAACATATTATATGATACCTGAAACATGTGAGAATCACACAATTGATTTATATAAGGCAACAGAATTCCCATTCAAATGGACATTTGTAAAGCATATTATGAGTGATATCGAAGCAATGGATTCGACTCTTTTCCATTACAGGGATAAATGGTGGCTGTTTACGCTAATTGAAAAGATAAGCTTTGCTAGCGACAATAGTCCTGAGCTTTATATCTATCACAACGATGATTTTATGTCGGATAAATGGATAAGCCACCCGCTTAATCCTGTAATTTCAGATGTCAGGACAGCACGTCCTGCCGGTAATATTTTCATAAGCGAAGGAGCTTTGTACCGGCCATCTCAGGACTGTTCTGCAAGGTACGGACAGGCTCTCAACATCAATCAGATAATGGTGCTTACTGAAACAGACTATCTTGAAAAGGAAGTGCTAAAGGTTAATCCCGACTGGGAAAGAGAATTAAAGGGTTTCCATACCCTGAATTTCAGCGATAGTTTTTCTATTGCCGATGCCTATTATTTCAGGAAAAGGTTTATTTGAAATGCCTTCAGGATGGAAGAGAAGCTGAATCTGGTTGTCTTTATGCGTGAATACCCTTCCGGTATGGCCGGCACCAAAAGAGTACAGAATTTTCTGGATTATCTTGGAAACCAGAAGGGAATGATCATAAATGTAATCGCTTTCAGGGGACAATTTAAACAACAATCATTAAAAGGGATTTACAGATCGATACCATACCGGAACATTGGATCAGGCGTGGAAATGAAATTGTCCCATCTTCACAGGATCATAAGTTACTATTTCAAAGGGTTACGAGCTGTTGCAAGCTTAAGGAGAAAAGGATGTCCTAACGTAATCTATAATTCCGGAGGGATCAATATAGAAAACTTCCCGTTCATCTTTTTTGCCAGGATTCTGGGTTTCAAACTCATTCTGGCTATAGAGGAGGACTATACTTTCTTCAGGGACAACATCAAAGTGATATCAAAGTTTAAATGCTGGACCATTGAGAAGTTCGATTTTCTTAATTGCAGGTGGGCCGATGCCGTTGTGGCGATTTCAAACTATCTGAGGATCAAATATGACAGGCTCAGGGCAAAAAATGTCGTTCTGATACCAATTACGGCCTATCTGAACCATGATTCCACAAAAACCGCATTCAATGACCCTTTACAGATCCTGTATGCCGGTACCTTTACAGACAAGGATGGAGTGGGTGAGATTATTGAAGGATACCTCAAATTCAGAACGAATCACGAAAATTCAATGCTGATCCTTACCGGGGAAAGCGCCCAGCAAAGGATTTACCTGGAAAAATATAAAAATGTCGAAGGAATAATATTCACGGGACGGGTGGAGGATGATCAATTTTATAAGCTTCTTCGGAATGCAGATGTGCTGTGCATGTGCAGGACTAATTCCGGATTTGCACAGGCAGGCTTCCCCTTCAAGCTTGGGGAGTACCTGGCAACAGGAAATCCTGTAATAAGTACACGGGTTAGTGATGTAGAACTTTATCTTACTGAGGATGACGCTTTCCTGATCGACAGGGCTGATCCGGAATTGATATCGGATGTCCTCTCACAAATAGTTGATGATCCGGTAAAAGCCCGGCTTAAAGGTCTCAACGGAATGTCAAAATGTAAAGAGCATTTCAGTCCGGATATGAACGGAGAAAAGCTTTTAAAAACTATTAAAATGATTGCTTCAAATTAATGTCAACAAGGTTCTGTCCGGGGAATGAAATGAAGATTGCTGTTCTTTGCAAGACTTTGCAAAAAGGAGGTGCGGAAAAACAGGCATTGATCCTTACAAAACTGCTTTCTGACAAGGGAATAGATGTTAGTCTTATAAACTGGTTCGGGAATAAAATTGATCACAGATACCTGAGGTTTATTACCGACAATTCATTTAGGTATTTCCCTCTCAGCGGCAACTATCTTAAAAAGTTCAGGACATTTGGTAAAACCATCAGGCGCAATGATGTGTCTATTATTGTAAGTTATCTCACCTTGCCCAACTTTGTCTCGGGATTGACAAGGCTTCTTAACAAAGAGATTTTAAGTATCGGAGGGATAAGAAATGAAAAACTGCCCTATCATAAGTTCATTTTTGAAAAGTTGATCCATAATAGACTGAATGATGCCACAGTATTCAACAATTTCTCTGCGAAGAAGAAATTTGTAAAGCTCGGATTTAAATCCGAAAAGATTCACGTCATTCATAATGCACTTGCGCCGGCTCAGAATCAGGAAAAAGATGAGAAACCTGATGGTGAGATAAGGATCATTACGGTGGGCCGGTTTGTAAAACAAAAAGACTATGGGACAGCTTTGAAAGCTTTTAACACCCTGCTTGAACAGAATAACAGGATAAAGTTTGCATATTATATCGTGGGCTACGGACCGCTTGAGAATAAGATCAGAAATCTCGCCCAGAAGCTTGAGATCAACGACAAAGTCAAGATATTTGTTAATCCTCCTGATATCCACGGAGTATTGAACAAATGCGATATTTTTCTCAGTACATCATTATTTGAAGGAGTGTCAAACTCAATAATGGAAGCAATGGCAGCCGGATTGCCTGTTGTGGCAACAAATGTAGGCGACAATAATTATCTTGTCAAGGACGGCTTTAACGGATATCTCGTTCCTTGCAGGGATACAACCAAAATTGTTGAAAAGCTTGAGATTCTTGCACGTTCACAAACCCTTAGAAAAGATTTCGGAAAGAACAGCCTCACATTGATCAAACGGGAATTTTCCAATGAAAAGATGCTTGAAAATTACCTGAAACTGTTCTCGGAACTTGCACAAAACAGCAGGAAATTATAATATTAAGGAATACGGCAATTTGGATAATACTAACAAATAAGGCTTTTCAGGCCTGTCTCACCATATTTAAAATATGAAAATAGGAGTAATAGGTACAAGAGGATTCCCTGAAATCCAGGGAGGTGTAGAAACTCACTGCCATGAACTGTATACGAGGTTATCTGCTTTTGATGACACAAAAATAGTTGTGTACAGGAGGAAACCGTATATAACTGAAAAGAACAAAAATTCGGATAATAAGAACATCCGGTTTGTTGACTTCAGGGTTCCTAAGAGCATGTACTTTGAGACATTTCTGCACTCATTCTATTCGGCAATACATGCCCTTTTCCAGAATTATGACATAATCCATATCCATAATATTGGCCCTGGATTCTTCATACCGATACTGAAGCTGAGCGGCGCAAAGATAGTTCTTACCTATCATAGCATCAGTTATCAGCATCTTAAATGGAATTATGTTGCAAAGCAATTCCTTCATCTGTCTGAAAAAATAAGCCTTCCTCATTCTGATTTCGTGATCTTTATCTCTAAAGTCATTGAAGCCGAAATGGTTAAAAAGTATGGATTTAAAAATCACAAGTACATTTCAAATGGTGTGAATATCCCTGAAAAATCAAAGGGAACCGATTTCCTGGAATCGCTTGGACTTGAAAGCAATAAATATATTATTGCTGTCGGAAGGTATCTAGAGGAAAAAGGATTTGATTATCTGATACGTGCTTTCAGGAAATATGATCAGCAGGAATACAAGCTTGTCATAGTAGGTGATTCGGATTATGTAACCCCATATTCAAAGAGATTTAAAGCTTTTGCCCAGGAAAACGGAGTTGTACTGACTGGATTTATAAAAGGGGAGAAGTTAAACCAGATATTCTCTCATGCAAAATTGTTTGTAATGTCGTCATTCTCAGAGGGCCTTCCCATTGCACTCCTTGAAGCAATGAGCTATAATCTCGATGTCCTTGTCAGTGATATACCTGCCAATCTTCAAATCGGACTTAACGATACTGACTATTTTAAGGTTGGTGATGAGGATGATCTTGCCAGGAAATTAAAACATAAACTGACCGGAGAAAGGCAGTATAATTATCAGGAAATCCTGCTGAAGAATTTCAACTGGGAGAAAATTGCAGCGGAAACATATGACATTTACAGGGATCTTCTTGAAAAACGATAAAGCTTTCTCTGCATGGATTTTGATTAAACTATTATCCTCAGTCAGTTAAACGCCCAGTAAACCTTTAATGATTTTATATATTGTGTAACATAATTTGAATTATTGCTAAAATGGGATATTTGCAAAGAGTCTGGCAAAGTTTCTATAAACTTCTGATGCTGAAAGCAACTGATGAGAGAAGGATCAGATACCTCCGCACCCTGGGGATAAAAATAGGGGAAAGATGCAGGGTAAGAACAATGGACTTTTCAACAGAACCTTATCTGATTGAGATTGGTAACCATGTTGCAATTGCGGCTGGTACGGAGTTTATTACGCATGACGGTGCAACCTGGGTTTTTGAAGATGATGTGGAAGGTGGAGGAGTATTTGGAAAAATTAAAATCGGAAACAATGTTTTCATTGGGATTAACTGCATTATTCTTTCAAATACCGAGATCGGGGATAACTGTATTGTTGGCGCGGGAAGCGTTGTCCGGGGTCATTTCCCTGAAAACTCTGTCATAGCAGGAAATCCGGCACAGGTAATTTCCAAAACAGGGATCCAGAGAATGCTTTCAAAACAAAGTCCAGGACTTGTAAAAACAAAGAATTGCACATCAGAACAGAAGGACAGACTTGTAAAACAGCATTTTGGATTATTAAATTCCTGAAATTATCAGAGAGAGGAATTTAATAAAGGAAATGCACTCAGGTTAAAAGCTCAGCTCTTTCAGCAGTGTCGATGAGTTCGATATTAATCCCGTATTTAGCAAGCAGGAAAGCTATTTTGTTATTATTGAAAGCCTCTCCGGGCTGGGGCGGAACAAGAGTTATAAGTCCCTTTTCCTTAAGCTCCTTTACCCCTTCATCAATCTGGTTGCACCTGAAGCAGATATGATGGAACCCTCCTCCGCGGTTTACAAAGTTCACAAGTGATACATTATCCTCAAGGGGTTCAATAAGTTTTATTTCCAGACTGTTGTCTTTTTTAAGGAACACCACTTTTACCTTCTGAAGGGTGTTTATGACCATCCCTGTCTTAGGGGTATAACCAAAAACCCTTTCCCAGTAAGCAATCCCTTCCTTCAGATCCTTTACTGCAAAACAGATATGGTCGATAACCATATCAGAGTTTTCCTTTGATCTTTTTTCCAGTTGCACTTATTACCAATTGTTCTTTCATTTCAAATACCTGCGGAACTTTATATAGTGCAAGATGTTTTGCGCAATGTTCCTTTATCCTTTCGGCCATCATATCTTTTCCGTTATCTCCCCTTACAACTACGGTAGCCTTAAGCGCTTCTCCCAGAAGCTGATCCTCAATACCTTCAATTGTACAATCAACAACTTCCGGTAACTCAAGGATTACCGCCTCAATCTCCTTTGGACTGATTCTTTTGCCACCTACTTTGATGATCTCCTTTTTTCGTGCCGTAAGGAAGATGTAGCCATCCTGGTCAACGGTTCCGAGGTCACCCGTATAAAGCCATCCGTCCCTGATGGCATTTTTTGTCCCTTCCTCATCCCTGAAATATCCCAGCATAATATTGTCTCCCCTGGCTATCACTTCACCAATCTCTCCCGGCTTTATCGGCCTGCCTTTCTCATTGACAACCCTGAGTTCAACACCCGGGATGCCTTTGCCCATCGAACCCTTCTTGGCTTCATACAGCTCAGGAGGAAGGTATGACAGTCGTGCCGTAGCTTCAGTCTGGCCATACATCACGATAAATGTGATTTCAGGATGGCTTGACCGGAATTCATCGATGAAGATAGGTGCCAGCTTACCTCCAGCCTGTGTCACATATTTGAGATCCGGGAATCTGGTTGTCTTGAAGTTGTCAGATTTCCTGAGCAATATCTGGTAATGACTTGGAACACCTGCAAATCCGGTGCACTTGTATTCAAGAAGATTGTTGATTATGCTTCCAAGGAAAATAAAGGAATTGTTCAGAACTATTGAACCTCCGACCCTCAGGTGAGTATGCAGAAGCGATAACCCGTAGCAGTAATAGAAAGGGAGCACTACAAGCATCCTGTCATTCTCAGTAAGCTTCAGGTATGTGATTATCGATTCGGTATTTGCCCTTAGGTTCTTGTGTGAGATCATCACCCCCTTGGGAATCCCTGTTGATCCGGAAGTGAATATTATTTCAGCACAGTCTTCATCACTTTCAGTTCCGGTAGCTTCAGGAAATGATGATTTAAACTCTTCACTGCCGATTGTATCAGGGAATATGGCCTTTATGTTGCCTTCAGGTATTTTCTTCTCGATATCCCTTGTCATGAATATCATGACAGGCTCAGTCAGCCTGGAGATATAGTCGAGGTTATCCTTTTCAATATTGGGATCAAGCGGTATGCAGACATTGCCTGATTTTATAATAGCAAAATATGCTTTCAGGAAGAACGGATTATTTACCGAAAGAAGAAGAATGTTTTTATTTTGTCCGAATTCTTTTCTGAGATATCCGGCCAGCGCCAGAGAAGAGCTGTAAAGCTCCCTGAATGAAAGGGTCTCTTTGCCAACAAGAAATGGCTTTTCAAGCTGTGAAGTCTTCTCGAAGAAATAATCAAATGCATTCATTGTAAGACTTTGTTTATGAAGAGTAATAATCTCTTAAAGGAGCCATCCTTAAATACTCGGTAGTTTTACGCTTTCTTTCAAAATTTCTGAACAATGCTTCAACTCTTTCCGGTGTCTCACCCATTACAGCGCCTACCTCATCAGGAGAATAACCATTTTCAAAACCATACCAGTAAATATCCATCAGTTCAAAAGGAAGCTGGTAGAAGAACTCCTCCTGTGTCTGCGTGGCAGAATATGTATCGGTTGTAGGAGTTCTGGACAGAATTCCCTCCGGAACGCCGAGATACCGTGCAAGCTGGTAAACCTGGGTTTTATACAGGTTGCCTATTGGCATTACATCCGCGCCTCCATCGCCGTACTTGACAAAGAAGCCCTGTTCCTGCTCATGCTTGTTAGGAGTGCCGATAACAGCGTAATGCAGGGCTTCAGCATGATAGTACAGGATCGACATTCTTGACCTTTGCTTGAAATTTGAAGCCGCAACTATCTGAAGGTACTCTTTTGCATGAAGAATGCTGTCTTTCTGATTTCCTTCCGGATCAATAATGCTCAGAATAAATAAAGGAGGAAGATTATTGTAAAGTCCTGTCTGCCTCACGCCTATCTTCATCTTATAAGTTTTGGGATCATATTCAGGGAAAACCCTTTTCACGGCTTCGTCGCGCCTCTCATAGCATCTGAATCCGTTCAGGGCATCAGTAATAACCTCTTTTACTGTTCTTACCCCAAATTTAGCGGCAAGTTCGAGGGCAAGCTCTTCGCTGTCAGGACTTGAATCCTTTTCAGGCATTATTATGCCAAGCACCTTATCTGCCCCGAAAGCCTTTACTGACAGCGCCAGACATGCGGAGGAATCTATCCCGCCGCTAATGCCTACAACGGCACCATTTCTTTTGAAATCTACAAGGACATCCTTCTTTAGCTTTGTTGTTATTTCATTAACAACAGCTTCAATATCCTGAAGCAATATTATATCTTTTGAAAAAGGTTTTCTGGTTTCCATAGCTATTTTTTGGTCTCGTCAATAATTTTAAGATTGCAAATTTTTCCCTGACTGAAATCGTTATGCGATTTTTCAATGAACATTGTGAAAAGCAAATGGGTTGAAATAACGGATGCAAGAACCATGTCATTAACCTCAGATGAATTTCCGGTAAGTTCTATTTTCTGAAGCAGATTCGAAATCGAATCAAAATCAAAAATCCCGGCTTTCCTGAATAATTCGGGAGAAAGCATTTCCTTAACATATTCCGGAGCATTTACAGTCACAAAGGCACTTTTTATAGGTGCCCTGTAAGCCTGCTTCGAACGTTTCACTATTGATTCAGGTATTTTTCCCTGCATGAGCTTTTTGAGAAAGAATTTCTCATTCAGCCCGTTTAGCTTGAAATCAGCAGGAAGCTTGTTGCAGAATTCTATTACGCGGTAGTCGAGGAAGGGATAGCGTCCTTCCACTGAATTTGCCATTGCCATCCTGTCGCCCTGGGATGAAAGAAGATATCCCGACATGAAAATCGATGTCTCAAGCCATTGGGATTTCTCCAGATAGTCCCATTTCCCAAAATCCTCAGGAAGATAATTTTCGAGGTGGTCAAGGGGAGAATATCCGTTAAGCTGCGATTTCAGCTGTTCCGAAAAATGTTTCTTGATATGGTTTGAATTATTCCATCTTAGCAGATGTGAATAGAATGGATTGTCAGTTTCTTCCAGCTTATACCCGTAGAACATCTTCAGTATGGCTGGATTGGCCTGTCTCATCTGTGGCAGGTAAGGATAGAGCTTGGTAAGGAGCCTGGGACGCATTGTCGAATCAGGCTGGCTGGCCCAGAACCTTCTGATCTTGGCCTCCTTGAAGATGTCATAACCCGCAAGCATTTCATCGGCACCTTCGCCGGTTATTACAACCTTGATGTTGTTTTCCCTTACAAGCCTCGATAAAAGGAACATCGGTGCCGGAGCTGTCCTTGTTACAGGTGTCTCAGTATGCCAGATCACCCGCGGAAAACTCTGTGATATATCATCTGAAGAGCATGTAATTGATTTATGGCGGGTATTAAGGAATTTTACAGCTTCATTCTGATATTCGGTTTCATCAAAATCCCTGTCCCTGAATCCTATTGAAAAGGTATTAAGAACCCCTGGCTCAATATCCTTTATATATGCAACAGTTGAGCTGGAATCTATACCGCCGCTGAGATATGCCGCCACTTCTACGTCGGCCCGCAACCTTATCCTGACTGCATCATAAAAAAGCTCATGGAAATCTTCCAGCGCCTTATTGATTGTGATTCCGCTGAAAGTATCATTGTAATTAAGTTCCCAGTAACGGCCAGTCTTAATGCCTTCCCTGTTGTAAACAAGATAATGGCCCGGCGATAGTTCGAAAATGTTTTTAAAGGCGGTCCCTGGTGTGATTGCTGTCCAGAATGTATAAATCTGCGACAGGTTCTCATAAGAAAATTCGGGAACTATTTCCTTTTGTGTGAAAATTGATTTGATCTCTGATCCAAAAGTTAACCTGCCCCCGGAGAGGTTATAAAACAGTGGACGAATTCCAATCCTGTCGCGCGCGAGAAAAATCTCCTCCTTTACCTTGTCCCATATCGCAAATGCAAACTGGCCGTTAAGCATTGAAAGGCATTCCTTGCCATATATAGAATATAGCTGGACAAGGACTTCAGTATCAGAGAGGGTCTTGAGAGTATAACCCTTTTGAAGGAGCATCTCCCTGAGCTCCCGATAGTTGAATATCTCACCGTTAAAGACTATCCAGTAACGTCCTGATATATCCGAAAGAGGCTGCTGCCCGGTCGAAAGGTCAATTATGCTTAACCGTACATTTCCGATCCCCGTGTGTTCGGAAAGATAAATACCGCTTTCATCAGGGCCTCGATAATTGATGGCGCAAAGCATCTTTTCGATCGCGGGCCCGTCAATTCCCCTGCCGCTGTAATCTACTATGCCCGCGATTCCGCACATAATCAGTTACTGCTTTTACGAATTATGAAATCAGTGATGGCATTTATCGATT
>JAAYUS010000178.1 GCA_012517605.1 Bacteroidales bacterium
AGGATTTATTAGTTTGTCATTTATCATAGCTATTTGCCAGGCTTGTAATTAATTTTATTAACCGGATGATCTGAAGAAAGAAAATCAGAGACCTGCAAACCTTTTCAGAAAACCCACATTGTTAGCTACTGCAAATAAATATATTTCTGATATATAACAAATTACAAACACAGTCTGTCGTCTTGTCGTGGCAGCAATATACAAAAAATAAATCCTATAAAACAAAAGAGCTGTCATCTTAATATGCAACTCCTTATAATTTATTAATATCGCTATTTTTGTATAAAGCAGCAAAATAACCTCCTGCCGGTCAGTGTTCAGGCTTCAGGTTGTTGAAAATTATAACATTGATCAAAAATTCTCTGAAATTCAAAATTAAATTCTGTAACCTACTAACCAATGAAAAAGACCGCACTCATAAACATCCTCCTTGCATTATCGCTATTCTCATTTTCACAGGTCTCTGCTGATTATTATCTGCCGAATAACATAACATACGATTCAGCCATTCCAACTCCAAAGCAGTTTTTCGGGTACGAACCTGGTGAATGGCATCTGACACATGACCGACTTTATTTCTACATGCTTGAACTGGCAAAGGTTTCGGAAAGGGCAGTATGGGAGGAGTATGGAAGAAGTTATGAAAACCGTCCTCTCGGGCAGCTTATTGTCAGCTCGCCTGAGAATATCAGGGATCTTGAAAAATTACGGCTTGATCATGTTGCACTCTGTGACCCTTCGGTATCAGACAGGGCCGATATCTCCGGAATGCCTTTGGTTATCAAGCTTGGTTACGGGATCCATGGTAATGAATCAAGTGCCCAGAATGCTTCAGTTCTTGTGGCCTATTATCTGGTGGCCGGACAGGGAAAAGAAATTGATGAAATACTTAGGAACACCATTGTCCTTATAGATCCTGCACTCAACCCCGATGGGATGCAACGGCATTCAACTTGGGTTAACTTCAGCCGCAGCCTGAACAACAATCCTGATCCGGCCTCGTGGGAATTCAGCGAGTCATGGCCTGGCGGAAGGACAAACCATTACTGGTTCGACCTTAACCGCGATTATATAATGCTGCAGCATCCCGAATCGAAAGGCAGGGTAAATGCCTTCCACAAATGGAAGCCAAATATTAACACTGATCATCACGAAACAGGGGCAAATGAGACATTCTTCTTCCAGCCGGGCGTCCAAAGCCGCAATAATCCGCTTACACCAAAGGAAAACGGAATGCTGACCGCAGAAATCGGCAAATATCATGAGAAATTCCTTGACGGGATCGGAAGCCTGTATTTTACGGAAGAGAGCTTCGACGACTTTTATGTGGGCAAAGGATCATCATATCCCGACATCCATGGATCGATAGGAATCCTGTTTGAACAGGCAGGGGTAAAAGGTCACCTCAGGGAAACACCCGGCGGTTTACTGTCATTTCCTTTTGCCGTCAGGAACCAGTTCACAGTATCACTTTCAACCCTTGATGCAGGATTGCATATGCGCGAAAAGCTCCTCGACAGCCAGAGAAGGTTTTACAGGGATGCATTAAAAGAATCAGCTGCTTTTCCTGTAAAAGCATATCTTTTCACTGAACCATCCGACCGTGCAAGAATCTCGGAATTCATCAGCATTCTCCTTCAGCACAGGATAAAAGTGTACAGGACAACACGCAACATTACAAGAGATGGAATTCTCTATGATCAGGCTTACAGCTATATAGTACCTATCCAACAGGCTGAATACAGGTTCATAAGAAGTCTTTTTGAACCTGTTAAGGAATTCACAGACAGCATTTTCTATGATGTCTCAACCTGGGTCCTTCCAATGTCATTCAACCTGAACTTCACAGCCATCACACAGCAAAAAGATGCTGAAGGTCTTTGCGGCATTGAAATAACTGAGACTCCCGCTGTCAAAGGATCTCTCGAATCGGATGAATCACCTTATGCCTGCCTTTTTGAATGGAAGGATTACTTTGCCCCAAAAGCGCTTTTTCTCCTTCAGAGCAAGGGAATAAGGACCAAGGTATCCACCGTGGGCTTTGTTTATGATGACGGGAATTTCAAAAAGACCTTTGATCGGGGAACAATAGTAATTCCTTTCACCGGACAGCCATTTGAAGGAAAAGAACTCAGGAGACTCATTGAATCTGTTGCGCAGGATTGCGGAATAACTGTTTATGGAGTCAGGACAGGACTGACACCTGAAGGCATTGATCTTGGCAGCAACAGGATCGTGGTGCTCGAGAAGCCATCGGTAGCAATGATAGTAGGCGATGGAGCCAACAGTACAGATGCCGGTGAGATTTGGCACCTCCTGGATTACAGGTTCAAAATGCCGGTTACACTGATTTCAGCCTCAAGGTTCGGTAACGTTTCGCTTGACCGCTATAATGTTATTATTATTACAGGATCTCCGGCCATTGGCAGTACAGGGATCGAAAACCTCAAGGACTGGAACATCAGGGGAGGAACCATCATTGGGTTTGAAAGCGGCAACAACTGGCTGGCAAATAATAAATTCGCCGGGATAGATTTTGTTCCTGAACCTGCTGACACCAGGAAAGAAGGACAATATATCAACAGGTCTGACGACAGGCAGGCAAAGCAGATTCCCGGTTCAATATTTGAAACAAAGCTCGACCTTACACATCCTTTATGTTTTGGCTTTACAAGAGACCGGCTTCCGGTTTTCAAGTCGACAACATCAGTAGCAAAAAACGATCAGGACATTTACTCAAATCCCATAAAATATAGCGACAATCCGCTGCTCAGCGGCTACTGCACGCCAGCAAACATCGACAGGATTAAGGGATCACCATTCGCAAGCGTTCATGGCACGCGGATAATATCGCTTTATGACAACACAAATTTCAGGGCTGCATGGTATGGTACCAATAAAATATTCCTTAATGCAGTATTTTTCGGACAGATATTACGGTAAGTATGTAAACAATGAAAGTATTTAAATTAACTGGATTAACAATTTCTCTTAAACACTATTGCTTTTTGAAATAAATTAAGTTAGGTTTGTCGTATGCTAAATAAAATAAATACCGACAATCATCTCGACGGCAATTATTATTACCGCAGGCTTCCATTGGTAAGTCTTAAAAAAGAATAGTGAATATAACACAAGATTATACAAAGGCTTACCGGAAATGGCAAGCCTTTTTTAGTTTCAAAATATAAAAAATGGAAATATGGAAAACACACCGGCTGACAGTGCTGTAAAATTTTTTAATGGCAAGCAGATACCTCTTGAAATGCATAAGGTAAAAATAGTTCAGGCATTGAATCTTGTACCTGTGGAGAGACGGCTTGAGGCAATCAGAAAGGCAGGATTCAATTCTTTCCTTCTCGGAACGAAGGATATTTTTCTGGACATGCTTACCGACAGTGGCACTAATGCCCAGAGTGATTCGCAGGTATCGAAAATGTTTATTGCTGATGAGGCCTATGCAGGGTCACAGAGTTTTGAACGATTTGAAAAGAGCGTTTTAATGGTTTTCGGTAAAAAATATGTTTTGCCTGTTCATCAGGGCCGCGCTGCTGAAAACATGCTCGGCAAAGCTTTCATCAGGGAAGGTTCAGTAATTCCGACAAACTACCATTTCACGACAACGCTTGCCCACATACAGCTGAATGGCGGAAAAGTTCTTGAACTCTTTACCCCGGAAGCCATGAAGGTTAAAAGCTCACATCCTTTCAAGGGAAACATGGATATTCAAAAACTTGAGGATGCCATCATTAATGCCGGACCGGAAAATGTGCCGTTTATAAGGATGGAAGCCTCAACAAATCTTCTTGGCGGCCAGCCATTTTCAATGGAAAACCTCAGGGAGGTCAGAAAGACAGCTGACAAATATGGTGTCATGATTGTTCTGGATGCCAGTCTTGTCGGTGAAAACGCATATTTTATTAAACGAAGGGAAAAGGGGTTTGAGAACAGGTCGCTTGAGGAAATCCTGAAAGAGATGGGCAGCATGTGCGATATTATTTATTTCTCGGGGCGAAAGGTAAGCTCATCACGCGGTGGTGCAATCTGCACAAACAACCAGGAAATATACGACAGGATAAAATTCCTGCTTCCTGTTTATGAAGGTTTTCTTACATACGGCGGCATTCCTATAAGGGAGATCGAATCGATGGCTGAGGGCCTTAAAGAGACCGTTGATGAGAATGTCGTCAGCCATTCGCCGGCTTTCATAAATTACATGGTCAGGGAACTTGACAAGCTGGGGATACCAGTGATAATGCCGGGAGGCGCCCTCGGGTGTCATATTGATGCCGGTCAGTTCCTCGATCACCTTCCACAGGATGAATATCCTGCAGGCGCCCTGATTGCTGCATTTTATATAGTGTCGGGTGTAAGGGGGATGGAACGTGGAACAATGAGCAACAACCGTGATGAAAACGGCAGGGATATTCTTGCAGATCTTGAACTTATGCGTCTGGCTGTACCCAGAAGGGTCTTCACTCTGTCACAAATCGAATATGTTATTGACAGGCTGCACTGGTTATACAGGAACAGAAGACTGATTGGCGGGCTCAGGTTCATCCAGGAGCCTCCGTTACTCAGATTCTTTATCGGACGTCTTGAGCCTCTGTCAGACTGGCCCAGAAAACTTGCTATTAAATTCAGGGAAGATATTGGCGAAAGCCTCTGAAATTATCAGGTGGCATCTGCCGGAGGATCTGAGCAGTCTGTCAGAATATCAGTTCTGACACTTCATTCCTTGCGGCTTTAAGCCAGCGGGCCGAATCGGTCTGGTTTGCCAGATTGACCGGCCCCTGAATTCTTTTGTGAAAAAGTACTATTAACTCAGTTCCGTATTTTATTGGGTCTCCTTCAATTACATTGATCAGTACCTCCTGTTCCCCTTCCTGTGCGGAGCCTATGAGAGCCATACCTTTTGATTCGGTATTCCCTGTTTTCATCGACACGGCATAGACACCTGCAAGGGGAAGCAGCTTACATTCCTCTGTAACAGCAACTTTAGCGAGATTTATCTCATAAAAGTTATTCCTGTAGGGGTATCTTTCAGGTTTCCCCATAACAAGATAATAATGATCGAGATATGCATTGGCCTTCTGAATGTAACCTTCCCTGATAGCCTGGCGTATCCTGGTTGAGCTTACAGTTTCGTGCATTACTTCCTGTTCAGGGATCTCTTCGGCTTCAAAATTATATAGGGTGCGCATGGCCCATAGCTGCCTGTAATCACCCTCCTTGTTAAAGCCAAAATGATGGTTGAAACCCGCAACGACTACTTTCGCGTTAAGCTTTTCGTGAAGAAAATCCCTTACAAACTCCTCGCTTGTGATCCTTGAGAATTCACGGGTGAACTCAACAATTATCACGTTGTCAAGACCCGCTTTCTGAAGGAGATATAATTTTTCCTCCTGTGATGTTATGAGCCGGAGATCTTTCCCGGCAGTTTCAGGATAAAGAACTTTTCTGGGATGCGGATAAAAAGTAATTAGTACGGATTCGCCGTCGTATTTACGGGCAAGCATCTTTAACCTGTTCAGGATTGTTTTATGCCCGATGTGAACACCGTCAAATGAACCTGTGGTTACAACAGGATTCCTTATCACCGATGCTTCCTCAAAGGTTTTGAAGATTTTCATGCTGTAACCACAAAAGGCTTAAAGTTTATTTTCCTTTACAAAGTATGCGACCTTTTCTATGGAGGTTATCATATCATACTCTTCCAGATATACATCCGAGGGAACATTCAGGGGCACTGTCGTGAAATTCAGGATTCCTTTTATCCCTGCCCTTATCAATTCCTCTGCAATTTCTTTGGCAAAATCTGCCGGAACCGTCAGGATTGCAATTTCAATTTTGAGCTCGGCGACGATTTTCTCCAGTTCATCATAAGGATAGCATTTGACCCCTGAAATAACCTTGTTAATTTTCTGGGGATCATTATCGAATGATGCCACAAGGTTCAGTTTTGACCGTTTTCCCTTGAAGTATGCAGCAAGGGCTCTCCCCAGGTTGCCAATGCCGATTATCGCTACATTCATTCCTTCACCGGAATCAATGATGCGGCTGATTGTTTCAATAAGTTCCTTAACATCATATCCTTTCCGGTGTACACTTGTGTATCCGATCAGCATCAGGTCGCGCCTGACCTGGACTGCAGTTATGTGAAGCCTCGCAGCCAGATCGTGTGAAAAAATAAAGTTCCTGTTTTCTGCAAGGCAGGCAAGAAGTGTTCTCCTGTATTCGCTCAGCCTTTCTACTGTTTTTCCTGGTAATGAAGCCATTGGTTTCTGTTAATGTTAATTTGATTTTTTGGGAAGACGTACCGTAAAGGTGGTACCGATATCAGGTACGCTGTCGACAAAAATGCTGCCGTTGTAAAGTTCAACAACTTTCCTGACAATTGAAAGCCCAAGACCACTTCCGGTAATATTTTTGGTTTTTTCATTCTTGATCCTGACAAATTCCGAAAACAGGTTTTCCCTGTCTGTTTCATTTATTCCGATGCCGGTATCGGAAAAGGAAATTATTACCTCATTGTCATTTTCATCAATAGTCACTTCGGCCTTCCCCCCTCTTTTATTATACTTCACGGAATTGGAGACAAGGTTATTGAAAATAATTTCCAAATCTGTAGGATCGGCCATCATTATTGCGTCCGATATTACATTCATCGAGACCGTTACCTCCATCTGTATGGCATATGGCTGAACTGTGACGATGGCATTAGAGGCAATAGTTGACAGATGGACTTCTTCAACTTTTTCCTCCTTGCGCTCAAGTCGAATTTTTGTAAAATCGAGAAGATCCATTATAAGGTTCCTCATCGACTGAATTCTCTGAAGAGAGCGGTCAATCGGTATTGCATAATCATCAACCAGCTCACCCGATTGTTTTTCCTGCATCATTCTCAGATAACCCTCGACAGCATTCAGAGGCGCTTTGAGCTCATGTGAAAGGACAGACAGAAACTGGTATCTTATTTTCCTCCCTTCCTCATTCATCTGATGCGTTATCCTTTTCAGATACTGCTGTTTTGTTATGTTTTCGATGCTCGACTTAAGCTCCTGCGGGGTGAATGGCTTGGGGATAAAATCGGTGGCCCCGAATTTATGAGCCTTTACTGCAACATCAAGTGAGGCATATGAAGTGATCATTGCAACCACAATGTCATACTTCTTATTCCTAATGTATTCGAGAACATCTATTCCCTGTATCCCGGGCAGTTTATTGTCGAGAAGAACTATGTCAGGTTTTTCCCTGTCAACGATTTCAATGCCATCCTCACCGGTGGCTGCCTCAATAACCTCAAAGGCATAATCCTCATCCATGAAAGGATAATTCACCCGGAAGGTCTTAAGTATCCTGGTTACGCCTGATCGTATCCCCGGCTCATCATCAACAACAAGCACTTTAAGAACTGCCATATCAGATTTTTAATAGTTTCATTATCTCCTGATCAAGCTGATCAGCTCTGATGCCTTTTTCAAGATACCGGTCGGCCCTGATCCATGATTTCTCCGCTTCGGAGTCAAGACTGAAGGAAATTCCTGTTTCATGAGCGACAGCTGTTGCAAGGATTACCGGAACATCAGGATATTTTCTCTTAAGTTTGTAGCAAAGGATGAATCCGCTGTCGTCACTCTCCATCATAAGGTCGAAAATTGCAAGACTCGGTTTGAGCTTATTTATAACGGCCTCTGCTTCAGCCTGGCTTTCAACTGCCATGGTTTTGTACCCGGCCCTTTCCAGATTTGTTACAGTCTGAAAAAGATAATCAGGATCATCATCAGCAACAAGTATCGTAAAATCACTCTTCCTCATCCTAATTTTATTTATATGTTTTAAACATCATTACAGTCAGGCAAAGATAGTTCAATAAACCAATCTCATTCCTTCCCCCTGGGCAACAATATCCTGAAACTGGTCCCGGTGGGACCTTTCGAGGGATCATCATTCGATTCAACATTTATCTGGCCCTTATGCATTTTCACAATACCATAGGCAGTGGCGAGACCCAGCCCTGTGCCATGACCAATCCCCTTTGTCGTAAAGAAAGGTTCAAAGATTTTGCTTTTATCTTCATCCTTAATGCCTGTACCTGTGTCTTTAATAATAATTGAAACATCACCCAGGCTATCTTCAAGAATAATATCAATGGTACCTCCCGATGGCATTGCATCAATTGCATTTTTAATGAGATTTGTAAGTACCTGTGTCATCTGCTCGGCATCGAGCATGGCATCAGAATTTGTGGTTTTATCAACAACAGAAATCCTGATATTTTCAGGTACAATGACTCCTGAAACACTGTGATCGGCAAGCTCTTTTAAATTTACAAGCTGATGGTTTACCTGGTTCTTGCGCGCAAAATTAAGCAGCCCCGCAACAATTTTTTTGCACCTTCCGGCCTGCTCCACAATGAGCTTAAGATCTTCTCTTACAGGAGCTTCCTCCGGAGCTTCCTCAAGCAGGATATTGCTGTACATTATAACCACTCCGAGCGGATTGTTCAGCTCATGGGCGATACCTGCCGACAGCTGTCCCATATGAGCCAGCTTTTCCGATTGTTTGAGAGCCTGCTTCATTGACGTCAGTTTCTCATTAGTCAGGGCAAGGTCCCTTACCGATTTATGAAGTTTCTCAATAGTATATGGAAGGCACATTTCAACTTCAGCAAGGCCCTTTTTGATGGCAATGGCATGTTCAACACATGTCTCATAGCCACAGGCGCCGCAGTCGAGCTCATCTTTTTTGCTGAACTTGCCCATTGATGCAAGGACCTCCGCCAGACCCGATTCATCAAATCTTTCCGGATGATGATCCTCTGCACGGTGCCTGATTGAAAGATCGAGGTCTGAGAATTCCTCAACAGCCTTATTCCAGGTCTCAGCATTGATGTTCTTCATTTTCGAACTGGCATAAGAACTAACCAGTGCACGGCGGTTATACTGCTTTCCGCTCTTCGACAATCCCGGTCCCATAATGCATCCTTCACAGCAAAGCAGTTCCATGTGCTGGTTTCTTATAAGCCCCGCTTCATACTCCTTCAGTGCGCCCTGGAAATCAATCCTGCCTTCGGCGGCAATTATATTCCCGGTAATTGCATCATCATTTATATTGGCAGTCTGAAGAAGTCCCCTTGTAACGGGAAATATAGCCCCTCTTCCGCCCAGCGGAGGATCAAAATCAGTCGGAGTGACATTGTCCCGACCGATCCTGTATAAATCAAAAAGCTCCCTAAGCTCTGAAAATGTAATTGCCTCATCAATTTCAGTGCTTTCTGCTTTTTTGGCAACACAGGGGCCAATGAAAACGACGCTAATATCCTGCCCGTACTTTGAACGTATCACCCTGCTCATGGCCACCATCGGCGACACAACAGGGGCAAGGTTTTCAACAAGATTTGTGTGATAATGCTTTATATAGTTGACTATCGAAGGGCAGTCAGAGGATATATAATATTGGTTGCCGGCATCGACAAGCTCCTTGTATCTTCTGGCTACAAGATCGGCTCCGAACGAGACTTCATGCACATATCTGAAACCCAGCATCCGGATCATGCCGATAAGGTTTCTGTAATCAGCTATTTCCTGAAATTCGGCAGGGAAGCTTGGAGCAAGCAGGGCTGCCACATTTTTTCGTGTGTCGAGAAGCTTCAGAACTCTGTCGGTAGTGTTAAGGAAAACTTTTGCACCCTGGCTGCAGACCTTTGTGCAATTACCGCATGCTATGCATCTTTCATCTATAACCTCAGCCTGCCCTCCGACAATACGGATAGCCTTTGCAGGGCACTCCCTTACACAGGTATAGCACGTCCGGCACAGTTCCTTTATTGTATAGACAAGCATAATTCAAATTTTAATTCTCGTAATTCCTTCAACCTGATCATATGACTTGTCATGCCTGTATATCAATCAATATGAAATCAGAGAAGGACATTCTTTTTCTCAAAATGTGTGTAAAAAATACTTTTATCTGATATATCCTTGTTTTCCTTCAGCAGTTTGCTGAAAAGATTGATCAGGGATGGGGATTTGCATGGAAGACTAATTGCCTCAGTCTCATCCGCCTGGTAAACAAGTTTAGCCCTGTTCTTAAGATCTTCCTTCGACGAAATGAATGGAAGGCCTGCTCCGTGTATGCAACCGCCCTGACAGGTCATGACCTCAACAAGATCGTAGGCAGTTCCTGCCGTTTCAGCTGTACGGAGCTTTTCAAGGCCTTTAAGCCCGTCAACTACAGCAACCTTAACTTCATTATCACCAATCTTAACACTGCAGTCCCTGAACACACCCGGTGATCTTAGTTTTTTAAGCAGCTGTTTGTCAATCTCCTTTCCTGTAATCTCAAAGTAATACGACCTTATAACCCCTTCCGCAAGTCCTCCCGAGACCTCGGCAAGAACTGCTGATGAGCTTCTCCCGCTCAAAGGTTCATCGCCTGGCTCCTTTTCAGTGTTTGTCACATCAATGCCATTCAGTCGAATAAGCCGTGCAAGCTCCCTGACTGTCATCACCGTATCCACATCGCTGATTCCTTTTCTCATCATCCCGTCGCGCCTGGCCTCATATTTCATTGCCATACAGGGTGTTACTGACACGGAAAATATCTTTTCCGGCTTTACTCCAAGTTGATCCGCAACGATGGTTTTTATAAGGATGCCGGTTATCTGCTGCGGCGATTTTACAGTTGAAAGCTGGGGTATCATTGAAGGGACAAACTGTTCTGCATATTTAACCCATGCCGGACATGCTGAAATGAAGAGGGCTTTTTCCTTTTTCTTTTCGATCTTTTCAGAAAGCTGGGAAGCGATCTCAGAAATACAGACATCAGTGCCCGTACCTGTATTGAAAACCTTGTCAAATCCGATCTTCCGGAGTATTGCATTCAGGTTCCTGTCAAAGTCCTTTGAGTATTTTATTCCCAGCTCCTCAGCAATCCCCGCTGATACCAGAGGGGAATACTGAATGGCTTTTACAATTTCATGCTTGTTAAGATATTCCTGGACTTCTGTGATATTATGCTTCTCATGGAGTGCGCCTGTCGGACAAACAAGAACACACTGTCCGCACTGGATACAGCTTGAAAAGTTGAAATCGCGGTCAAGGGCAGCACCGATGTGTGTCTGGCGTCCGCGGTTTATGAAGTCGAGGGAAGTTGCAGTAATGACCTCTTCACAGACCCTCACGCAACGGCCGCATAAAATGCACTTTGACAGTTCCCTTACTATTCCGGGGCTTGACTGGTCGAGACGCTGCTTGGTTTTCTTCCCCTTAATCCTTCTTTCTCTTATATTGAGCTCTTCAGATAGTTTCTGCAGCTCGCAATTCAGGTTTCTGTCGCAATAAAGGCAATCATCGGGGTGATTTGAAAGAAGAAGTTCCACAATGGTTTTTCTTGCCATTATTACCCTGGGGGAATGTGTCCTTATTTTCATCCATTCCTCTACCGGCTGTGAACAGGCAGTAACGAGACGTTCTCTTCCCTCAACTTCCACGACGCACATCCTGCAGGCACCTGTAGGAGTGAACTCCTTCATCCTGCAAAGGGTGGGTATGATTATTCCATTGCGGTTAAGCGCCGAAAGAATTGTCTCGCCCTTTTCAGCTTTGATCTTTTTATTATTTACCTGTATTGTGAAAAGCATATTTAGTTTGTCTGATGGTCTGATGGTCTGATGGTCTTATGGTCTCATAGTCTGATGGTCTTATGGTCTCATAGTCTGATGGTCTTATGGTCTTATGGTCTTATGGTCTGATGGTCTTATGGTCTGATGGTCTCATGGTCTGATGGTCTGATGGTCTCATGGTCTGATGGTCATGGATAATCATTATTCTATTTTACGATTACTGCGCTGAACTTGCAAACGTCAAAACATATTCCGCAGCCTGTGCATTTGTCCTCCACAATGAAGAACGGCTGCAGACGTGTTCCATAGATAGCATTGACAGGACATTTACCTGCGCAGACGGTACACCCGGTGCATTTTTCCACATTGATAATGAATGTCCGCAGTCCCCTGCACACATTTGCCCTGCATTTTCTGTCAAAAATATGTTCTTCGAATTCCTCCCTGAAATTCTTAAGAGCGCTTACAAAGGGGTTCGGGGCTGTCTGGCCAAGTCCGCAGAGGGACGCATCCTTCATTACGGTTGCAATTGTCTCAAGCTGCATCACTCCCTTGAATCGTTCAAGAGTAGTCCCCGATTCCTCGTTGGCAGGCTTGCGTATCACGCTTTCCAGTATTTCGAGCATTCTGCCTGTCCCTTCGCGGCATGGTATACACTTTCCGCAGCTTTCATTACGGATAAACTCCATATAGTACCGTACCATGTCGACAATACAGGTTGACTCATCTATTACAACAAAACCGCCTGCTCCCATGCCAATACCTCTGCTGCGCATCTCATCAAAATCGACAGGAGTGTCAAGGTATTCATTGGTAATGAACATTCCCTGTGCTCCTCCGAGCTGAATGGCTTTGAATTCCCTTCCATCCCTTATCCCGTCAACAATTTCATCAAGGATTGTCTTCAGGGAAGTACCCATTTCCACTTCCACCACGCCCGACATACGTCCGCGGCCGGTAATTGCAAATATCTTTGTTCCAGGGCTTTTCTCAGTCCCTATCGATCGGAACCATTCAGGACCGTTCTGCATAATCAGCGGAACGTTCATTATCGTTTCGACGTTATTTATCACTGTCGGCTTACCCATCAGGCCCGATGCAGTGGGATAGGGAGGTTTAAGCTGGGGCATGCCCCGTTTGCCTTCGAGACTGTTTATCAATGCCGTTTCCTCACCACAGACAAATGCTCCTGGTTCAATCCTGACCGTGATATCGAGATTATAGCCGCTTGAATAGATATTATGCCCTATTATGCCATAATCTCTTGCCTTGTCAATGGCTGTCTGTACCCTTTCGCGTGCATGGCCCGAATTACACTTCAGATAAAGTATGGCATTTGACGCTCCTGTTGCATATGCGGCAATTGCCATTCCTTCAATGAGCCGGTGGGGATCGCTTTCGAGTATTGTCCGGTCGCTGAACGATCCGGGATCGCTCTCCTTGGCATTGCATATCACATATCTGGCGTTGGATGATGTATTCAGTGCCTGCTTCCATTTCAGGCCGGTGAGATATCCTCCCCCGCTCCTGCCCCGCAGTCCGCTCCTTTCAATAATGTCGCATACTTCCTCGTATGTGTAATGCCTTATTGTCTTTATGAAAGTCCTGTATCCTCCCCTTGCAATATATTCCTCAATGCTTTCGGGATCATAACAGCCGCAATTGCCCAGGACAATCCTTTTCTGACGTGCGAAGAACGGAAGGTCATTCATGAAAGGGATACCCGGCCAGAGTCCGAATCCCTTCGATCCTACCTGCCCCAGAAGATCTTCATCATTAATATCATTATGAAATACCCCATTCAGCAAAGGCTCAACCTTTTCCTCGGTTATATTCCTGAAAAACAGCTTATTCTTCCCCGGCAACTGGACGCATACCACAGGTTCATAATTAGCAGGTCCCACACATCCCACTTTTACAAGCTGGGAGCCTGGCTCATTCTCTTCGATATACGATTTAATGGAAGTGAATGTCTTATCTGCTCCGGCTATCAGACTGCTTGTATTTGATGACACGTGAATGACCGCCACATCGGTCTTGTCGCGGCGCACCTGCTGCAAAACCCTGTCCGTTTCAGCAGGGAGTGTGTCTGATTCAAATAACAGAACCTTCTGTATCAGGAATGTCTTTAAATCCTCCATTCAATCGTTTTCAATTATATATTTCAGCCTTTTGATAAGATCAGGCACCTGCTCAGGACGCACGTGAATATTGTATTCACCGTTGACAAGTATTACCGGGCCATGAAAGCATCCACCCATGCATGTTACAATGTCAAAGCTGAAATTTCCGTTTCGTGCTGTCTGCCCCGGCGCAATCCTGAGCTCTTCCCTGAATTTTTCTATAATGGCCTGAGAGCCATTCATGAAGCATGATGTCCCGTTGCAGATCTTTATATTGATCTTTCCAGCCGGGAAGAACCTGAACTGGTCATAGAATGTTGCAAGTCCGAATATTTTCGTCGTACTCAGTCCCAGGTGGCTGCCTACTTTAACAATAGCCTCCTCTGAAAGATATCCTGTTGCCGACTGGATCTCCTGAAGCAATGGGATCAGATCTTCCCTCCTGCCCTGCTTGTATTTTTTAAGGATCTTTTCAATATCTTCTGCCATTTCTGACCGGACTTTCAATTCCTTCAAATATAATTATTTTTATTGTTACAAATTAAACATTGTTATTTTATTAACAATAAAATTACCGGGCAACTTATTTCTTTTTCCGGTTCTGACATCCGTCAAGTTGTTTCAGGCTAAATGAAGTAGGAAAATAATTACTACATTTGAACCAGCATATATTCAGGAATATCAATGACTCAAAGGATTGAAATGCAGATTTGTCTGGGCAGTTCGTGTTTTTCGAGGGGTAACAGGGAGGTTGTTGCATTTATAAGGGATTATCTTAAGAAGAACCACCTTGATGACAGGATAATATTTAAAGGAGCCAGATGCATGAATCTGTGCAGCAACGGACCCAATCTGAAAATAAACGACAGGATTATTGAAGGTGTCACAATTTCCAGGATAGAAGGAATTCTTGAAAAGGAATTCGGCGACATAAAGTAGATATCTTTGAAGAATATAAGATGACCGAAACCAAGCCAATCTTTTATATCAATGATCAGAAATGCAGGAATTCCTACTCCTGTGTAAGGGTTTGTCCTGTTAACGCAATAGAAGTCAGGGCCCAGAAAGAACACCCCACAATAATACCTCAGAGGTGCATAGGATGCGGGTTATGTTTCATTGCATGTTCACCGGGTGCAATTGAATTCCGCGATTCAAGGGAAAATGTAAAAAAGCTGCTCTCATCAGGACGCAAGACTGCAGTGCTTGTTGCTCCAAGCATAGCTTCGGAATTCGACGATATCACCGACTACCGGAAATTCGTAAGTATGCTCAGGGCTCTTGGCTTTACCTATGTTCATGAGAATTCCTTCGGTGTCGATCTGATTGCGGCAAAATACGCAGATTTGTTCAACAATGCGGAAGGCAAGTATTATATAACGGCCAACTGTCCTGCCATTGTTAAGCTAATTGAGAAATATCATCCTGAGCTGGTACCCAATCTGGCTCCGCTTGTCTCGCCGATGATAGCGACGGCAATGGTAGTCAAAGAATTATATGGCGATGATGTCGCAACGGTTTATATCGGCCCGTGCATCGACAACAAGGATGAAGCGTTGATGTACAGGGGAGGCAGGCTTGTCGATGAGATACTGACGTTCATTGAGCTGAGGCAGATGTTTGAGGAATTCGATATCCAGGAACGTGTTGTCAAGATGTCTGAATTTGATCCGCCCTACGGCCATTGGGGAGCCCTTTATCCTCTTCCCGCAGGTATTCTTCAGGCTGCCGGCATAAGGCGCGACATTGCGGTAAGCGGCGTAATTACTGCAGCGGGCCGTGAAGATGTCATTGAAGGGATAAACGATTTTGAAAAATATATAGATACAATACGTCATCATTTCAACATGTTTTTCTGCCACGGCTGCCTTCTTGGCCCTGGGATGGAAACCCATAATGAAAGGTTCAAAAGAAGGGCCCTGGTCAGGCTTTATGCTGAAAAACGCGTAAGCAAGCTTGACAAAAAACAGTGGGAAAAGGACATGGAAAAATGGTCAAAACTCGATTTCTCGAGGAATTTCAATCCTAATGACCAGCGCATCCCGGAACCGCCGGAAGAAGCAATAAATGAGGTGCTGAAAATCGTTGGCAAGGAAAATCCGGATGAAGAACTCGACTGCGGTGCATGCGGCTACCAGTCGTGCCGGCATTTTGCTGCCACAGTGGCAAAAGGTCTTGCTGTACCTGAGATGTGTCATACCTATAACCTCAGGAATAAACAGGAATATATTGAAACGTTGCGTCAGACAAACAGGAAACTTGCGGAAACAAAAAGAGCGCTCAAGGAATCGGAAGAGCTTGCAATGAGGGAAAAAGAGATGGCACAGAGTGCATCGGATATGATGAACAACATGCTCGAAAAGCTTCCAACGGGAGTTGTTATTGTTGACAACAACCTTAAGATACTCCATTCAAACAGAAGTTTTATCAATATCCTGGGTGAAGATGCCAGGGCAATCTCCGAAATCATTCCCGGACTTGTAGGTGCCGACCTCAAAACACTGATGCCTTTCAACGTTTACAACATGTTCTCTTTCGTCCTCAAGGAAGATGAACCTGTTGTGAGCAAGGATATACATTATGAGGATAGCATGCTTAACATATCTATTTTCCCGATCAAGAAGAACAGGATGTGCGGCGCCATTATCCGCGACCTGTATTCACCTGAGGTTCAGGGAGAAGAGGTTATTAACAGGGTCAGCGATGTAATCGAGAAGAACCTCGAAATGGTACAGAAGATCGGATTCCTGCTTGGTGAAGGCGCCTCTGAAACTGAGCAGATGCTTAACTCCATAATCGAATCATACAGAAAAAAATCACTAGGTCCCAGGCACAACCGTTAATTATTAAAAGTGAACAGGGATTTCTTCATAGAGGTAAACAGCCAGCAGCGAAATCACGATGGTGAGAGGATATGCGGTGATGTCTTTCTCTACAGGTATATTAAGGAGGAGGACAGGGTGATTGCCGTGCTGTCAGATGGGATGGGCCATGGTGTAAAGGCCAATATTCTCGCCACTCTTACGGCCACAATGGCTCTGAATTTTACCCGCGAGCACAAGGAAGTTGACCGCATCGCAGAAATAATAATGAACACCCTTCCTGTCTGCAGCGAAAGGAAAATCAGCTATTCTACCTTTACAATTGTGGACATAGAAAGCAGCGGAAAAACAAACATCCTCGAATATGACAACCCCACAACCATAATACTCCGGGGAACTGATATTTTCGACCCTTCATGGAAAACAGTCACTCTCGACAAGGGCAAGAATTCCGGGAAAGTGCTGAAAACCTGCACGTTTACACCTTCAAAAGAAGACCGCATAATTTTCTGCTCCGACGGTGTCGCCCAGAGCGGAATGGGAAGTGAGGCCTATCCTTTCGGGTGGGGAAGGGATGAAATTGCAAATTATGCATCTGCCCTTGTTAAAAGTGAAGCGTCAATGTCGGCAATTACTTTATCGGGCAAAATAGTGACAATGGCCCACAAGAATGACGCATACAAGGCAAAGGATGATATTTCGTGCGCTACCATTTATTTCCGGGAGCCCCGTAAGCTTCTTATATGCACCGGACCTCCTTATGAAAAGGAAAAAGACAGGGAGCTTGCACTAAAAGTAAAGGATTACAACGGGAAGGTAATCCTCAGCGGGGGAACTACTGCCGATATCGTAGCACGAGAACTCAATAAGACCATTATCGATGAGCTTATTTTCGAGGATCCCGAACTGCCGCCTGAAAGCTTTATCGAAGGTATTGACCTTGTGACTGAAGGCATCCTTACCCTTCAGAAAGTGAACGAGATACTGAAAAGATACAACAACAGCGTAAAACTTGGCAAAGGTCCAGCCGACAAAATCGTAAAGCTTATAATGGAAAGCGATGAGATACACTTTATAATAGGAACACGGATAAACATAGCCCACCAGGATCCTAATCTCCCGGTCGACCTCGAAATCAGAAGAACAGTTGTAAAACGGATCGCACGCCTGCTAGAGGAAAAATGGCTCAAAAAGGTAAGCTTTGAGTATATATGATTCCGGATTTAGGATTTAGGATTTAGGATCTGTGATTTCGGAATTAGGAATAAGAACTTTCACAGAGGGAAACAGAGAAGGCACAGAGGGCCACAGAGTTATAATTTTATTAAGGTTTTTTAGCCCCACTTTAGGGGGGTTGGGGGGTAAAACAAAACGAATTTTTAGCCCCACTTTAGGGGGCTTGGGGGGTAAAAAAAGACAGGGGGGTTGGGGGGCAAAACAAAGATAAGGGGATTGGAGGTCAAACAAGTTGCCGGTTGCAGGTTGCCGGTAAGAAATTTCGGGATTCCGATTTGTGATTTCTGGTTTAATAATTCCGAATTCAAAACTCCGAAATCCTATATTCTACAAGTCCCTCTCAAGTATTCTTCTAAACAGAAGGGGTTGTATATCAGGATGAGTGAGATTCTCCGGAAGTGAATCCATAAGCATTATTTCTGCAATCTCGGACGTATCGGGCACAGGCCCTATACTGGTTACCTCAGCAAAATAAAGACGTCCATAGCCTGTTTCTCCGTTTTTCCTTACCGAATATGTGGCAATACATTCAATTTCAAAATCGATGGCTCCGGTTTCTTCCATAAGTTCTCTTGATGCAGCCTCATCTGCTGTTTCGCCTGGCTCTATATGCCCTCCCGGTATTTCCCAGGTTGTCCGTTTATGATGGCGGACCATTATCCATTGCCCTCTGTGTCGTGCAGTTATTACTGAATAAGTCAGAGGAATTTCCGGATCGTGGTAAGGTTTATAGAATTCGACAGTAGTCATTACCAAAATATATAAGGACCAAAAATAGAAATTATAGCTGTAAAATAATATTACGTACATTTGCATATTTTCACAGGTGCTATGGTACTGCTCATTCTTCTGATAATCACAGAGGTTCTGACAATAAATGTCATAAGGCAGCATTTTTACGACAGGTCGTGGATGAGCTATTATTTTATAATGACTGTCAACGCTGTTATCAGCATCTGGCTCTGGGTTCTATGGATAAAAATAACATCATTCGCAGGCATTTATGATCAGCCTGAAAATATCTCAGCCATAACGGGCTTTTACGGAATGTTAAGTGCGGTAGTGATGCCAAGGGCTGTAATGATCCTGTTCCATTATTCAGGCATTTTAATCAGGAGAAAATCAGAAGGGGGGTATAGCAGGATTCTTACAAACACAGGAATGATCATTGCAGCACTGATGTTTGTCGTAATTGCAACAGGTTCATTTTTAGGAAGATTCAACTTCGTTACCGAATATCAGGAGGTAAAGATAAAAGGACTGAAAAAAGACCTCGAAGGCTTAAGGATTGTACATATTTCAGATATACACATCACTTCATTCTATCATCACCAGCATAAACTTGAAGAAGTGATGAAAAAGATCAATGACCTTAAACCCGATATTCTTGTCAACACAGGCGATTTTATTACTATCGGATGGCGCGAATCAGGCAGGTCCGACACTGTTCTTTCTCTTGCAACAGCCAGATACGGCAAATTTGCCATAATGGGGAATCATGATTTCGGTACATATCATCCATATTTCACAGAGGCAGAAATGGAGAACAATGTCCTCCTCATGAACGGATTCATCGCATCTGCAGGATATAGAGTGCTGAATGATGAATTCGCCATGGTAAATATCGGTAATGCAAGAATTGCCATGATTGGGGTGAAAACAAAAGGTTCCTTCCCTCATATAATACATGGCGATCTGAAAAAGGCGACTGAAAGAATTTATGGAGCAGATCTCAGAATTCTCCTGGCACATGATCCGAACCAGTGGGATGAGGAAGTGGCAGGCAAAACGGATATAGACCTGACATTATCAGGTCACACTCATGGCATGCAGATCGGAATACTTGCAAAAAAGCTGAAATGGAGTCCGGCCGTATTTTTCTATCCCCGGTGGAATGGGCTCTACAGTGAAGGCAATCAGTATCTGGCAGTAAACAGGGGGCTTGGAGTGCTTGGCATGCCTTTCCGCATCTGGATGCCACCGGAGATCTCAGTGATTACCCTGAGAAATGATGCTGACTAGTTCGCTGGAAATCACAGAAAAAGAAAACGGGCAGCATACTGTCCTTGCTGCCCGTATTATGATTGTCCTACCTGTTTATCTCCAATGTTAACCTTACTGACCTAACTAACCTTACTGACCTGATTAACCGGACGAGCGTCCTTTTTATCTTCCAGGATTGTCTGCCTAACCTTTAAACCACGAAAGACTTTAAGATAAAAAGGGATACAATCAATAATTTTATATATTTCCTTATATTTTGTTTAAATTATTCATTTTTCAGACCGCAAGATTAATACATTTATTCCTTAAAGCTTAAAAATTAAACGATTTTTAACATTTTTTACAATTGTTAAACAGATTGATTTGCATAATAAAACCATTACAGCTATGAGACCAGTTTTAATAATGTCATTTCTTTCATCAGTCGTTCTTATGTCGTGTGGCAGCCGTGATAAGGAATGGATAAGGATTAACCAGCTCGGATACAGGGCTGATGATATCAAGGTTGCTGTGTTCACAGGCTTGAAAGAAAAAGAACTGAAATCATTCAGGCTGGTCGATGTCTACTCAGGAAAGACCGTCTTTGTGAACAACAACCCTTTTAAAACCACTCCTCTCAAGCCCTTCGAAAACTGTTACCGCCTCAATTTTTCGGATATAAAAACAGAAGGGACGTACAGGATTGTGGCAGGAGATGCTGTTTCGCCCAATTTCAGGATTGCCGGCGATGTTTATGACGGAACTTCTGACTTCCTCCTTAATTATATGCGTCAGCAGAGATGCGGTATCAATCCTTTCCTGAAAGATTCGTGCCACACTCACGACGGTTACATAATCTACGGAGGGAAGGACGATTCAATGCATATCGATGTCACAGGAGGATGGCATGATGCCGCTGATTATCTGCAGTATGTCGCAACTTCGGCCAATGCAACATACCAGATGCTGTTTGCATTTTCTGAGAATCCCTGTTCCTTCTCCGATGAGTATCTTGCCAATGGTCTGCCGGGCACCGACAGTATTCCTGATGTGCTTAATGAAGCCCGCTGGGGCCTCGACTGGCTTGTAAAGATGAATCCCTCGCCCGGTGTGATGTATAACCAGATTGCCGACGACCGCGACCATATTGGGTTCAGGTTCCCCAATGCCGATACTGCCAATTATGGTAAAGGAAGGGAGCGCCCTGTTTACCGTTGCACAGGAAAGGTTCAGGGATTGTTCAGATACAGGAACAGGACTACCGGGATTGCATCGACCGCAGGGAAGTTTGCATCGGCATTTGCCAGGGGATCTGCTGTTTACAGATCACTGGATCCCAAGTTTGCCGATCTTCTGGGGAAAAAAGCAGCTGAAGCATTCGATTACGGTCTCAGGAATCCAGGAGCCTGCCAGACTGCACCCGGAACAGCTCCTTATTTCTATGAGGAAGAAAACTGGGTCGACGATATGGAACTGGCAGCCATCGAGTTATTTAAACTGACAGGCGACAGGAAATACCTTGATTATGCCGTTGATTTCGGCCGTGATGAAACCGTAACTCCCTGGATGGGCGCCGACACTGCCCGACATTACCAGTGGTACCCGTTCATGAATATGGGTCATCCCGGGATAGCATCGGCCCAGGCCGGGTCTGACCTCAGTTCCGAGTTTCTGGGTAATATGAAGCTGGGACTGGAGAAAATAATGAAGAAAGGAGAAAACAATCCCTTCCTGGTCGGAGTGCCATTCATATGGTGCTCAAACAACCTTGTTGCTGCAACACTTACCCAGGCATCTCTTTACCGTAAGATAAGCGGGGATAATTCATTTCTGGAATTCGAGGCTGCCTGCCGCGACTGGCTCTTCGGATGCAATCCATGGGGGACAAGCATGGTGGTCGGACTTCCTGAAAATGGCGATTATCCGGTAAACACACACTCATCCTATGTCGTGAAGGGATTACAGGTTCCGGGCGGCCTGGTTGACGGCCCTGTTTATCCTTCAATTTTCAAAAATCTGAAATACTTATCATTGTCGGAAGAGGATGAATATGCACAGTTCCAGAATAACCTTGCCGTATATCATGATGATTACGCCGATTATTCTACAAATGAATGTACAATGGACGGAACTGCCTGTCTTGTTTATTATTTGTCATCCCTTCAGAAAAGAAAACAGTAGCCATGAAAATCAAATCGTTATGCATGTTTCTAAAAACTTTGACTATAAAATAATTCTGTCCCGGAGACGGACTATAAGTATTATTGTAAGTCCCGACAAAGGTGTAATTGTGAAAGCTCCGTTAAGAACACCTGCCGATGCTATCAGAAAGTTTGTTTCTGAAAAATCGGAGTGGATAAGAAAGACTCTTGAAGGATTTAATTCCCTTAAAAAAATCGACAGCTCCGAAGGTTATTATGATGGCGACAGGATATTGCTCTACGGAAGATATCACAGGCTTAAGCTGCATCCTGCTAAGGAATATTATGTTAAACTATCAGATGACGATACAATTGAGGCAGGATATGCCGGAAGCAATGATCCGGTGCTTATCAGGGCTATGCTTGAAAGGTGGTTCAGGCTGATAGCACAAAAGAGGCTGACTCCGAAATTCAGGGAACTGCTGACCAAATACAGTGATTACGGTTTCAAACCATCAGCTTTTTCAGTGAGGCATATGAAGAAAAGATGGGGAAGCTGCTCATCGAAAGGGAAGATAGCAATAAGCTACGACCTTATCAGGCTTGATGAGGTTTACGCAGAATATGTAATGGTCCATGAGCTGTGCCATCTCCGGCATCATAATCACAGCGCTGAATACTACGCTCTCCTTTCGGAAGTCTATCCCGGCTGGAAGGATGTAAGAAAGGAACTCCAGAGATATTTACGTTAATAACCCGTCGACGAACTACTCTTTGTACACATTTCGGATCCGATCCGGAGTGCTGAATTTTTTATATTGATATTGAAAGATTCGGTTTCGTAGGGTTAATATGTCAGTAAATAAAATAGCTCCTGTTTTTAGCAAAGCTTAGAAATTAAAGCCGGAGGCTTTGAAGTCCAATATCCACGGTTACATCCGTGGTGAAATGAATCTAATTCTTCTCAACCGCCGAGCGGTTGAAGAACTATTTCGGAATTTTTTAGTATTTTTATTTATGTGCTAAAAGTGGAAAAGTATGTCAACTTATACTCAGTTTTTATACCAGCTTGTCTTTGGCAGCAAAGATCATTTGCCTTTTATTTCAACAAAAAATAAGGATATTCTTTTCGGATATATTGCAGGAATTTTGAAAAAAAAATCATGTCACTCTTATATTGTAGGAGGCGCTTGTAACCATATCCATCTAATTACCCATATACATCCCACAGTTTGTCCGGCATACCTTATCAAAGATATAAAAAAAGCCAGTCATATGCTTATTTTGAGAGAAAGATCCTTGTTTTCCGGCTTCCCCGGCTGGCAGGTAGGATATAGTGGATTCACATATCATATTTCAAGCAAGGAATCACTGATAAAGTATGTAATGTACCAGGAGGAACATCATAAGACTGTTACTTTCAAAGTGGAACTGATCAGTCTGTTAAATGAACATGTTGTAGATTACAAAGAAGAATACTTATTTAACTGATTTTCTTCAACACCGCTGGTGTTGTAAGCCCAGTCAGCCATCTACCATGGATGTAACCATGGATATTGGACTTGGATGCCTCCGGCATCTCTCATTTTCAATCATTCCTGCCTGTTTTTTGCCTCAGGCATCTCACATTTTTAATCATTTCTGTACCTTTATATACCGCCTTCTATTTAATGATTTCAAAACTTCAAAATGAATTCTTGAGCAAAGATGTGTACAAAGAGTAGGTCAGCGACAGAGGCATTATACTATAAATTCCTGCTTCGGAGACGGAATCTGGATATTTGAAAATCCTGCTTCCTGAAGCCTTGATGAATATTTTACCTGTGTCTCATATTCACCATGAACGAGGAATGTCTTCTGAATTTGCTTCTTATCCTGGCAACCAAGGAATTCAATCATTTCATTGTAATCACCATGGCCGCTGAACGAATCAATAATCCTTACTTCAGCATTGACAGGATAAACAGTTCCGAAGATTGAAACCTCCTTATCTCCCCTTGCTATTCTTGCTCCGAGGGTAACCGGAGAACAGTAGCCTACAACAAGTATTGTATTTTTCGGGTCGGTTATGTTATTTGCAAGATGATGCTTAATTCGTCCTGCTTCCATCATGCCCGATGCGGAAATTATTATACATGGCTTTTTATAATCGTTCAGCTTTTTCGAGTCCTCCTGCCGCGTAATATAAGTCAGGCTGTTAAATCCGAATGGATCACTGTCGTTCTCCATTATCTTCAGAATTTCCCTGTTGAAGCATTCGGGATGCATCCTGAAGATAGTGGTGGCATTGACAGCAAGAGGGCTGTCGACAAAGATCTCAACCCTGGGTAGTTTTCCCTGGTTGAAGAAGTTATTGAGTGAATAAACTATCTCCTGCGTTCTGCCGACGCTGAATGACGGGATAATGAGTTTTCCGCCCTTATCAACACATGTGTCTGTCACCGTTTTCAGCAATTCATCATCTGCAGAAATAAGGTCTTTATGGAGCCTGTCGCCATAGGTCGATTCCGTTATAAGGATATCGGCCTGAGGAAATGGCTTGGGTGGTTCCAGTATCCTGCTTGACGGCCTTCCTATATCGCCTGTATATGCAAGCCTTGTCGTTTTTCCGTTCTCGGTGATAAAAAGGTTTGCAACACCGCTGCCAAGCATGTGTCCTGTACTGGTGAATTTCACTTTTAAATTGTCATCAATTCTGAATTTCATGTTTTCGGGAATACCGATGAACAAAGCCATACATTCCTTTGCATCCTCCTGGGTAAAGATCGGAGTTACCAGCGGCAGTCCTTTCTTTGCACGCCTTTTATTGAATGTTTTTGTATCATGTTCCTGAATGAAGGCTGTATCTGCAAGCATTATTGAGCAAAGGTCGCGTGTGGCATTGGAACATATTATTGATCCCCTGAATCCCAGCTTGTACACATACGGAATAAGTCCCGAATGATCTATATGGGCATGTGTAAGTATTATATGGTCAACCATTGAAGGATCAAAACCAAGATCTCTGTTCATGGCATCTGTTTCAAGTCCCTTACCCTGGAACATACCACAGTCAAGAAGCAGTCTTTTACCATGGCCCGTGGTAATAAGTATCTTTGAACCTGTGACTTCCCTGGCTGCTCCGCAAAATTTAAGTTTCATATTTCAATATCTGTTTATTAACCAAAAAATATATTATAGTGTTCTTAAAAGAAATCATGATCATTATCAGAACAAAGCTGACAGTATAAGTGTGAAGACCAGGCCGCATACAGCTATAATGGTCTCCATCACCGTCCATGACTGGAGCGTTTGTTTCTCATTCATTCCCAAATATTTACTGACAATCCAGAATCCGCTGTCGTTTACGTGCGACATAATTGTAGCCCCGGCTGCGATTGCTATTACAATTATTGCCGTATCAGGCTGGGACAGATTAAATGATGAAAGTAAAGGGGAGATTATTCCTGCCGACGTTATCATCGCCACAGTTGCCGAACCCTGGGTTATTCTGACAAGGGCAGCTAGCACCCATGCAAGAACTATCAGAGGAATAGATGAATCAGCCAGTGATTCGGCCAGCATCTTTCCTATCCCGCTGTCTACAAGAATCTGCTTAAGGACACCTCCTGCTCCTGTTACAAGGATTATGATACCTGCTGGGCCCAGCGCTTTCGTACTCAGATCCAGTATTTTCTGTCCCGGCATATTTCTCTTCAGGCATAGGAGTATTGAAAGAAGGGTGGCAATTATAAGCGCAGTGAACGGATGACCTATGAAGATCAGAATTTCTGTAATGACGGATTTGTTCAGGGCTCCCTTGTCCACTCCAAGTTTAATAAAAGTGCTCATCAATATAAGGCTCAGCGGCGTCATTATCAGGGCAGCAATAGTCCCGAATGACGGGAGGCCTGTTGGTTTTTCCCCTTCATTTTCAGTCTCCTGGAATATATGAGGGGCAGGAATGTTGATCTTTTTTGCAATGAATTTTCCAAAGACAGGACCAGCGATAATTGCCGTAGGGATCCCTACAATCAATCCCATAAGAACCACCCATCCAAGATCGACGCCAAGCATTTCACCCACTGCAGTGGGACCCGGTGTTGGCGGAACCATTGTATGTGTTACTGCAAGTCCTGCAAGAAGAGGTATGGCATAGTATAAAACAGACCTCTTTGTATCCCTTGTCAGTGCATAAACAATTGGTATAATTATAATAAACCCAACATCAAGAAAGATGGGTATTCCAACGATAAAACCGGTGAGCGTAAGAGCCCAGGTAGCTTTATTTGTTCCGAACTTCCCTAACAGGTAATTAGCGAGCGACCTTGCCCCTCCCGAGCTTTCGAGCATCTGACCAAAGATGGCACCAAGTCCGACTACTGTGGCAACAAATCCAAGTGTGCTGCCCATCCCCTCCTGGATGCTTTCAGAGATCTTCTGAAGAGGCATTCCTGCCATCACGCCCACAACTATGGAAGTTATGAGAAGGGCAACAAATGCATTCAGTTTGAATTTAAGTACCATCATCAGGAGAAGAGAGACACCGACGATTACTATGAGGATGATGTAGGGAGCGGACATAGGTTAGAAGTTCAAAGGTTCAAGGTTCAAGGTTCAAGGTTCAAGGTTCAAGGTTCAAGGTTCAAGGTTCAAGGTTCAAGGTTCAAGGTTCAAGGTTCAAGGTTCAAGGTTCAAGGTTCAAGGTTTAGCCGCGCCCGTCGAAACCGGGTTCGGGTTTAAGGGGAAATTTTACAGGCAAATTGTCGCGGGTCGACCTGTAGACAGCTGTGAACAATTCCACGGTTTTGCGGCCGGCTTCGCCTGTAACGAGCGGCTCGGTGTCAGTTTCCACAGCCTTCAGAAAGTCTTCGATCTGGCATTGCATATAGTATATTGTAGGATCATATCTGTTGAATGTTTCGGTATCCTCCTTAATCCATTGCGGCAGAAGTGACTCTTCGCCCGGAACTGTCCACAAATCGTTTACCGGAGGCTCTGCAACGCCTGTCATGCCGGCAATGAACATCGCCCCGCCGTCAGTTTGGACACCAACGGATGCTCCGTTTTCACCATGAATATGGACCTTCCCATAAATGCCTGGTTTCTGTGAATTACTGACAACGATATTGCCAAGAGCCCCGCTTTTGAATCTTACAATTGCCAGCGCTGTGTCTTCAACTTCAATATATGGATGATTAAGGTTTTTCCAGATGCCGTAGACCTCGTCAACATCGCCCATGAACCACAGCATCAGATCGAGCTGATGCGGCGACTGGTTGACAAGCACTCCCCCTCCTTCCATTTTCCAGGTACCCCTCCATTCATCCGAGTCATAATAGGTTCTGTCGCGCCATCCCAGCATATTTATCGTTGCCAGAACGGGTTTTCCTATCTTTCCGTCATCAATAGCTTTTCTGACTCTCATCACCGGAGAATACCACCGGCGCTGACTGACAACACCAAGTTTCACATTACTTGTCTTGCAGGCATTTATAATTGCATCACAGTCGTGAAGGTCGGAAGCAAGCGGTTTTTCGACAAGAACATTGGCTCCTGCTGCGGCGGCTTCAGCAGCCGGCTGACGATGGAAGGGATGAGGAGTGCAGACAATTACCAAATCCGTCTCATTTTCGGCGACCATGGGGCCGATCTCATCATAAGCCTTTGTATTATACAACGATGCGAATCGTTTTGCACTTTCGGGCGTCCGGCTCCATACTCCGGAAAGCCTGGCATTTTTAATGTTCGAGATTGCTTTCGCATGAAGATGGGCAACTTTTCCGCACCCGGCAATAGATATATTATAAATTCTCTTTTTCATCCTTAACGCCAATCAGGGTACAAGTATAATCTTTTTAAGGCTGCCTTCCTTTCTGTAAAGCTTTCCAAACCATTCAGCTCCTTCCGACAGAGGGGCAACTACAGATATCTGGTCATCTACTTTCAGTTTTCCGCTTTCAAGCAGTCCAAGAACTGCTTCATATTCTCCCCTGATTGCGCAACTGCCTTTGAGGGTGAGTTCCTGTGTTACTATCTTTTGAAGAGGAATCTCAGCCGTTTTTGAGGTGTTGCCGACAAGCACGACAGTTCCGCCCTTTCTCACTGCATCAATTGCAGTGATCAGAGATTCACTTTTACCAACAACTTCAAAAGAAATATCTGCCCCCCTGTTGCCCGTGATCTGTTTTATTTTTGACTCAATTCCTCCTTCAGATGGATCGAAAAAATAACCTGCCCCGCTAAGCCTTGCTCCCTCAAGCTTTTCCTTATCATTGTCGATGGCAACTACTTTTCCTGCACCGGAAACAGTCAGGAGTTTTATTATGAAATTCCCTATCATTCCTGCACCAGTAACCGCGCATGAGGAGCCTGTTTTTATCCCTGAAATATTGATTGCATGAAGGGCTACTGCAGCAGCCTCGACCATTGCAGCATGTTCAAACGACACACTATCCGGGATTTTGTACAGTATATGCTGCGGAACAACAACATATTCTGCAAAAGCTCCATGCTGTCTGTAGTCGCCCGGGGAAACGCCAAGCACCCTCCTGTTATCGCTGAGATTGTACCGGCCTTCAAGCGTATACCAGTCGTCGAGAGGATAAATTGTTGAGTCGAATGTTACCCTGTCACCGGGCTTCCATTTTTTTACAGAGGAGCCTGTTTTCGCAATAATCCCCGACGCTTCATGCCCCATTATCAGAGGAGGAACCCTTCTTCCAGTGCTGCCGTCAAGACCGTGCACGTCAGAACCGCATATACCACAGGCCTTTACTCTTATCAGGACATCTTCCGGACCGGCTTCGGGATCAGGCATATCTTTGTAAACAAGTTTATTATACTCCTCAAGGACAAGGGCTTTCATCGGCAACTTAAAATTAATCTGATTGAATTACTCAAATCATTTTATTAATAAATAACAAACGCTATCAGGCTTATATTCAGGCATTTTCTTTTTTTGTTGCTTATCCCCTTTCCAGTTTCACCCAAGGGGCAAAAGCCTGTTGGGGTCCTCCTTCCCCCCTGGGGGAAGGTCGGGAAGGGGGCAAAAGTCTATTTTGGGTTATCTATTTAATTATGCTGACAATAATATTTTAATTTAATACAACAGCAGCGTGCCAGACAAATATAATAAAAACGTCCCACAGTTTATTCCACCACTGCAATGAGAAAATCCATGACATTTGTAAAGGGGGCCCGGTTTTCATAAGGCCGCTTGCTTTTTTGAAAAAATTGTACGTATCAAATTCAGAAATTTATACGGCAGGATCCATATTCTTCTTTAATGCCAGGGAGACAGTTCAGGAGTCAACCGCTGCACCGGCTCCTGACTTGTGACAATTGGTGCATCAGGTATGTATTCAGGGTCAATTTATGCCATCCTGACCGGGTCAGTGACTACGACACTTTCCCCTACTTCGAACTACCCTTTATACACAAATATTATAAATATTTGGGGGTTGGAAGGTATTAATAATTACAAGGCAATGTTAATATAAATAGTTGGCATACAATGTTTTAGCCTTGGTTGTTTTGTTTGTTTTTCATATATTAACCATATGAA
>JAAYUS010000179.1 GCA_012517605.1 Bacteroidales bacterium
AAAGGGCACGAAGTATTTCACAAAGGACGCGAAGTAAGAAATTCGGCACGGGGATTTTGCTCCCACGTGGGGGGTTGGGGGGCAGAACAAGGGATTGGAGAATAAAACTAATTATTTACCGAGGTCTTCCCCTCGTTGCAGCAGCAGGAAGGGGGCAGGTGGTGAGACCATCAATCAGGCGCTTCTGTACACATTTCCCGGGCAGAACTTCAGAAGTCCCTTGAATTCCATCTGCAGAAGGAGAGCAGAAAGTTTCGCCACAGGTATCTCAAGATCCCTGCAGATACTGTCAATTGTGAGTTCCCCTTCCCTTATTACCAGTTCATAGATCTTCTGCTCGGGCTCGGAAAGCTCCGAAAAGAGTGTTTTCTGAACAGCAGGTTTTGATTTTTCAGGTTTCCAGTCAAGAAAATACTCTATATCATCTGCCGATTCAACCAGAGCCGCTTTGTTCGTCTTGATCAGGTTGTTGCATCCCTGCGACCATACATCATCGGGGCGTCCGGGCACTGCAAACACGTCCCTGTTGTACGAACTGGCCATGTCGGCAGTGATCAGAGCTCCTCCCTTAATGCCCGATTCGACCACCAGCGTTGCATCCGAAAGTCCGGCAATTATCCTGTTCCTTTTTAGAAAATTGTTTCTTTCCGGAAGTGCATCCGACATGAAATCTGTAAGCAAACCTCCGTTTTTTAATATCGACTCAGCTGTGGCCCTGTGAATTGAAGGATATATCGTCTTGAATCCGTGTCCCAGAACGCCGATTGTCTTAAGCCCGTTTGAGAGTGCTGCCTTATGCGCTGCAATGTCGATCCCGTAAGCCAGACCGCTTATTATTACAAGATCAGGATGCCCGCCGGCAAGGTCGCCGATTATTTTTTCGCAGATGTCTTTTCCTCTCGAGGTTGCATTTCGTGTTCCGACAATGCTTATCATCTTGTTGCTGTTCAGATCACAATCGCCCCTGAAATAAAAAAGCACCGGCGAATCGTCGCACTGCCTCAGCCTGAAAGGATAATCACTGTCGAGATAGAAGTATGTCTTAATATTATGTTTTATAACATATTCTGCTTCTTTTTCTGCATCTGCAAGATATGATCGCTGGCTGATTGTTGCAGCGAGGCCCGGACCAATTCCGGGAATTTTAACAAGGTTTCGGTATGGCTCGCTGAAGATGGCTTCGACGCTTCCGAAATATGAAACAAGCTTGCGGGCATTGATATCACCGATGCGCGGGATAAGGCTAAGCGCGATCTGGTGTATGAGTGATACATCTGACATGGCACGAGGAGTTGAGACATGATAAAATTACAAAATCTGCTCAAATCCGCAAAACAGTATTTTAATAAGATTATTAAATTAAACACGGAGTAACACTTGTAAGTAAATTCAGTGATACTCCGTGGTTATATAATTCCTTAAGCGCTCTGTTTCTCTTTGCTCTTCGCCCTATGCCCTGAGCTCTGCGCCCTTCGCCCTGCGCCCTGCGCCCTGCGCCCTTTGCCCTGAGCCCTGCGCCCTTTGCCCTGAGCCCTGCGCCCTGAGCCCTTAAATGACTCCCATATCGAGCATTGAATTTGCCACCTTCAGGAAGCCTGCAATATTTGCACCTTTTACATAATCTACAGATCCGTCGGGCCGCTGGCCATGCTTAACACATTGCCCGTGGATGTTTATCATTATTTCATGCAGGCGGTGATCAACTTCGGTGCTGTTCCATCTCATCTTCATTGAGTTCTGCGTCATTTCAAGACCCGATGTTGCAACACCGCCGGCATTTACTGCCTTACCGGGTGCAAACAGGACATTATTCTTCTGGAACTCTTCAACTGCCTCAGGAGTGCATCCCATATTTGATATTTCGGCAACCATTTTAACACCATTGGCTATAAGTGTCCTTGCATCGTCGCCGTTCAGCTCGTTCTGGGTGGCGCAGGGGAGTGCAATATCAACCTTTACTTCCCACGGACGTTTGCCCTCATGAAATTCAACTCCTTCGAAAACATAGGAATATGGCTTGACAATATCCTGGTTTGATGCCCTGAGCTCGAGCATGTATTCAATCTTCTTGCCGGATATGCCTTCGGGATCATATACATAACCGTCGGGACCTGATATGGTAACGACTTTTGCGCCAAGTTCGGTGGCTTTCAGAGCAGCGCCCCATGCAACGTTGCCAAATCCTGAAATTGAGATTGTCTTTCCGGCCAGAGTTTCATTCCTTGTTTTGAGCATTTCCTGGGCGAAATATATTCCACCAAACCCTGTCGCTTCAGGTCTGATGAGCGAACCGCCCCAGTTGCTTCCCTTGCCTGTAAGCACACCGGTATGATCGCCTTTTAGTCTTTTGTACATTCCATAAAGGTAACCTATCTCTCTTCCTCCCACACCGATGTCTCCGGCAGGAACATCTGTTTCCGGTCCGATATATTTCCATAGTTCAAGCATGAATGACTGGCAGAAACGCATAACCTCATTGTTTGACTTTCCTTTTGGATCGAAATCCGATCCGCCTTTCCCTCCGCCCATCGGAAGGGTGGTAAGGGCATTTTTAAAGATCTGTTCAAATCCGAGAAATTTAAGGATCGACAGGTTAACACTCGGGTGGAAGCGAAGTCCGCCCTTATACGGGCCGATGGCGTTGTTGAACTGAACGCGGTATCCAAGGTTGACCCTTACATTTCCTTCATCATCAATCCATGGCACCTTAAATGCAATAACACGGTCGGGTTCCACAATGCGTTCAATAATGTTGGCAGATTCAAACTGGGGATTTTCATTGTAAACCTCTTCAATCGATTCCAGCACTTCTCTCACTGCCTGTAAATACTCAACCTCTCCGGGATGTTTCTTTTCGAGGTTGTTCATAATTTTATCTACGTTCATAGTATTTGGAATTTTGGTTATAATTTTAAAGCATTTTTTAATGATCTGGCAAAATTGAATTCTATTTTATTCATTAAAAATGATTTAACTCATGTTAATCTGATATCAGCCTTTAATGATCGGAGCCGATGAATTAAGCGACTTGATAATTCTGGCTTTGTCGGCCCGCTTCAGGGCATTAAGGTAAATCGGTGGATATTTGGCAATTCCTTCCCTTAGCCTCTGATACAATGTTATACTTTCAACAAGCCCGAAGAATTTTTTATCAACTGTAAATCCCGAAAAACTCCTTTTGTTTATCTCAACTGAATTTTTATTCCCTGTGAAAAGTCCTGCCGAATAGTAACGGAAAATTATTGAATCTCCTTCATCAGAGAAATAAATATACTGATAATTAAGTATCTGGGGAATAATAATTACCAGAACGAATATTGCTGAAACCAGGACTGTCAATGCGGTTTTGTCGACGCCAAGAACGGGGAACCTGATTATTCCGGCAGCATAAACCAGCACAAGATAGGTCAGGAATATAATTATTGCCGCCCTTCGGGCGATCTTCAGATTGATGACGGATTTTGAGTTATTCAGTATCATATGTGAATAAATTAACTTAACTGTGTTGCCTTTATTCTCTTCTCAACCTAAAAAAACCTGTCATAATCTCACTGCATTCCTTTTCCAGTATGCCTGATCTGACTTGGGTTTTAGGGTGTAGCAGGGTTCCATTTACAAGTGTATATCCTTTTTTGGGATCGGCAGCACCATAAACAAGTACCGGAGCCTGGCTCCAGCCAATTGCCCCGGCACACATGGCACATGGTTCCACTGTAACGTACACGGTGCAATCGTGAAGATATTTCCCGCCAAGCCATGACGCGGCAGCAGTAATGGCCTGCATCTCGGCATGTGCTGTAGGGTCATTCAGGGTTTCGGTCAGGTTATGTGCCCGGGCAATTATTGTGCCGTCGCACACTATGACAGCCCCAACAGGAACTTCCTGTTTTTCTTTGGCTTTGGCTGCTTCCTCAAGAGCCGCCTTCATGAAATGCTCATCCAGGTCTTCTGTCATCCCTCATCTAATAATTTCTAAATTTAAAAAGAATAAATGAATAAAAACCAAACTCTTGTTAGTGGTAGGATTAAACCCTTTTTTTACTTTTGCTGAAATCAAAAATTAAACGATGTACAGGACAAATACTTGCGGAGAGCTGACACTTAAGGATGAAGGGAAAAGCGTCATTTTGTGCGGATGGGTACAAAAATCGAGAGATCTAGGGGGAATGACATTTGTTGATCTCCGCGACAGGTATGGCATAACACAGCTTGTATTCAATATGGATACTAACAGTGATCTGTGTGGTAAGGCAAGAAAGCTTGGCCGTGAATTCGTGATTCAGGCAAAAGGGAAAGTGAGGGAACGCAGCAACAAGAATCCCAAGTTGCCTACAGGTGATATCGAAATAGATGTTGAGGAGCTTAATATTCTGAATAAAAGTGAGATACCTCCGTTTACAATCGAAGAGGACACTGACGGGGGAGAAGAGCTGAGAATGAAATACCGTTATCTTGATCTGAGAAGGCCTGTGGTAAGAAACAACATTATACTCAGGCATAAGGTTGCACAGGAAGTGAGGAAATACATGGATTCAATCGACTTTGTGGAGGTGGAAACGCCTGTACTTATCAAATCCACTCCCGAAGGAGCCCGCGACTTTGTCGTTCCGTCAAGGATGCAACCCGGTACTTTTTATGCCCTTCCCCAGTCGCCTCAGACCCTGAAACAACTCCTTATGGTTTCGGGATTTGACAGGTATTTCCAGATAGTAAAATGTTTCAGGGATGAAGACCTCAGGGCTGACCGACAGCCTGAATTTACTCAGATCGACTGCGAGATGTCATTTGTTGAAAGGGATGATGTCCTCGACACCTTTGAAGGCCTTGCAAAGTATCTTTTCAGACAGATAAAAGGGATCGAATTCAATGAGCCTTTCATCAGGATGCCTTTCAGCGAGGCAATGGAGAATTACGGCAACGACAAGCCCGACCTGCGTTTCGGGATGAAGATCAGGGACATCACCGGGCTTGTAAAAGGACATGGCTTTTCTGTTTTTGACAGTTCTGAATACATAGGAGCTGTTTGCGCACCCGGTTGTTCTGAATATTCAAGGAAACAGACAGATGAGCTTACAGAATTCGTCCGCCGTCCCCAGATCGGAGCCAAAGGGCTGGTATATCTCAAGTACGGAGCCGACGGATCTCTGAAATCTTCTGCCGACAAGTTTTATTCTCAGGATGAGCTTAAAAAATGGGTTGAGGCAACCGGGGCTAATCCTGGCGATCTTCTCCTGATTCTTGCCGGCGATCGCAAAAAGACTCTTGCAGCATTGTCGGAGCTGAGGCTTGAAATGGGAAACAGGCTTAACCTGAGGCCAAGAGACAAGTATGTTCCGCTCTGGATTGTCGATTTCCCTCTCCTCGAATGGGATGAGGAAGAAAAAAGATATTTTGCGATGCACCACCCATTCACATCTCCCAGGCCTGAAGATATCCCGCTTATGCAAACTGATCCAGGAAAGGTAAGGGCAAATGCTTACGATCTGGTGATAAACGGTGTGGAAATAGGAGGGGGCTCAATAAGGATACACGATGCTGAGGTGCAAAAGCTTATGTTCAAAGTGCTTGGATTTACAGATGAAGAAGCAGAATATCAGTTCGGGTTTCTTCTGAACGCCTTCAAATACGGAGCTCCTCCTCATGGAGGCATTGCCTTTGGTTTCGACAGATGGTGTGCCATGTTCGGAGGACAGGATTCAATACGCGATTTCATTGCTTTTCCGAAAAACAATTCCGGAAGGGATGTAATGCTTGATACACCTTCCGAAATATCTCTCAAACAGCTCAATGAACTGAATATTGAATTCAGGACGAAAAAACAGTGATCAGGTTGTTCTACCTGTCTCCCGAGTTCACGAGATTAATAACTATCACTCCGTTTGCTCCGCGCGATCCGTAAATTGATGCTGATGATCCTTTGAGTACCTGGATTGACTTCACCTGATATGGCAGTATATTATCGATTGAGTTTACAGTAACTCCGTCCACAACATAAAGAGGCTCTGTACTTAGCGTAAGCGATGAGGCTCCCTGTATCTTGATGCTGTTCCCGACGACCTGAACACCCGGAACTTCTCCCCTGATCATATCGTAGATATTTCTGTAGGAAGCATACTTGGGATTGTTCCCGTCTATCTTGTTGACATTGCTTGTCACATCCCTTCTTTTAACCTTGCCATAGCCGATATCAACAACATCGTCATCGGGGCTGGCTTTTTCAACAACCTGGTCCGGCACTGATCCCTCAAACTGAAAATTGATCCTCGTCCTGCCGTTTATCTCCTCTTCAAGAGCTCCATTTGTCAGTGTAAGTATCCCGATCTTCGCGCTTCCCGGTTTTACCTTAATTTTATAATATCCCTTATCGTTTGTCAGGACATCTGTCTTTTGCCCGTCAACGGTGACAATAGCGTTGGCAACAGACGACTGTGTGCCGTCGACAACATAACCTGAGATCGTAACTTTCCTGTTTGTTTTCTGTCCGTACGAATTATAACAGGGTAGAATAATAAGTATAAAAGCGCTTACTATTGCGATGCGTGTTTTCATGGTTTTGATTTTTATTGCAAGTTATAAGTAGTTGCCTGAAAATACAATTAATAAATGTTAAATGATCTTTTATTTGTCACTCCCTTTCAGCAGGCTGATCACTATTACGCCGTTTGAACCTCTCATACCGTAAATCGCTGCAGATGATCCTTTAAGAACCTGTATCGATTTTACCATCTGGGGGACGATATTATCTATGGTATTTACCGGTACCCCGTCAACTACAAACAATGGTTCGTTGCTTGCATTTATCGATGTGGCGGTTCTTATCCTGATGCTGTTGCCTGAAACCATGACTCCCGGAACTTCGTTTTTTATCATATCGTAGATGTTGTTGTAGGAAGCATATTTAGACTTGGTGCCATCGACAACGTCCACAGGGGATGTGAGAGATTTCTTCTTTGCAGTCCTGAGTCCCATGTCAACGGCTTCATCCTCCGGATCAGCCTTGCCGGTAACCTGTATCGGCACCGAACCCTCAAATCTGAAATCGATCCTTCCCCTTCCGTTGATTGGTTCTTCCACTTTGCCGCTGGTTTGGGTAAGTACGCCAATTGAAGAGCTTCCCTGGTTTATCCTGGCCTTGTAAAAGCCTTTATCATTGGTAAAAAAAGCTGTCTTTTCACCATCGACAATTATTATCGCATTAGCTACGGGGGTATCGGTACCATCCTTTACATATCCTGAAACCGTGATCTTCTTTAAGGATTTCTGTGAATATGAAATACCTACCTGAAAAGATAGGAGGAGAAGCAGACAAAAGAACAATTTTGTTTTCATTTTATTTTGATATTCGTGATGATCCTTTTTGAGCAGACCACTGGTATTGCGGCCCTTGTTACTGCCTGAGAATCAGGTCTCACGACTCAGACCGCTTTCCCTATAAGTGTTGCCGATGTGCATCTTTCCACGCGAACGTTCACATATTCTCCCTTTCTGCGACCCTCTGCCGGGAAAACGACCACCTTGTTCTGAGACGTCCTTCCCGAAAGAAAATCCCGCGATCTTTTCGAAAAATCCTCTGTAAGTACCTCAAAAACCCTGCCAACATCCAGTTTCTTTGACCTCGCCGAGAGCTTGTTCTGAAGAGAAATTATCTCATTAAGCCTCCTGGTTTTTATTTCCTCGGGGACATCATCGGGATATTTTCTTGCTGCTTTAGTCCCGGGACGTTCACTGTATTTGAACATATATGCAAAATCGTAGCCTGCCCATTCCATAAGCGACAGCGTATCGTTGTGGTCTTCTTCGGTCTCAGTGCAGAAGCCTGCAATAATATCTGTTGAGATGGCACAGTCAGGTATAATTGAGCGTATTGAACTGATGCGATCCATATACCATTCCCTCGTATATTCACGGTTCATAAGTTTAAGGATCCTGCTGCTTCCGCTCTGGGCCGGCAGGTGTATATGCCTGCAGATGTTTGGATGCCTTGCAATGGTTTTTAAAAGTTCATCAGATATGTCTTTCGGATGAGATGTTGAAAACCTGACCCTCAGTGAAGGATCAATAAGGGCAGTCATCTCAAGGAGAGCCGGGAAAAAGACCTGACCGTCATCATTTTTCCAGTTGTAAGAATCAACATTCTGCCCCAGTAGTGTTACTTCCCTGTATCCCTT
>JAAYUS010000180.1 GCA_012517605.1 Bacteroidales bacterium
GGAATTTAATCGTAACCAGTATACAAGAGTCTACTATCCTGGGAGATACTTCAGCATTGGAATCACTCTTAAGGTTTAGGACAAAAGACACAGGGCTCAGGAAACAAGGACGGGACTTGGAACAATCAGAGAGATATTAACTAAACATTAATGTATAGGATAACTATGTAATAACGAAAATGATAAAAAATGAAAACAATAAACGGACTTATTAATTTTTTAGCAGGTTTTCTTCTGATAACCGCGACTTTGATATCCTGTAAGAAAGACGTTGCACTTACTGATATTCAACTCGATAAGGTGACAGCTCAGGTAATGGTTGGTGCAAACCTTAACCTTACAGTTATTTACACCCCAGTCGATGCCACAAACAAGAACATTATCTGGGAATCAAGCGATAACCAGATTGCTACAGTAGATAACGGGGTTGTTACGGGAGTTTCTCTGGGTGCTGCCACGATCAAAGCAACCTCAGAAGAGGATAATATGCTTCAGGTGACTTGCGAAGTAACAGTAATTCCTTCAAACGGCCAGCAGATAACGGTCAGCGGAGATATTACAGCTGATACCAGGTGGTATTCTAATGCAAGGTATTTCCTTTCCGGATTCGTATATGTTAAGAACAATGCTACTCTGACAATTGAACCCGGGACAATTATCAAAGGTGTCTCCGGTACAAAAGGTGCGTTGATAATTGAGAGGGGTTCGAAAATAATGGCTCAGGGGACCCAGAGCCAGCCGATTGTATTTACTTCCGACAAACCAAAAGGGCAACGCAGTTATGGTGACTGGGGCGGCCTTGTAATATGTGGCAACGCTCCGACAAACAAGCATGATAATGGTGCGGGGATTGGCATTGCTGAAGGCGGTATTGGGTCGGTTTACGGTGGTAATAATCCTAATGATAATTCAGGAATATTACAGTTTGTAAGAATTGAATTCCCCGGAATTCCTCTTACAGCAACAGCCAACAGTGAGATCAATGGTCTTACTCTTTATTCAGTTGGATCAGCAACGACCATTGACCATATCCAGGTCTCTTATTCGGGTGATGATTCCTATGAATGGTTTGGCGGACACGTCAATGCAAAATACCTTGTAGCATTCAGGGGATGGGATGATGACTTTGATACTGACAATGGTTTTACAGGAAAGGTTCAGTTTTTTGTGTCTCTTCGCGATCCTGCCATTGCTGATCAGTCACAGTCAAACGGATTCGAATCAGACAACGATGCAGATGGTTCAACTCTTACTCCTGTCACTGCACCAATATTTTGTAACGGAAGCATATTTGGCCCGCTTGTAACTTCTTCAACAACAATCAACTCACTTTACAGAAGGGCAATGCATATTCGCCGTGGATCAAGATTATCGGTATATAATTCTGTGTTTGCCGGATGGCCAACGGGTCTCGATATTGACGGACAGAAGGGCGATTCTCCCTTTCAGGCAACAGCAAACGAACTTCAGATTGAAAACTGCGTTATGGCTGGCATGACAACCAATTTCAACACTGTTTATCTTACAGATGCTGAAGCCTGGTATAACAACGTATCAAGGAATAATCAGCTATTTGCTGCAAATGAGCTTCTCCAGCTTGTGGATCCCTTTAATCTCGTTTCTCCGAACTTCCTTCCCGCAACAGGATCACCCCTGCTCAGCGGAGCAGCATTTGCCAAAACAAGGCTGACAGATTCCTTTTTTACACCGACTACATATCGCGGGGCTTTCGGAACCACTGACTGGACAGCAGGCTGGTGCAATTTTGATCCGCAAAATGCCAATTACTGAAGTCAAAATAAAAACAACCATGTTTAGGTGATTTTCTAAGGCATCTCCACTCTGCTTTCAGGTTGTTTCAACTCTGTGATTAAAGTCACAGAGTTTTTTTATATTGCAGCTTTTACATTATAAGGATGAAGATAATCACCACTTTAATTACCGGACTGTTTTTAACAGCAATGTCGCTTGTGGCACAAACAGTTGTTAGTCCAAATTATTCGCTTAAAAGTCATGAAACACTTGTAATTCAAAAGATTGAGCTTAAACCTGATGCAACAGTGATCTTCATGGGCATTGAAAACCGTATTACGGGAGGTACATTCTGTGCTGATAAGAATATCTATATCCTTTATCCCGATGGAAAGAAAAGCAGGCTTGTATCCTCATCAGGCATTCCGGTATGTCCTGAGGCGTATAAATTCCGTGAACCTGGAGAGAAACTCGAATTTGTTCTGACATTCCCGCCTTTAAAGGCAGGAGCCAGATGGATAGACCTTGTTGAGGACTGTAAAGACAATTGTTTCTCATTTTATGGGATCCTTCTCGACAATGCTCTCAATGAAAGAATAAACAATGCATTTACCCTGGCCGACATGAAGGAATATTCAAGGGCCCTGAACGCTTTTACAGAGATACTTGGCGATCTCAGCGGGGAAGATTCCGGAATTGAGGGATTGCTTTATATAAATGTTATCAAACTTGAAAAGGAAGCAGGGAATGAAAAAAAGGCAGAAGAATGGTATGGAAAATTCAGGTTATCAGGAGCGCCAAGGCTATCTTCTTACCTAAAGTTCCTTAATGAACAGGGAATTAAGTATTGATACCGGAATTCGGATTTGGGATTTCGGATTTATTAAATCCGAATTCAACCGTCCGAAATCCGAAATTCCTAATAGTTGCCAGTAAGGATCTTTAACTCTGAAAGCACCATCCTGTAGTTCATCTGGGCTGAAAAGTAGTCCGATTCTGCTTTTGCAAGCGCTGCGCCAGCCTCAAGAAGTTCGGTTTCGAGGTTAAGTCCTGCTGTATTTCGGGTTTTCTTTATCCTGAGGTCCTCGGTCCTGTATTCAACTATTTTTGCGGCCACACTGATGAGTTCTTCCGACTGTTTAAGTTTCCGGTATGTCTTTGCAATTTCCTTATTTACCTGTTCCCTTGTATTTTCAAGGTTCTCTTCAGCCTGCTCCATGATGAAATTCCGCTGCTTAAGCACTGTCCTGTTAGTCAGGATATCCTGAAGGTTCCATTTCAGGGATGCCCCTATATAAGCATTGTTCTCGGGGTAAATTACTGTTCCCTTCTGGTATGTATAGCCTCCAATAAGTCCTAGGTCAGGCAGATAGCTGTATTTTCCTGCCATTATCGAGTATTCGGCTTTGGTTTTCTGGAGTGAAGCAATCTTTAGGTCATTGTTCCTTATTTCAGCTTCATTCATGGACGTATCAATTCCGACGATTTTCTCAATAAGCTGACTGCCATCAACAGGTTCAGGGATCAGAGTTGTTGCCGGATCAAAACCGGTGAGATGCATCAGATCTGCCAAGTAATCATCATACTGTATCTTTAGTTTGAGAAGGTTCTGCTGCTCATCGGCAACAGAGGCAGCAAGTCCGAATCTGCCTGATTCAGTTGTTTTTCCGGCGAGGAGAGCATTCTCAACGTCGTGCAGCTTTGATTCTGAAAGTTTTACCTTAAGTTCCGCTTCTTCAATCTGTTTTCTGATTATCAGAAGTCCGAAATAGAGTTTTTCCACAGCCTGTTTGATCTGTAATGCTGTACGGTTCTTTTCAGTTTCTGCGATCTGCAGTTCGGTCTTTGATACCCTTATTCCGGAATTTATTTTTCCCAGCTGTGTGACAGGCTGGTAAACAGTTACACCTGCATTGTAAACATCATGCTGTCCCATTACGATGAGCTCATCTTTTGCCGGAAGGGGTATTGTAATTCCCCCCAGAGGCAGTGCACCAAAACGTCCCTGTTCAAAAGCCAGGCTCGGGAGCGAGCTGTTGTACTGATATGATCCGCCTATACCTATTACCGGTAGAAATTTTATCCTGTCTTCATTCACCTTCTGCTGCTTTTCATCGACCTGAAACTTTCTGACATTGAGCAGATGATTGTTCTGCATAGCCATTTCTATCGCGGTTTCAAGGTTCAGAGTTCCCTTGTCCTGACCGGCCAGTGATGATCCTGACGACAGGATCATTATTAAGCTTAAAACTCTCTGGAATATTTTCATCCTGTATCTCACTTTATTCCCTGTTAATGGTTAAGGCTGAAACGATGTCTTTTTTATCTTCCGGCTTAATGGCGACAGTATATAATACCGGAATTGTAAGTGTCGATATCACCATTGACCAGACAACTCCGAAGGCAATTACGCTGGCAAGCGGGCTCCAGAGCGGTGATCCGGAGATTATCATGGGAAGAACTCCTATGGCCGCGGCCATGGCTGTAAGAAATATGGGTCTGAGCCTTCTTTTGCCGGCTTCATATGCTGCTTCCGGGATATTCATACCCTTTTGAAGCAACTCGTTTGTGTGATCAATGAGGATGATGGCATTCCTGACAACAATTCCGGAGAGGCTGATAAGGCCTGTAAACGCAGTAAAGCCAAAGTCATTTCCGGTTACAAAAAGGCCAAATATGGCACCGAAAAGACTTAGCGGAATTGTAATCATGACTAGACCAACTTCCTTCAGGTTCCTGAACTGAAAAAGAAGTACCACAAAGATCACTATCAGGCTTATGACCAGAGCTATTGACATATACCCGAATGTCTCCTGCCTGTTCGCCTGTTCGCCTCCGTAATACATCCTGTATCCTGAAGGAAGATTTATTTTTTTGAGTTCGGGTCTTACAGCCTTTAAAAGTTCAGATGGCAAAATACCGTTACGGGTTTCACTTTCCACCGTAATAGTCCTAATCCCGTTGCGGTGTACTATTCTTCCTGTGTGCCACTCGGGTGTGAGGGAGGCTATCTGCCTTAAAGGCACAGATGCTCCGGTGACAGGCGACTGGATATAGATGTTTTCAAGGTCTTCAGTGCTCCGCCTGTAATTATCTTCAAGACGCATGACAATATCTACCTTGTTTTCACCTTCATACATCGTTGAAATCCTGTACCCGTTCATGCCGGTGTAAAGCATTTGTGAAACTGCCGATGTTGTGAATCCCAGGCGGGCAGCTTCCTCTTTTAGGCTGATCCCGATGCCATATGTGTCTTCCCTGAAGTCGTTTCTTACCATTGCACTTCCGGGAGTATTCCTGAGAATTTCACCGGCCTGTCCGGCCAGCATCTTAAGTTTATCAATGTCGTCTCCCGAAATCCTTATTTCAACATGGGCATTCAATGGCTGCCCCTGCTGCATGAGCCTTACATAAGGAGTTCCTTCGGGTACAAGTGAATCGACACTTGATGAGAGGTCTTTGTAAAGCGATTCCGTTGATCTTTTGTTCCGTGTATTAATGAGGACCTGTGCAAATTCTGCAGAAGGCATTTCAGGAGAATAATTGTAATAGAACCGCGGTGCACTTCTTCCCGTAAAAACTGCATATGATTTTACCCTTTCATCATCTTTCAGCAACTGTTCAATTTTCTTTACAGAACTTTCTGTCTTTTCCAGCCTGGTGCCTGCCGGCATCCAGAGTTCCACTGTAAACTGGTTCCTTTCAGCCTCAGGGAAGAATTTCTGCCTGACTCCGGTCTTAAAGAGCAATCCTGCAAGAAGTATTGTTGAAAGGCTTCCGGCGATAGTCAAAACCTTATGTTTAAGGCACCACTCTATTGATTTGTTATAGGAGCCCTGCAAAAGATCGAGAAAGCTGTTCTTGCTTTTTTCCGGGGATTTTCCGGATGCATGCAAACCTTTTTTTATAAAGATGAAACACAGTAGGGGAGTCAGAACCATTGCCACAAAGAAAGATGAAGAAAGGGCTATTGCGACTGTTATCGGCAATGCCCTTATAAATTCTCCAACGGCTCCTGTAAGTATCACCAGTGGAAGAAATGATGCAATGATCGTGATCGTTGCAGTGGCGACAGGCACCACCAGGTCGGTTGCGCTTCGCCAGGCTGCTGTCCATCTGTCGTTTCCGCGGTCGAGAAGCTCGACATAATTATCGGCAATTATCACGGCATCATCAACTACAATACCAAGGACAGCAATAAGGGATGCGAGTGATACCTGGTGCAGTTCAATGCCTAATATATGAAGCAGCCCAATTGTCACCGAAACAGTCATTGGTATTGCAGTCGCTGCAACTGCTGCGATACTGAAAGGCAGCAGAAGGAACACCACGAGAATGACTGATATTATCGCAAGGAGGAATTCGCGAAGGAACTGTGCTATATTCTGACGGACTATTGCCGGCTGATTCACTATTGTCGTTAGTTCTGTCCCGGCAGGGAGCTGTTTCCTGAATTCATCAAGACTTCTTTCCACTTTTCTTCCAGTTGTGACAAAATTCTTTCCTTCGTGCATCTGAATTGCAAGCAGAACTGCATTATTCCCGTTCACTGTAATTTTATCTGACGGGTCTGCCATTGTCCTTTCAATATCCGCAATATCGCCGAGCCTTATAACAGCGCCTGTTAAGGAGGCCCCGACGATCTGGTTCCTGATATCGTTTTCGTTCCTGTAGAATCCTGAGATATGGAGCGGGGCACTTATATTTTCAGATTTAAAGTTTCCCGAAGGTCCCAGAATATTTTCAGACTGAAGAATCCTGACTACCTGGGGAAGACTGATATCGTAAAGAGCCATTTTAGCCGAGATGAAGGAAATGGTTATTTGTTCCTTCTGCTCCCCGATCCTTTTCAGTTTTGATATTTCAGGGATCTGGCGCAGTTTCTCCTCGAGCTTTGCCGCATGGTCTTTAAGCTCCTGATATCCGGCGGTACTGCTTCCTACGGCCATTATCATAGACTCGGTATCCCCGAAATCCGAATTTACAACAGGGCCTGTTACACCCTGCGGGAGGTCGATGGCTTTTAAAACCATGAGCTGGTGTTTCAGCTTGCTCCAGAAAATGTCGGGTTTTCTGACATTGTCCTGAAGCCAGACATGAATTTCAACCATTCCGTCGGTAGTTATCGAGAATGTCTTATCTTTTCTGACCTCTTCGTACTGAAAGAGATATTCCTCAATTTTTTTCGTAACCTGATCCTCGACCTGATTTACATCAGCGCCCGGGAAATATGCAAGGATCAATCCGCCCGGTATTGTAATTTTCGGATCCTCGCGCCGCGGCATTGTAACGAGTGACCATACGCCTGCAAGGAACATAAGCAGCAATAC
>JAAYUS010000181.1 GCA_012517605.1 Bacteroidales bacterium
ATATCCTGAAGTACAATGGATGAGCCATAGGCAAAGGAAACAGAATTCAATTCGAGAAGGCATTCAGCCATAGTGTTCCCATTAAGATTTTACTCAAAACTTTCCTTTATAATTTTAATTATCCCGGCCGTCGATGAGTACCAGTCTTCCGACAAAGGATCGATAACTACGATACGGGCGCCTGCTTCGTCAGCAACAGCCCTTGCATTCTTTGTATCATACTCCCTCTGAACCATTATCACCTTAATGCTGTCTTCTTTTGCCCTGTTGATAAGCTCCACAAGCCTCGAAGGGGAAGGTTCTTTGCCGTCAGCTTCAACTGTGATCTCTTCCAGCCCGTAGTCACGGGCAAGATATGCGAGATTGGGATGGTAGATCATAAATGCTTTCTTCCCGCTGTGTAACGACAATTCCGAGGCCATTGAATCGAGTTCACTGATTTTTATGAGAAGCTTTTTATAATTTTCATTGAACAGATCGCCCTTCTCCGGATCGAGTCCGGTAAGAAAATCCCTGACCGACAGGGCCATGCTGGCCGCACAGCGGGGTGAAACCCAGTAATGCGGATCGGCGCCTTCGGAATGACCATCATCGTGATGATGTTCTTCACTTATTATCGGATCGATTGAGGCCGAAAGCGACAGCTTTTTCATGGTACGGTTCATCTCGTAGAACCTGTCGAGCCATGCCATTTCAAAGCCGAGATATCCGTCGCTTATATATGCAACAGATTTCCCCAGCTTTGTGATCTGCTCAGGGACAGGTTCATAAATGTGAGGATTGGAGCCCGGGGGAACCATTACATTAACAGTGAACCAGCCTCCCGAAATCTGGTCGACAAAATACCTGAAAGGCGCTATGCTGACTGAAATGATCCTGCCATCAGGTTCACTCCTTCTGCCGCATGATACAAGAACAAGAACTATTGACATGATCAGGAAAATTCTTTTCATCAGGTCAGCTTTTTTATAAGGATACAAAATTAACATATAAGCAGTGAAAAGGTTTGTATTGCCGAATAAATTAATATACTATTTTTGAATTGCACATAACAATAAGCTGTCTGATCATTGAAAACCATACAAGAATGAAGAAACATTTCAGTTTTATTATCATGACGCTGGCTTCCGTCATGATGAGTATTTTAAATGAAGCCGGGGCGCAGATTCCAGGTCAGAGCCATCTCACAGGTAAAATTAAGGCTCTCGAGACGCAGTATCCCGGTTTTTGTTCTGTAAGATCTCTTGCTAAAACTGCCGGAGGTAACGATATCTGGCTGATAACAATCGGAACAGGAGAAAAAGATTCAAAGCCGGGAATTGTGGTTGCCGGCGGTGTGGACGGAAGATACCTCTTCAGCAGGGAACTGGCATACGGCTTCGCCGAAAAGATACTCAGCGCTTCTGCTGAAAATGAAATAAAGGATCTCCTCGGCAAGGTTACTTTTTATATACTTCCCGACTTAAGCCCGGAAGCATCTTCTCAATATTACGGCAGGATAAGATATGAACGTAATGTCAATTCACGGCCCACCGACGATGACAGGGATTTTGCCGTTGATGAGGATCCTTATGAAGATCTGAACAATGATGGATTAATTACTCTCATAAGGGTAAAGGATCCTGCCGGCAATTATACCGAAAGCGCTGATGACAGTAGACTGATGGTAAAAGCCGATATTTCAAAGGGTCAGACGGGAGATTACCTTGTTTACAGCGAAGGAGTCGACAATGACAAAGACGGCAGCTTCAATGAAGACGGTGAAGGAGGCGTTGCCTTTAACAGGAATTTTACATTCAATTATGAGGAGTTCGGAAAGAATTCAGGACAATATCCCGTTTCTGAACCTGAGGTCAAAGCTGTTGCAGATTTCCTTTTCGACAGATTCAATATATATGCTGTTTTCACTTTCGGCCCGCAGGATAACCTCGGTCAGCCCATGAAGGCGCCCGAACGTCAGGAAAATGCAAGGGGATCTTCTTCCGCTCCTGCACCTTACCAGCAGGGCGATCCGGGAATGATGCGCAGGGAAAGAGTGAAGATCACATCAATTATGAAAACCGATGAAACCATAAACAAACTGGTTTCCGACAGATACCACGAGATCACAGGCCTCAAGGGAGCTCCTCCCACTGTCTCAGAGCCGGGCAACTTCATGGAATGGGCTTATTATCACTACGGAAGGTACAGCTTCAGCACTCCCGGATGGTGGCTTACATCAGAGAAAGGTAAAAATGCAGAAGCAGAGTTCCTTAAGTTCGCGGAAAAGAAGAACATGACAGATGTTTTCGTCGCCTGGACAAAGATCGATCATCCGGATTTTCCCGGGAAAACCGTTGAAGCCGGAGGCATAAAGCCATTTGCTATGCTTAATCCGCCCCAGGATACAACGGCAGCTCTCATCGATTCCCACTACAGGTTTCTGAAGGCAATAGCTGCCATGCATCCTGAACTTGAATTCCTCGATGTTAAAGCAGAAAATGCAGGAGATAATATTTACAGGATAACCATGAAGGTACACAATAAGGGAATATTTGCCACATGCACCGAAGCCGGCGATCAGAATATCTGGACAAGGATAATGAGGATTACTATTGAACCGGGAAACGGACAGGCTCTCATAAGCGGACAGAAGGTACAGCGGATACAAAGGCTTCAGGGTGATGAATCGGCTGAGTTCAGCTGGCTCGTATCCGGGAAGGGAAAGGTGAATATAACAGCCGGAGCGGCAAATACGGGAACAATCAATACTTCAATAGTCCTGAAATAAGGCCTGCAGATATCCTTAAGAATTTAAAACAAAAAAAAGCATTACAATGAAAAGATCAGTACACTTAATATTTACATTGGTTCTTTCAAT
>JAAYUS010000182.1 GCA_012517605.1 Bacteroidales bacterium
GATTTTTCCTTCCTTGTCGAACGCTTATGGTCAACATCAAGACAGGTCAGGGAAACCGTACTCGATACCCTGCTGGAACTTGAATACAAGCCCGATGGGGTTGAAAAAGAGAAACTTAAAGGTATTATCTTTGAGACTTTCGGGATACTGTCATGGCTCATATCCGCAAGGATATGCCTGCTGAATAACAACAACACCCTGCTTTCAGAACAAATCAAAAGGGAATATTTCCGCTGGAAGGATTATCTTCTCGGTCTCCTTCACCTTACGTACGGACCCGCCATAAGGCATGGAGTAAATTCAGAGCCTGGTCACAAAGGAGATAATGACAGATCGGTTCAAACCCTGGCAGACATTATTTTCACTGAAAAAGAGAATGAAAAGACTCCCGGCTCACAGGAGATAATTTTATATCAGAGAAAATTCAAAAAGCTTCAGCGCTATCTTCATGGGGAGATCGCCCCATATAGTGTTTTGCTGGAAGATATTATAAATTGCGATTACAACATTCTTACGGTCTGGACAAAGGCATGCGCTTTACGAAGCATCCCGGAGATAGAGGGATTTGATATGCACGAATCAGTTCTGGCCCTTCTTTTCAGTCCGGAAGAGATTCTCCGCGAAGAGGCTGCTTTGCTTATTTCACGATCCGGCAAAGATCTTTATAAAGCTGCCCGGGGAAGGATTCCGGTATATTCACGAAAAAGCATTGAAAAGATTATCGCCAAAGAAATTTCTTTAAGGGAACTGATATTTGAGAAGGTAAAATTCCTTTCGGCATGCTTTGGCAATATTGACGAAAATGAACTGATTGCACTGGCTGAAAAGACCGTATTTGTAAGAAATGATGAAAAAGGGATATATTCCCAGCCTGATGATTCTATTTTATGGTCTTTTTCCCAGGACAATACCACACCTGAGGTTTTCGTTAAAAACGACGAAAAGGGAGATATAAGGGAGATGGTAAAAGATCTGAGGGCTGATTCTTCATATTGTTACATGCTTCCTCTTGCTTCCATCAGGGAATTTGGTTTTGAATACCCTGAAAATACCTTTGAGATCCTTAGATACGTCGAAAAAATAGAAGAACAATAGTAAATTATGGTATCAGTTAACCTGACAGACGAAAAATTGAATCCTTTTCCCGGATTGCGACCGTTTAGACCCGGGGAAAGCGATTTGTTTTTCGGGCGTGAAGATGAAAGTGCCGGGATTGCAGAAAAACTTTTAAGAAACAGGTTTGTTGCCATAACAGGAACCACGGGATGCGGAAAGTCATCTCTTGTGCTTTGCGGACTGATCCCCCTGATCAAGCGCCACGCTTCCGAAACTGGAGAAAAGTGGAACTATATTGTAATGCAACCAGGAAAGGATCCGTTTGGGGATCTTTCTTCAATACTTGCCAGACAGAATCGTGATGGGAAAACCCTGTTGTTTATAGACCAGTTTGAAGAGATCTTCAGATACGGCATTCCTGAAATCAGAGACTCGTCAGGTTCTGATATAAAAGGATTTATTAACCTGCTGGCTTCTGTTGTAAATGGCAAATATCCGGATGTTTATCTTATTGTTGCCATAAGATCCGATATGATTTCCCTCTGTGAACATTACAGAGGCTTCAGCGATATTCTGAACAACAGCAGTTTTCTCGTATCCCCAATGTCCGGGAAAGGATTCAGGGAAGCAATAACGGGACCGATTAAAGCAGCCGGAGCGGAGATTGACAACGACCTTGTTGAACTCCTGGTAAGTGAGGTAAGCGAATGCAGTGACCAGCTTCTCGTTCTTCAGCATTTCATGCTGCGTTTATGGATCCGCTGGAAGGAAATGAATGAACCCGGGCGACCTGTCGATATGACAGATTACAGTTCAATTGGCACCATGAA
>JAAYUS010000032.1 GCA_012517605.1 Bacteroidales bacterium
AGGTACGCCAGGGAAAACAACATACCCTTTCTGGGAATATGTCTCGGAATGCAGTGTGCCGTAATAGAATTTGCCCGGAATGTACTTAAACTTGAAGGAGCTCATTCGACGGAAATCAACCACAAGACAAAACACCCCGTTATTGATCTGATGGAAGAACAGAAAAGTGTAATCGACAAGGGAGGAACCATGAGGCTGGGAGGCTATAAATGTGTAATAAGCAAAAACTCTTTGTCATACAGGATTTATGGCAGGTCAGAAATTGTTGAGAGGCACAGGCACAGATATGAATTCAATAACAGGTATTTTGAAGAGTTTAAAGAAAACGGCATGGTTCCTGTTGGCATGAATCCCGACTCCAACCTTGTTGAAATGGTGGAAATCCCTTCGCATAAATGGTTCATTGGCGTGCAATTTCATCCGGAATACAGCAGCACCGTGGTTAGTCCCCATCCTCTTTTCGTGAGTTTTATTAAAGCCTGTATTGACTGAACAGGGAAATCAATATGTAATAATATTAATAGTGAAGCATGGATAAAAATACAATTACAGGTATAATTCTGATTTTTGCAATTTTCATCGGGTTCAGCATTTTCAATAACAGCCGGATGACTAAAGCATATAAGGAAGTCATCGAGGTTGCTGACTCATTGTATGCCGCCGGTGACATGGAAAATGCCAGAGCTGAATATATAAATGCCCTGAGATACAAGCCGAACCAGCCTGAAGCAGTGGCAAAGGTAAATGAGATAAACCGTATACTCGGTTTTGCATCAGCAGGGAAATCAGGAGCCAAGGCTGAAATCGTTGTCAATGCTGATTCTGTTGCCCGGATTGAGAAAACATCAGTATCAGAATCGGATTCGGTCAGATATGGAGCCTTTGGCTCGGCCGTTCGCGGCGACACCGGACTTATTACACTTGAAAACAGTAAAATTGAGCTTAAAATTTCGCCCAAAGGCGGAAGAGTCTATTCGGCAAGGATCAAGGATTATCGGACATACGATTCTTTGCCTGTGTTCTTGTTTTCCGGCGATTCCACTGTCTTTGGGTTTAATTTTTATACAGTCGATAATAAGGCAATACGTACAAATGATCTGTTTTTCGAACCTGTCTCTGGTACAGAGCCTGTAATTGTAACAAATGAACCGCAGAGCATTGTAATGAGGCTGAAAGCTGGCGACCAAAGTTACATCGAATATAAATATACTCTGGCTCCTGATAAATATGTCGTGGATTTTGATGTCAAATTCAAATCGTTGAAAGATGTTATCGGTTCTAACCAGAGCAGCCTCACCCTCGACTGGAGAATGTATCTGCCACAACAGGAAAAAGGGCGGCAGAATGAAGAATATTACACTACTATAAAATATAAATATTATCAGGATGAAGTCGAAGGCATAAGATTACGCCAGCAAAAGGAAGTGGAAAAGGCCGATCTGCCAACAAAACTGAGTTGGATAGCATTTCAGGATCAGTTTTTTTCATCAATACTGATAAGCAAGGAGTTCTTCCTTAATGGCGTTGTTACATCCACAAAAACACCTGCCTCACCTAAATATATAAGATATTATACTGCTGAAGTCGGCGTTCCTTTTGAATCATCCGATGAATCTAATATCGGGATGAAATTTTATTACGGCCCTAACCATATTTCAACATTGAAAAAAGAGGGACTTCAGCTTGAACAGATAGTATTCCTTGGAAAAAATATCACCGGCTGGATAAACAGGTTTATTATTATTCCGGTTTTCAACTGGCTGCAAAAGTATATTTCCAGCTACGGGATAATTATTCTTATCCTTACCATTATCATTAAGATCGTACTTCTGCCGCTTACATACAAATCATATCAGTCAACAGCCAAAATGCAGGTGCTTAAGCCGATGGTTGATGAATTGGCAAAGAAGTTTCCCAAACAGGAAGATGCGATGAAAAAACAGCAGGCTACAATGGACCTTTATAAGCGGGCCGGGATCAATCCTATGGGAGGATGCCTTCCAATGCTTCTGCAGATGCCAATATTGTTTGCGATGTTCCGTTTTTTCCCGGTTTCCATTGAGCTTCGCCAGGAACCGTTCCTCTGGGCAACCGACCTTTCCACGTATGATTCCATTCTCAATCTTCCCTTCACCATTCCCATGTACGGCGATCATGTAAGCCTCTTTACACTGCTCATGACAATATCGACAATCCTTACAACAAAGATGAGCGGCACAACAGCAGGCCAGGATCAGCCGGGAATGAAGCTGATGATGTATGCCATGCCGGTAATGTTTATGTTCGTTCTTAATAAACTTTCATCAGGCCTGACTTATTATTACTTCCTTGCAAACGTTTTCACCATTGGCCAGAACTATATCATGAAGAGATTTATTGATGCTGATAAGGTTCTAGCCACTCTTGAGGAAAACAGGAAAAAACCCCTGAAAAAATCG
>JAAYUS010000183.1 GCA_012517605.1 Bacteroidales bacterium
GAAGCGCTTAAATCACATCCTGATTACCCATCTTTAAGAGTATCTGCGATACCCTCAATGAATGGAAAATTGAAAACTATCCTCTCAGGTACGAAGTAAATGAACTGGAGGATCTTCAAGCGCCGTATATCGTTCATTTCAGCAGAGGCGGCGGTATGATAGGATTTGTAACAGAGACGGGGAAGGAGCAGGTTACATATTATACATCATACAATGAAAAAAGAAAAACCGGCAGGAAGGAGTTTCTTGAGAGCTGTTCCGGCGCTGTAATTTTGCTTAACCCGGATGAAAGATCGGGAGAAAAGGATTATCCTGCCAAAATCAGAAACGAACTGATAAATAAATCAATATTGCCCCTGACGTTGACTGCTGCTTTGATTTCTATCATTTATTTGTTTTACAATAATTTTGCTGCGGGAGAGAATACTTACAGCAAGGTTATCCTGCCCCTGGTTTTTACAAAGATTGCCGGCATCGTACTTTCTGTCCTGCTGATCCTGCACGAATTTGAAGTTCATCTATCTGTTACGGACAAGCTTTGTCATCTGAACAAAGCAACCAACTGCAACACGGTTCTTAATGATAAAGCATCAAAAGTATTCGGGTGGTTCGGTTGGGCCGATGTCGGATTCGTATACTTTACAGGCAGTTTTCTCTTTCTTCTGCAGTCCCCTGAAGGAGAAGGACTTTCTTTAATTGCAATACTTGCCGCCCTTTCAGTACCGTATCCACTCTTCTCGATTTATTACCAGGGGGTTGTTTTAAAGAAATGGTGTCCCATGTGTCTTGGGGTCCAGCTTATATTGATTACTGAATTCATTTTATTACTGCCTCAGTTATTGCAGCTGAGCTTTTCTTTTAATTCTGTTACAAGGCTTGTACTCAGTTTACTTGTAATTGCTTTAGTCTACACTCTGTTTATATTATTCCGGAGAGAGCAAATGTCGGGTGAAATGCATTATTATAAATATCTCGGGTTTAAAAAGAATCCTGATATTCTCAGGATGCTCCTGATGAATCAGCCTCACTATGAAATTCCTTTATCGGAGAGCAGTCTGATTTTCGGTAAGAGGGATGCTTCGATCAGGATAACAGCATTTCTCAGTCTGCACTGTTCACATTGTGCAAGGGCTTTTGAGAAGATCCGGAACATGCTCAGTGAAAATGAAGATATAATTATAAATCTTGTTCTGATTACATCCGACAACAAAATGCTCACGACTCTTTATAACAATAACAGGCAGGGTAAAGAAGCGGAATCATTAGAACTAATGGAGCAATGGTTTAATGCTGATCCCTATTCCAGGACAAAGATTACAGAAGGCCTATGTATACATGAAGATGATGAAATATCTGGTAAGGTTAACGAAGAAATCGGACTTCTCTACAAAGAGTGTAATGTTCTTGGAACTCCTACAATTTTTATAAATGGTTACAAACTCCCGTCCCAATATGAGATTGATGATTTAAGATATTTCAGGGAGATTTTTAAGGGAAAGGAGGAAATCAGTATAAAAGCGAAGGCTGTTAATTAATTAACAATAAGTAAATTCTTGGGTATTAATGAATTCATTTTTAATAAATTTGAAAGAGAAGGGCAGGAAGTTTTTCCCTGTGCTCTGAGCCCTGAGCTCTGTGCCACTTCCTGCCCGGACCTTTCCTCAACAGAAAGGAGGTGTACCCATGCGAAGGTAATAATTTTCTGAAACTA
>JAAYUS010000184.1 GCA_012517605.1 Bacteroidales bacterium
AGGAAGGGAACAGCCAGAAAAGGGAGATTGAACACTTTTAAATCCTTTAACCGCAAAGGCCTCAAAGTCAGTCGCAAAGACCGCTGAGTAATTAACAACAAGAACCACTCTTCGCGAACCTTGCTCAGTCCTGGCGAACTTTGCGGTTAAAGAGGATTTTCCTTTTTACCATTGTATCCGATTACTTAAGAATGACCTCCAATACCGGGATCTCTACCGGAGGTTTCAGAACAGGAAGCTGTAGGTTAAGGTTGTTTTTAAATTCATTGCTTCCTGTTGTAAAACGGATCTCCGAAGCATCGTGCAGGAACTGGACATATTTCACCTTGTCGGCCATATCCTCCAGTGTGACAGCACCCATCGGATAAGCAAGAAGATGGACATAAAGCCTTTTCGTAACAGGATTATATGTCAAAAGTGTATTTGCAGGTGCTTTGAATTCAGCAGGAGCTTCAGTGCAGCCATAGACTGACCGGTTGTTATATTTCATCCATTCTCCCATTGCTTTAAGCCTCTCCTGCGCCCTGTAGTCAAAGGTTCCCCTGGCAGTAGGGCCAACATTAAGAAGAAGATTTCCTCCTTTGCTCACGGATTCAATCAGCAATTCGAGAAGCTGGGCCGGGCTCTTCCATGTAGTTTCATCTCGATAATATCCCCATGAACCTGAAAATGTCTGGCATGTTTCCCATGGAACTTTTTTTCCGTTGTATTCAGGCCATTTCGCAACTTTAACCTGTTCAGGGGTAGTGAAATCCCAGCCGCCTTCAACATCCTTCAGGTCAAGACGGTCGTCCACAATTATTCCTGGCTGAAGTGATCTTGCAAGTTTAAGAAGTCCTTCCGAATCCCAGTCATCGCGTCCCTTGCCGTTTTTTCCCGGAAATGAAAAATCGAACCAGATTATGCTTATCTCACCATAATTTGTAAGAAGTTCCCTTACCTGGTTCTTCATATACGCCCTGTACCTGCTCATGTCCTTCCCCTTATTCAGCCGAGCATAAGCGGTGTCAGATTCCTGCCTCAGAGGATGGCGGCTGTCGATCGTATAATCGGGATGATGCCAGTCGATCAGTGAATAATAAAATCCCACCTTAAGACCTTCAGCCCTGAAGGCTTCAACATATTCTTTTATCAGGTCCTTTCCTATCGGTGTATTTGTAGCTTTGTAATCAGTGTATTTTGAATCCCAGAGACAGAATCCCTCGTGATGCTTTGCAGTGAGAACGACATATTTCATGCCTGCTTCCTTTGCCATCTTTGCCCACTCCCGGGGATTGTAAAGATCGGGGTTGAAATTTTCAAAGTATTTCTGGTATTGCTCATTCGTCATTCGTTCCCTGTTCTTTACCCATTCATGACGAGCCGGTAAAGCATAAAGTCCCCAGTGTATGAACATCCCGAAACGGGCATCAGTCCACCAGAGCATTCTTTGCATTTTTTGTGCTTCAGTCTCTTTAGGAAGCTGGGCGGGCACCGTTTGTGAAAATATTAACAATCCTGCCGTCAGGATCGCAAATCCGATAGATTTTGTTTTCATGGTTACTGGTTAGTGGTTACTGTTATGAAGATACTAAAAAATGTCGTGACTAAAGGCTGCTTATAAATTTTTTCATCCTGTCATAATGAGATCCTTCCCAGTATATTTTTCCGCATGAACTGCATCTTCTGAAATCAGAAAAGAAATCCCGTGTCCGCTGCGGGAGCTGGCCGGCAATTTCATCCTCCTGTACATTTTCAAGCAGCCCGTTACATTTTGTACACCGCGAAAAAGGTTTAAAATGCTCCCTGAGACCATAGTTGTTAATCACCTCAGAAAGTTGCCTAACAGGACTTTCTGACAGGATCCTGAAGCCTCCCTTAACCTTTTTATTCGACATCAGTTCCTTGTCTCTCGAAAGTATAATCCTGTGCTCATGCAATGAAATTTCAATAATTCTCCTGTCGGTAAGGGAATCGGCAAATATCGTATCAAATCCGCACAACCTCAGGTATTTTGCAAGCCGTCCAAGATGTTCATCAGCTATAAATCTGAATTCTGGCGGCCCTGCTCCCGTTGGTTCATTCTGTAAGTTCAAATTCTTGCTGTTAAAATATCAATGAGTGATTCATTATCAAGCCTTACAGGATTGTTCTTTTGTTCAGTCATCCTGCAGATGGCATCCATATCTTCTGGTCTTATTCCGAAAAGGCCCAGCCGCGGCAAGTTAAAAAAGGATGTAAGTTCCCTGAGATAATCAATAAAGCCATCAATATAATAATCATCTGAACTGACAGTCGATTCAATGAACATCCTCCCAAGTTTTGCATATTTCCGCAGGGCCGCACTGTCTTTTGCACTTTTTCGGAGCTCTCTGACAGTGACCTCATTTGCATAAGCCATCAGCGTTCCGCAGATTACACCATGAGGAATGCTGACCATGCCTCCGATCGATGACGCAAATCCGTGTACGACTCCAAGACCTGCATTGGCGAGACAGATCCCCGAGGTCAGTGCCGCAAATGACATCCCGCTCCGGGCGATTATATCAGTGCCATCCAAATAACTCTTTTTAAGACAATCCTTAACAGCCTTAAGACCTTCAACAGCAAGGGCATCGGTGTATTCGCACGATTTACCGGAAAGGAACGCTTCAGTAAGCTGGGAGAAACAATCCATGCCGCTCGCAGCAGTAACCTCAGGAGGACAGCCAATTGTGAGGACAGGATCAACAAGAGCCACATCGGGGACAAAATTTTCATGACGAAGTGATCTCTTGAAGCCGTTTTTTCCGGTCTCAGATAATACTGCATTTTTGGTGGCTTCGCTTCCTGTACCGGATGTTGTCGGAACAGCTATAAAAGGGACCTTCAATCCCGGGTGTTCCCTGGTACCGACTCCTTCAAGGAATTCCTTCACTGATCCTTTTACACACAACATCGCCGATATAGCCTTCCCTGCATCCATCACACTTCCTCCTCCTATAGAGACCACAGCATCGATCTTTTCGCTAATGAACCGGGCAGACGCAACATCTATCATCTCGGGGGAGGGTTCTCCGGGAATATTCACAACAGAGAAACTTATATCATTTCTCCCGAACGCTTCAAAAAGCCGTGATGCAGGTTCTGTACCTGTAAAGGACCTTTCATTGGAAACCAGGATGATCTTCTTTCCAAAACCGGAGATCATTCCGGGCAGAAGATCCAGCTTCCCTGGTCCGAACCGGATCTGGGGGAGCTTTGAAAAACTGAAAGGTTTCACCATTTTGACCTTTCCTTTGGTTCAAGAATATTATATTTTACCCCGTACCTCGGTTCGGCCATCATGTCCCTGACAGCATCACGCCATTTAAGGTAATGTTCCGTCGTTTTGTGCGCTGCTGCCGCTTCCTCTGTTTCAAATGCCTCATACAACATAAAACGGGTGGGATCGTCTGCCTGCTGAACAAAGTCAAACCGAAGGTTCCCCGGTTCCTTAATGGATCCAAGATGATTTATCCTTGAGGCTTCAATGAAATCATCTATTGCCTCAGTTTTTACATGTACATGAACGCATGTCACTATCATGGCAGATGTTTTTTTATGTAAAGTTAAGTCATCCGGTCAAAAGTCCAAATTCATTTTTTAACTTGGTATTATATTAAAACCATACATCATGGCATTCACAGAAAGGAGAATTCTACTGATTGCGGTAACGGTACTTTTAACGCTGTTCAATATCGAGGCACAGAAAACAGACAAAAGAGAAAATCTGTTTGATTCAGAATGGAAATTTCACCGGGGCGGGGCCCAGGGCGCTGAAAATCCTTTATTTGATGACTCAGGGTGGCGGGTCGTAGATCTCCCTCACGACTGGAGCATTGAGGATCTGCCCGGAACAGAGTCTCCTTTCAATATCAACGCCATCAGCCAGGTTAACGGCGGCTTCACAACGGGCGGAACAGGATGGTACAGAAAGACATTCAGCCTTCAACCTGAATTGAAGGGGAAGTTTTTCCGGATACGTTTTGACGGCGCCTATATGAACTCTGATATCTGGCTGAACGGGCAGTATGTCGGAAACCACCCGTATGGATATTCGAGCTTCTGGTTCGATGTTACAAAAAAACTCAGGTTTGATGATAAAAATACAATCGCCGTAAAGGTCAAAAATGAAGGTGAGAACAGCAGGTGGTACTCAGGATCAGGAATTTACCGACATGTCTGGCTCGAGGTCCTTCCTCCTGTTCATATCGCGATCTGGGGCACATACATCACTACTCCTGTTATATCAAAGGATGAAGCAGAGGTGAGGATCGAAACAGTCATTGAAAATGATAGTCCCGAAAACAAGGAGATAAGGCTTGTGACCACAATAACAGACAGTAGGACAATACAGGTTGGCCGGACAGAAACATCTGCAAAGATTGAAGGAGGAAGCAGTAACTTGTTGGCCGGGGAGTTAAAAATCTTTAAGCCTGAGTTGTGGAGTACAGAATCCCCGGTTCTTTACAGGGCAATTTCAGAGATCTGGTCAGGGAATGAACTCGTCGACCGGATGGAAACGACATTCGGCATTAGGAGCATATCCTTCAGCGTGACGGAAGGATTTCTTCTCAACGGCAAGCCAATGAAACTCAAGGGCGGATGTGTGCATCATGATAACGGGCCGCTTGGGGCACGCGCATACGACAGGGCAGAGGAAAGGCGTATTGAGCTTCTGAAAGCCAGCGGTTTCAATGCCATAAGATGTTCCCATAATCCTCCCTCACCCGCCTTTCTTGATGCCTGCGACCGTCTTGGCATGCTAGTGATTGATGAAGCATTCGACATGTGGAACGAACCGAAAAATCCGAATGATTATCATCTCTGGTTCGATGATTGGTGGAAAAAAGATATTGAGAACATGGTGCTTCGAGACAGGAATCATCCTTCCATTATAATGTGGAGCATAGGAAATGAGATCCCCGGAAGGCAAAAACCCGAAGTTGTTGAAACGGCAGGAAAACTCGCAGGCTATGTCAGAAAGCTTGATCCGACACGTCCTGTCACTTCCGCAGTTAATGACCTGAAACCTTATCAGGATGCATATTTTGCCACCCTTGATATAGCAGGCTACAATTATGCCTCAGGCGGAGATCACAATCAGCATGGCATCTATGAACAGGATCATATACGTGTTCCTGAGCGGATTATGGTCGGTACTGAGTCGTATGCCCTTGAGGCCTTCGGGGCATGGATGGACGTCATTGACAACAGTTTTGTCATAGGTGATTTTGTCTGGACAGCCATCGATTATATCGGTGAAGCAAGCATCGGATGGAGAGGTTACTGGCAGAAACAGGATTTCTTTCCATGGAACCTCGCATATTGCGGCGATATTGACATCTGCGGGTGGAAAAGGCCACAGTCGTATTACAGGGATGTATTATGGAAACAGAATCAGATCTCAATCTGGGTAAAACCTCCCCAGCCATCGTTTCCGTTAAATCCCGGTAGGCAGGACTGGTCGAAATGGCACTGGCATGATGCTGCTGACAGCTGGAACTGGGAAGGTAATGAAGGCAAAACAATTGAGGTTACTGTCTATTCTTCATGCGAGCAGGCGGAACTCTTCCTTAACGGCAAATCGCTCGGAAAGAAGCCGACGGACCGTTCAACGAAATTTATGGCAACATGGCAGGTGCCATATCAGCATGGAATACTGCATGCTACAGGTTTCATTGGCAGGAAGAAGGTCGCAGAGGCAGAACTAAAGAGTGCAGGTGAACCTGAAATAATTAAAATGACAGCCGACAGGTTACAGATAAATGCTGATGGACAGGATCTCAGCTATATTACGGTTGAGCTGACTGATAAAAACGGATTAAGAAACCCCAACGCAGAGAATCCTGTAACATTCACAATTGATGGACCTGGTACCATTATCGCTGTCGGGAATGGAAATCCGGTAAGTCTTGAAAGTTACACTCTCCCTAAGCGCCTTGCATGGCATGGGAGATGTCTGGTAGTAATCAAATCGGATGTAAAAGGTGGTAAAATCATTTTAAAGGCATCGACCGAAGGTTTGCCCTCATCATCAGCAGAAATTGAGAGTATAGAACCCCGGTAAATTATCGGGGAGAATAATTTATTTTGCAATTTCAATGTTTCTCTTCTCCTTAAAGAAGAAAATAAAGCATATCAGTACCGCTACTGCAATATATGCAGGAATCATCCATATGCTTTTCCACTGGTAAGCGCCATTCACTGTATAGTAAGAAGTCGTAAATCCCGAGAACCATGTGCCGATAAACATCCCAAGCCCGTAGGTGACAAACGTGAACAAACCCTGTGAAGCACTCTTGATCCTCTCGTTTGATTTCTTTTCAGTGTACATATAACCTGTCACAAAGAAGAAATCATAGCATACGCCATGCAGGATTATACCAGCATATAACATCCAGACATTAGGACCCATGTCGCCGAAGGCAAAACAAAGATACCTTAGGAGCCATGCCGTCATCCCGATGAGAACCATGTTTTTGACTCCAATCCTGTTGAAAAGGAAGGGGATAGCAAGTATGAAAAGCGCTTCTGATATCTGTCCCATTACCATTTTTCCTGCAGCATTCTGCATCCCCGACTGATTAAGGTAAAGGTTGGCAAATCCGAAATAGAACGATAGAGGAATGCACACGAAAACAGCGGCAATGAAAAAGATGAGATACGGCTTGTCCCTGAAAAGGACAAAGGCATCGATTCCCATTACTGATTTCGCGGTTGTTGTCTTTGTTGCAGCCAGAGGCGGAGTATCAGGAAGAAAGAAGCTGTAAAGGCCAAGGGCGGCAGAGACAATTGCCGCCATCAGGAATGTGTTAGGAGTTTGTTCTATCCCGAACAGGGCTATCATGAATCCGGATATCACCCATCCCACTGTGCCGAATACCCTGACAACGGGGAACTGTTTTCCCGGATCGGTCATCTGCCTGAATGCCACACTGTTTGACAGAGCAATTGTCGGCATGTAAGCAAGTGAATAAAGCATAATGACCCAGTAAAAAGTACTGTTTGATGAAACCCGAGAGGCCATTAAAAGCAAAAAAGCGCCGATGAGATGAAGCACTCCCATAACCTTTTGCGCCGCAAAGAACCTGTCAGCAATCATCCCTACAAAAAATGGTGATATCATTGTTGCAATCGCGAGAGCACTGTATGCTGCACCGATTTGAATTCCGGTAGCACCAAGGATTTTTGTCATGAATGTTCCCATTGTTACATACCACGAACCCCAAACATAGTATTGGAGGAACATCATTGAAGAAAGGATAATGCTGGTTCTCAGTTTCATAGTTATAGATTTGGAAGTTATATGAGATGGTCAGTTGTCAGGTTTAGAATGACATTAATTAACCCATTTTTTTTAAATATTACAATAGTCTGCAGATTTTTTAAATTTAATTAACATGGTCACATTACCATGATATTTACTTTTATTTAATTTTAAACTCAATAAAAACCTTAACCTGATAATTTATGAAAAACACAGACAATCCAGGAGGCGGAATATCGCGCAGAAGATTCCTTGGAACCACTGCTGCAGCCGCTGCGATCACAATGGTACCAACTTCATATGCATTTAAAAACAAGCCTGCTGCAGAAGCAGAACCTATGGCCTCTGATAAGCCCAATTCAGTATTTGGCGGGGTCACAATCGGTGCAATTACCTATAGCTGGCGAAGCATGCCGGGAGGAGTTGAAAATGTAATAAAATATTGCAAGGAAGCAGGCGTAAGCGCAATTGAGCTTATGAGCAACGATCTGGAAGATTACCTTGGCGCACCTAAAAACCCGAGAGCAGCAATGATCGGTGGTCCCCGTCCTGCTGGTCCTGCTCCTGCCGGTGCACCTCAGGGTGCTCCCCAGCAGGGAGGTCAAAGGCCGGCCGGCGCTCCGGGCGGAGCTCCTGCAGGAGGTTCTCAGAGACCCCAGCTTACCCCTGAACAGGAAGCAGCCATTGCAAAATATAACCAGGAAATAAAAGACTGGAGAATTAACCTTCCGATGGCAAAGGTCGAAGCTGCACGTAAGCTTTTCAACGACGCCGGAATTGATGTTCATATAGTTAAATTCTCACCATCACGCTGGTCAGACGAAGAAATCGACTATGCTTTCAAGGCAGCCAAGGCAATGGGCGCAAAAGGTGTATGTGAAGAGATTAGTGAAGAGGCAGTCAGGAAACTTGCTCCTTTCGCTGAAAAACATGGCATGTACGCAATTTTCCACCAGCACATGCAGTTTGCAACAAAAGGTTTCAGCTATGATCCTTTCCTTGCAGTGTCACCGGCCGTTATGATGAACTTCGATGCAGGCCACTTCTTCGGATCAACAGGAATACATCCCAATACTATTATCGAGAAATATCACGACAGGATTTTCAGTGTTCATATTAAAGACAAAACAGGCCCGAATACCGATCCTGCCAATACAAACCAGGTATGGGGACAGGGAGAAATGCCTCTTGCTGATGTTCTTCTCCTTATCAAAAAGAACAAATGGCCCATCCCCTGCGATATTGAACTTGAATACGAAATCAAACCATGGTCAAATGCCGTCAAGGAGGTTAGGACCTGCGTTCAGTATGCAAGGAATATACTGATGTGATAATCAGCAACAGGTAAAAATAAGAGGCTGCATTAAAAATCCTTCAAAACCGCAAAGTCAGCAAAGAAAGAGCAAAGTTTGAAAAGTGTAATATGCTAAAATTTATCACTTTGCCAGCTTTGCGATTAACTCAGCGAACTTTGCGGTTTTTGAATTTATGATTTTGATGCAGCCTCTTCTGTCAGAATTCTAATTCACTTTTTTATTATCAGAGAGGGATCAAACGGAAACCTTCCCGATTCTTTTCCGTAGACAGACAATCCGCCATTGTTCGACCCATACTCATCGACCTGAAGCCGTATCAATACCCTTCCAGCTTTAACAGCTTTCTGTATCTGTTCTTTATTCAGGGCAGCCGTTACCAGATAACCATATGATCCAGCCTCGTCGAGAAGCCATCTTTTGCTGCGATCGCTGCTGCCCCATGCCCATCCGGGTTCCTGGCTGACCCATGAAAGTATTCCCCTGTGGTCGGCAGGATCGTCGGGCAATGAAACCTCTGCTGACTTTTCGCCATTTACACTGATTGCAACTTTCGAGCTGTATTTCTTCTCATCGGTTTGCGGATAACTGTTCTTTCCATAACCGGGGATCCTTCCCTTGTCAGTCATCACTGTCATTCCTATCCCTTCAGCAACTCCCTCCTCAAGATATTTTTCCTGGGGATATCTTGCCGCAAGCTCGGCTCTGAATTCCATCGATTTTATTGCAGAAGTATCCAGACCGGCAGGAAGAGGAAACTCATATTCAAAGAATCCGGTTCCCATACCCCAGACTTTTCTTCCGTTCTGCGTCGCAAGTTGCCTGATGCTCCACGATGAATTTTTAAATGAGGATGGTGATTGTGAAATCATTAACAATCCTTCAGGATGTTTTCCTTCAACCCTGAAAGGCACAAAATTCTTCTGCAGAATATTTCCTGCACCATCTTTAAGTTTGGTTGCAAATATCATGACCGAATTCAGGTCAGGAAGCTTAACAGTAACAGGATCAAGTTTTACAAAGGTGAATGGTTCTGCCATGGCAGGGATTTCTCCGCGTGTCCAGTCGAATTTTTCGCCTGTTTCATCCCATCCGTAAACAGAATATTCCACCTTCAGGCTTTCAGGTATCGATGATGTCACTGCACTGATACCGACAGGTATCCTCACTGAAGAGCCTCCCTTGTATTTATTGAAGAAATCGTCTCCGGCAACAACATATAAATCCTGTTGCAGATCCTTCATAGTCATGCCAGGACACAGCTCATCAAACCCAAAATCCTTTTTGGTCCTGTCGAAGCGGTAATATCCGTTCCATTCGTTTATTACATCATGGAATTCTGTAAAAAGATATCCTGCGATTTTCGTCCTCTTGCGGAATTCATTCATCATTATATGATATTCCCATGTAAGGTCGATATCACCTGTGCTTCCACTGTATCCCCAAACAGCGCCGCATTCGGAGTTAAGCATAGGCTCATTCCCCTGGACATTCCCGCCAATATAATTGTATGTTGATCCGGGATAAGTTTTACTTACAACCTCGTCAAATAATCCGGCCCATTGCCTGGCAGGATTGTATGAATGCCAGGTATTCAGATCGGTGATTACATGATCAAGGTTGCAGGGTGAATTATCCTCTACAAGCCTTGTGGGATCAAGGGCTTTTGCCTTATGGTACCACGACCTGACCCAATCCTGGGTTGCCGCAGTATATGATCTCTTTCCTGTTACCGAATCCCTGCTGAAAAGACCCCATGTTTCATTGAACAATACCCATGAAAATATCGATGGATGGTTATAATCTCTCTTAATTTCGTTTTCGGCAATATATTCCCAGTTAGCCTTTGCTTCCGCCGTTGGTTCTCCCCAGAAATTGGGAACGTCTTCCATGATGAGAAGGCCCAGCTTATCGGCCCAGTACAGTTTGCGGGGTATCTCGGCCTTAATATGGATCCTGAGACCGTTGATACCGAGTTCCTTCGCGCGCAGTATCTCTTCCTTCATGAACTGATCCGACGGGAAAGTATAGAATCCTTCAGGATGATAACTCTGATCAAGCGTAAGTTTTAAATATAACGGCTTGTTGTTAAGGGCAACATATTCAAAATCCTTTCCCGGGATCTTGACTGCCGAGATCCTGCGCATTCCGAAATATGAACTGACATTGTCGTCAATGCCTGATGCTGAAAGTGATGCAGACACCTCATACAGGAACGGATCATCTGGACTCCATAGTTTAACATCTTCAACAGGAATATCCCAGGAAGCTGTGTTTTTACCCTGTTCAACAGGAAATTCAAAGTTTATTCCGTTATCCTTTCCTGAAAGCCTGAAGATCATTCCTTCAGGTGCAGGTCCTGAAAGGTTAACAGCAACATTTACTTTTCTGTTGTCAATATCGGGAGTGAAGCGCAGTGCTGATATATATATGCTGCTCCTGGGTTCCAGGTACACTGTCTGCCAGATACCCTTTGCATTTCCATAGTATTGTTTGCCGGATGGCCTGTTGTCAAGTTCCTCATCTTCAACCCTTACAACAATTTCATTGTTGCCTCTTCTGAGAAATTCAGTGATGTTGAATTCAAAAGGGACGTATCCTCCTTTATGCTCGCCGGCTGCCTTCCCGTTGATCCAGACTTTCGTATCAAAATCGCTTGCCCCGAAGATTATATAAATGTCCTTGCCTGCCCATTCTTTTCCGTTTACCGAAAAATTGCGGGAATACCATCCTACATTTACTTTTGGAAGGACAACCCCGCTCATAGGACTTGCCCAGGAAAAGGGAACAAGTATTTTCGACGGAAATTTACCGGGAGTGTTCTGCCAGTTATCCTTTTCTCCTGTGTTTGCTGAATCGGGAGCAAACCGCCAGTAACCGTTAAGGTTCTGCCAGACTGCTCTTTCAAAATCCGGACGGGGATGTTCTTTAAGAGGAATGTCGGTAACTACCGGAGCTTTTGTGCATGAGATTATAAATACAGCTAAGGAAATTAGTAAAAGATTCTTTTTCATCAGATATACGATTATTGAATAATTATTGAATTACCCTTTTCAGGCAAGATCCCATTGTTCCCTGAGAAGTTTAAGGGCAGCAGGCACAACAACTTTTTTGTCGCCCTTAGATCCGCACTCAAAGCTTACAAAATGTTTGTAATTTATCATTTTAAGAGCCTTGAAACCTGTAATATAATTGTCTCCCTCATCTTCACCAGGGGTATTTCTGGTTTTTCGGCTTGCAATATGCACATGGTTCAGGTAAAGCTGGCCTGAGATAAATGCCCCCATATCATCAGTCTCCTCCCATGTCATATGCCAGAAATCACCCATGCAGGTCACGCCCGGACTGTTGACATCCCTGCAAATTGCAGCAGCATCCGCAACCTGGCGAAGGAACCATGCTTCCTTTCTGTTAAGGGGTTCAAGGATTATGGTGGTTTTATTTTTTACGGCAAATTCCCCGAGTTCCTTCAACTGGTCGATAAGTATCGCCCTTGCCTCGACAAAAGGAAAAGAAGGCTGCTGATTGTTAAAACCCGGGACAAGGATCATCCCGTATGACCCCAGGGCACCGGCTGCTTCAAGTATCACCTTTGATGTGTCAATGCATTTTTTCCTTTCATTTTCATCGGTGGCGATCAGCCAGCCGCTGAATCCCGCACAGATGGCGGAAATCTTTACTTTACGGTTTTGAAGGGCATTCTGAATTTCTGTAACCCTCGATGCCAGTTTCCCTCCTCCCACCTCAAGGCCATATACCTCATTGGCCTCAAGGAAATCAAGTTTCTCGTTCAGGGTTTTTCCAGGTGTAACTCCTTCCTGGAGACCAAGGTTAAGAGCCACATCTGCAGTTTTCTTTGGCTTTTTTACTGAAAAAGCCGGAAAAGCGGCATGTGTACTTATTGCTGCAAGAGCGCTTCCTGCTCCTACCCTCTTAATGAATTCCCTGCGTGTATTTTTTTTATTTTCCATAACCATAAGATTTTTCTGACAGTTTTATGAAATATTATCATCTTCCTGCATATAAGCAAGGACGGATAAAATTAATGTTATTATCAATATAAAATAAAAGTCAGGTGCCAGGAAGTACAAGAAAAAATCATGCATGATTCATTTAAATATCAGTTGGGCAATAAAGAATGTTCCAAGTACGACTAGGATTTAGTCACAGGAAAATTCAAGGCGGCCGGGTTTGGATCTTACGGCAATCGTGGAGACAAATAATGAGTCAGGGAATGACCTTATAGTTTCAATTCAAATTTCAATAATTAATATTTTTACTAATAAGCGGGTATCTTTAGAATTCCTTTAGAATTGATTTGCTCCTTTGAAGAATGAAAATATTGATCATAGAAGATGAGGTCGAATTGCTGATCTCGATAAGTAATTTTCTTACAAGGGAAACCTTTATATGTGAATTAGCTGAAAGTTATGCAAAAGCTGATGATAAGCTTGCAATATATGAGTATGATATCATACTGCTTGATATCACTCTGCCTGACGGAAACGGTATCGAATTGCTTAGAAGCATAAAAAAACATCAAAAGAAAGCCGGTGTAATTATCATCTCTGCAAAAAACTCACTCGATGATAAGATAAAAGGGCTTGATCTTGGAGCCGATGATTATATTACAAAACCATTTTATCTTTCCGAACTTAATTCAAGGATCAAAGCAGTCCTGAGACGCAAACAGTTCGACGGAACAAGTATTCTGACCTATAATGAAATATCAGTTAATACCGAAAGCAGGACTGTCATAATTAAAGGGAGTGCAATAATTCTTACTAAGAAGGAATATGATCTTTTGCTGTTCTTCATTATCAATAAGAACAGAGTACTTACAAAAGAAGCTATAGCAGAGCATCTGTGGGAAGATAGCATAGACATGGCCGACACCTACGACTTTATCTATACGCATCTTAATAATCTCAGGAAAAAGATCAGGGCTGCAGGAGGAGCCGACTACATTAAAACTCTTTACGGTATGGGTTATAAATTCACGGATCAATGAAATTCCTTAAAAAAATAAACCTCAATTATCTTATTCCTCTTACCCTTGTTCTTCTGATTGTATCTGTTGCAGGATATTTTATCCTGCGCATAATAATTACATACGGAGCAAAGGAACGGCTTCTCTCTAAAGAATACCTTGTTGAACAACAGATAAAAAATACCGGTGAAATTCCGAATCTCCATCCTGTAATTGAAGTTCAAAAGACCGAAATCAAACCTGACATAAATCCTTCATTCAAAAAAGTGACTATATGGAACGAGATGGAAAAAGAAGATGAAAAATTCATTGAATACTCTTCCGGAATAAATATCGGGTCTTCATGGTATATAGTAAAAATCCGTCAGTCGTCATTTGAGAATGAAGATATTTTATTGATTCTGGCCCTTACGCTTTTTATATTGCTGCTGTCGGCATTTATGATCTCATTCCTTTCAGCCAGAAGAATGAACAGGACAGTCTGGTCCGGTTTTGAACGTAACCTCCATGAAATTGAAAATTACAGTCTCAGAATTAACAAGGACATTTCACTTGAAAGATCAGACATAGAAGAGTTTGAACGACTTAACATTGCAGTAAGGGATTTTACATCCAGGCTGAAGTCTGATTATCTGATGCTTAAAGAGTTCACCGAAAATGCCTCACATGAAATCCAGACTCCTTTATCAGTTGCTCTGATGAATCTTGAAGAAATATTACAGCATGATATCAAAGAAGATGTTTTTAAAAAGGTTGTGACAGTAATAAATTCCTTAAAGCGTCTTACCAAATTAAATCAAAGTCTTATTCTACTGGCAAAAATCGATAACATGCAGTTTGAAAAAGATACCGAAATCTCACTGAATGAAATAATTTTACGAAAGAAAGAAGATCTGTCAGCCTTCATTGATGCGAAAAATCTGGATGTAGAAATCAGAGATGAAGGGAATTTTCTAATCCGGATGGATGTCTATCTTTCCGAAATTCTGATTGGAAATTTATTCACCAATGCAGTAGATCATAACATTACGAATGGAATTATCAGAGTATTTATTAAACCTGGCTTTTTGCAGATATGCAACACAGGAGAAAATCATGCCCTGACAGATAAGAATATTTTTAACAGGTTCGTCAGTGGCAACAAAAAATCACCTGGACTTGGACTTGCAATAGTCAGGCAGATCTGTGAAACACATAACCTTGATGTGCATTATGTAAAAGATGAACTACATTGTTTTACAATACGAATAAAAACATAAAAACCGCAAAGTGAAAAAAATAGTCATTTCCCTGATCCTTATAACTGCAGATTTATTCATCATAAATGCCCAGAAAAGGGATATCAATTTTTATATCGGACAAGCGAAGGAAAACAGTCCTCTAATTAATCAGGCAAAAAACGAAAATAAGATAGTATCTCTTGATCTGCAGCAGATGAACAGGATCCTATATAAACCTGAAATAAATGTGATCTCGGGTTTCACTTTTTCTCCAATTATTTCAAGAGACAACAACTCCGGCAGCTTTCACCTGGTATCGGAAGGAGCAACTGACTATATCGGGCACGATCTGGCCCTGACAGACGGAGGGCAATACCAGGCACTGATTGCAATGAGACAGCCTCTTCTGGCAAGTTCAAAGTATAAAGCTTATGAGAATAAAGCAGACATTTCCAGGCAGATAAATGAAAACAATATTACCCTCACAATCCATGAACTTGAGCAGGTGGTTGGCTATCAATATCTTCTTTGCATCAGATCGTTAAAAGAGGCTGAAAATTCCTTATCCCTGATCAGGAACCTTAAAGAGCAGTACGCATTAATACAAAAACTTGTGGAAAATGGTATATATAAACAGACTGACCTTTTGCTTATGCAGATCGAACTGGAAAATTACGATTTGGAATATAAAGGTTACCGGGCTGAGTACATTTCAAATATCTATGACCTGAATCTTATTTGTGGAATATCTGATACTACTATTGTAGCGCTGGAGGATATTGAATTCAAAATCAATCCGTTAAGAAATGCAAGATCCGGATTTCTTACAGGCTTCAGACTTGACAGCCTGAATATATTATCAGATCAGGCTGTCAATGAGCTGAAATACAAACCTCAGCTGGATCTCTTCGCTGATGCCGGACTAAATGCAGCATATCTGCCATATCCGCGAAGGCTTGGATTAAGCGCAGGACTGGCATTCACCTGGAACATTTTTGACGGACATCAGAGAAGTATTCAGAGGAAGAAATCGGCAGTGAACCTGCAGACTCTCGAATTCAGAAAAACCAATTTCATGACCCTGAATGAAATCAGCAGGAGCAAGATCCTTAACCAGATAAATTCTTTAGATGAGAGAATTCTGCTGAATGAAAAACAGGCTGTCATGTATGAACATCTGGCCGATGCTTATTCAAAGGAGTTAAGTATGGGGGAAGCTTCGGTAATGGACTATAAAAATCTGCTTAAAGATATCTCGGCAAAAAAGAAGGAATTACTTCAGCTTAAGTTGGAAAAACAGTTCCTGATCAATTCATATAATTTCCTGAACTTTTAAATTGCTAATAATGAAAAGGTTATTAATAAAACTTTTGGTCATCGGTTTAATCTGTCCTGCCTCCTCCTGCAGAAACGGAGGTACTGCCGGGGAAGAACAAATGCCGGTTGTTTCTGTTACGGCAGAACATATTATGAGCGGAACTATTGAAAACAATATAAGCTTCAACGGTAGCACGGCATATCTTAAAAAAACCCAGGTTTTATCACCTGTTGCAGGGTATATTGTCAGTACAAATGCCAAATATGGTCAGGAAGTCAATAAAAACATGGTACTTTTCGAAATCAAAACACGTGAGGCCAAAGCACTTGAATCTGTATATGATACGATGGTCAGTTCACGTACCCTGAAAATATTTGCTGAATCGGACGGATTCATAAGTGAATTAAATATAAATGAACCGGGAGTCTATGTACCGGAGGGAAGTATACTATGCAATATTGTGAATAACAAAGATCTGATTATCAAATTAAATGTACCTTTTGAATATATTTCCCTTCTCAGCAGAGAGAAAAACTGCAAGATCAGGCTGGCCGATAATACTGTTGTTGCGGGATCAGTCTTCAGAACACTGCCCTCGGTTGATGAGGCCAGTCAGACTCAAAGTGTTCTTGTAAAACCGTTAACTTCCAGACCTCTTCCTGAAAATCTGAATCTGATAATATCTTTTACCATGGAACGACATGATAAGGCGATGCTTGTTTCAAAGTCATCACTTATGGCTGATGAGACTCAGAGTGAATTCTGGGTAATGAAAATTGATCCTGATAACAGAGCGGTGAAGGTGCCCGTTAAAAAAGGTATTGAAAATGACACCATTGCAGAAATATTATCACCCGCTCTGAAAATTAACGATCTGATAATCAAAGTGGGCGCTTACGGATTACCTGACAGCACCGTAATAAGCATTGTAAAGTGATATGGAAAAGATATTCTTAAAACTTAAAACGCCAATTGCTGTTATCCTGCTTCTTATACTCGCAGGCGGAGCGTTTTCCTACAAAAACCTGAAAACCTCATTATTTCCCAATGTCACTTTTCCAAAAATCAAGATAATCGCTGATAATGGCGAACAGCCGGTTGACAAGATGATGATTGAGGTTACAAAGCCGATTGAGGATGCAATAAAGAGAGTTGAACACCTGAGCCTTGTAAGAAGTGCCACAACCATGGGAAGCTGTGAGATCTCGGCTTATATGGAATGGGGTTCAGACATCGACCTCGACAAACAACAGGTTGAATCGCAGATAGCAAGGATTAAAAGCAGTCTGCCACAGGATATTGAGATCACTGTTGAAAAGATGAATCCGTCGATTTTACCTGTGATGGGATATTCAGTGGTTTCAGACAGTAAAAGCCAGATTGAGCTGAAGCTTATTGCCGAATATATAATAAAACCATATCTGTCAAGAATACAGGGCGTTGCCTCGGTTCAGGTGATCGGTGGAAAGGTTAAAGAGTACCGGATCATTCCCGATGAGGCGAAGCTGAAAATGCTGAAAATCAATCCTCAGGACATTATTGATAACCTGCAACAGACTGGTTTTATCAAGTCGACAGGTTATACGACTGATTATAACAGGCTTTATCTGACTGTAACTGATGCTACTGTCCGGAACAAACAGCAGCTTGAAGACCTGGTCCTGGCAAATAACGGAGTTCGTAAAATAAAAGTCTCCGACGTGGCAAAAGTCGAAATTTCAGAACGGAATGAATATATAAGGATCAAAGCTGATGGAAGGGACGTTCCGCTTATAGCCGTCCTGAAGCAACCAGAAAGCAACCTGATCGATGTAGCTGATAAAGTAGAAGCAAGTGTAAAAGAACTTGGGAAAGTGCTTCCCGCAGGTGTTATCCTTAAACCATATTATAACCAGTCTGAGTTTGTGCACGACAGCATAAGAAGCATAATTGATGTTCTCTGGATAGGATTGCTTTTATCAATAGTTGTGGTGGTGATATTCCTTCGTTCACTCAAAGCCAGCGGGGTTATCCTTATAACGATTCCCCTTACTCTTGCTCTTACTTTTATTTCGCTCAGCTTTCTCGGTTATGATTTCAATATAATGACCATCGGCGCCATTGCTGCTGCTATCGGGCTTATAATCGACGATGCGATAATTGTGGTTGAGCAGATACACAGGACCCACGAAGAGTTTCCCGAAAGGTTACCCAGGGAACTTGTCGGAAAGGCAATTAAATTTCTGTTCCCCGCAATGGTGAGCTCGTCACTTGCCACAATTGTAATACTGATCCCATTCGAGCTTATGACCGGTATTGCAGGAGCTTATTTCAAGATCCTTACAATGACAATGATAATAACGCTGGTATGCTCTTTTCTTGTTACCTGGATCGGCCTGCCGGTGGTTTATCTGTTGTTTTCAAGGAATAAACCTATGTTGAAAAATGCTGAAATCCATAAGGTCCTTACACATAAATGGATTGAATTCTTCATTTTAAGGCCTTACATAAGCATAATATTCATTGTGCTTCTTATTCTTGGCATCGTCTATGTAGTTCCAAAACTCCCCACGGGATTCCTGCCTGATATGGATGAAGGTTCAATAGTCCTTGATTATACCTCGCCTCCGGGTACATCACTTGAAGAAACTGACAGGCTGCTGTCTGAAGTTGATAAGATAATTGAAACTATCCCTGAGGTAAAAACATATTCACGACGTACCGGTACAGAGATGGGTTTTTTTATTACTGAACCATACAGCGGAGATTATCTTATTGAGCTGAATAAAAACAGGAAGAAGAAAACTGAAGAAGTTGCAGATGATATCCGTAAAAAAGTCGAAGCTGCCATCCCCGCACTTACCGTTGATTTCGGACAGGTTATCACAGATATGCTTGGTGATCTTATGCAAAGTGTACAGCCGGTTGAAATCAAAATCTTTGGTGACGATCATAAAAAGCTCGAAGAGCTGTCAAAACAGGTTGCCGACAGTGTCAGCAAAGTGCCCGGAACAGCTGATGTTTTTAATGGTATAATAGTTTCGGGCCCGATAATAAATATAATTCCAAAAGAAGATGTCCTGAAACAGTATGGACTGAGATCCACAGATTTACAAACTCAGGCTGAAGCATGGCTGGGAGGCATTATAGTGGGATCAATACCTGAAAAGGAGCAGTATACTGATATACGATTTATTTATCCGCTAAACAACTTGACACCATTTGAAAAAATAAAAAATATCAGGATAAGCACACCTCCGGGTGAGGATTTCCCGCTTAGTAAATTTGCAGGATTCTCAATTCAGAGCGGAGTTTCTGAAATACAAAGGGAGAACCTTCAGACACTGGGAGCTGTAACGGCAAGACTTGATAACAGGGATCTGGGGAGTGTGATAAAAGACATTCAGAAAAAACTATCAGGGATAAAGCTGCCACCATCATACCAGATTGTATATGGTGGTTCTTATGCCGAACAACAGCAATCATTTTCTGAGCTATTGAAAATACTTATCATCAGCGGCTTATTGGTTTTTCTGATTGTCCTGTTTATGTTCCGGGACTTAAAGCTTTCGGGAATTGTAATAATAATCAGCTCACTTGGAATAGCAGGCGGTCTGGTTGCCCTGTACCTGACAAACACTCCGCTAAATGTCGGAAGCTATACAGGTTTGATAATGATAGTAGGAATAATTGGCGAAAATTCAATATTTACAATCCAGCAGTTCCTTGCCGAACTTAAAAACTCTGACGTTAACGGCGCATTAAGTTATGCAATCTCAGCCCGTCTGCGTCCAAAGCTTATGACAGCAACAGGGGCAATAGCTGCACT
>JAAYUS010000185.1 GCA_012517605.1 Bacteroidales bacterium
CCTTAAAAAGAAGATTGTTGAAGCCAATGAGGATCTGAAAAAAGTCAGTTTTCCATATAAAACAAACTGACCAACTTAAGGGAAAGACACTTTTCCGAAGTTGCGACTCAAGGCTTTGAACTGGAAGTTAAAGGGAGTTATAAAGAGGGAAACAAGAGCTTTTTACATCAAAAAATATGATCCGTTCCCATACAAGGAAGCGGATTTTTTTGTATCTTGTAAGAAATTACTGAAACATTTTGCTCTCGCTGCGCAAAATAACAGTTACTTTTTTATTTGTTCTCCTCTTTCTCTCAGCCTCCGGTTCGGATCCATATTGCTTTAAGGCAGGGGCTGCAGAATCAGGGATGAACTTTTCGTGTATCATGAAGCCCGGCTTCTGGTCATCATTTCATAATCAGGCGCTGCTGCCCGATTATTCAAATTCCGCAATTGCCATAAACTACATGAACAGTTTCGGGATACCCGAACTGGGAACCAGAAGCGCCGGATTCATTCTACACAATCCGGGAGCAACGCTCGGAGCCTATTACAGCAACTTCGGCTACCGCGATTTCAGGAGACATTCTGCCGGATTGGGATGCGGCATGAAGCTTTCGGAAAAAATATCAGCAGGCGTTCAGGCAGATTTCTTTGCTGAAAAGACACCGGGTGAATATGATGAAAGGAAATCCGTCACTTTCGAAGCAGGCATTCTGATCATGGCATCTGATAAAGTCAGGATTGGAATACATTTAAGCAATCCGTTGCCAAATTCATTAAGAAAAAACATCCTGCCGGTATCAATCAGAGCTGGTGCAGGAATTTATCTGGGCGGTTCGCTGTTTGCAGGCGCCGAGGCAGAGATGAGTACCGGAAGGGCTCTGACTGTAAGGACCGGTTTTGAATATGAGGCCGGAAAGAGTTTCAGGGTGAGAGGAGGTTTCAGCACTGAAAATTGTTCCTTCAGTTTCGGGGCCGGGTATGTGATAAGGGATGTCAGGGTTGATATAGGATTCGCATCCCATCAGAATCTTGGGATCAGCTCGTCTGTTTCGATGATCTTCAATCTTAAAGCCAAATGAAGAAAATCAATTAACCGCAAAGAGAACAAAGAATGAGCAAAGGTCACAAAGCAAAAATCAAATAATATAATCATGAATGAAAATGAGTTATCGAATCTCATTATAGGTCTGTCGATTGATGTACATAAATCTTTGGGTCCGGGCTTGCTTGAAAGCTCATATAAAGAATGTCTGTATTACAAATTAAAAAAAGAAGGATACTTCGTAGAAAAGGAAAAACCTATGCCTCTGATATTTGAAGACGTAAAACTAGATTGTGGCTATCGCATTGATCTTCTGATTGAAAAGAAGGTTGTGGTTGAAATAAAAAGTGTAGAAGCCCTGAATGACATACATATTGCCCAGGTACTGACCTATATGAAACTGGGACATTACAAATTAGGATTACTAATTAATTTCAATGTGGTACTGTTAAAGGAAGGTATTAAAAGGGTTGTAAACAAGTTATGAAAGCCTGCGCAAATAAAGAGTTTAAATTCAGGACTACATTAAGTTCCTTTGCGGAAAACTTTGCGCTCTTTGCGGTTATAAAAGAAAACCTGGATCTTCTGAAAATCGTCTGTCTCTCATTTGGTCTATCTATAACATCTCATAAAACGTTATGTCAGGAGGATAAAATTTCTGAAATAATTAGCTCGGTTGCGGAGGAACTTGCCAGTGATGAGGACGATCCTGAAGCAGCAGCCGTGTTTACCGAGCGGCTTTTTGAGCTTGCCGAAAAACCAGTCAGAATAAATTCAGCAGATGAATCTGAATTATCCCGTCTTTTTTTTCTCACCGACTTTCAGGTCAAATCGTTAGCTGATTATATCCATTCCACGGGCCGTATATTCACAAAATATGAATTAGCTTCAGTAACTGGCTTCAATCGAAGCCTTGCTGAAATGATATCGCCATTTATTTCTCTTGAATCCTCCAAATCTTCAAAAAAAGACACAACTATATTGCATGGCAGCTTTATCTCGAACTTCTCGCTGAAAAATAATCAAAGCGATACAATGTACCCCGGACCTCCATGGAAAGCATTAAGCAGGTTGAGCTTTTCGACAGGTAAATTATCAGGAGGGATCACTGCCGAGAAGGATGCAGGTGAAAAAATAATTTCAGGCAAACCGCCTTTGCCCGATTTTTTATCGGCAAACCTGTCATGGTCGGGGACCGGGATCCTCAGAAAGATTATAATAGGCGATTTTACTGCACGCTTCGGAACCGGGATCGGACTCAATACCGGGTTGAGGACAGGTCTTTCTCTCACACAGGCAGGTTATATTTCAGGCAATGATGAAATCAGGCCTTACTCCTCAACATGCGAATATGGCTTCTTCCGCGGTATAGCAGGCCGGTTCAGGACAGGAAAGACAACGGTTTCGCTTTTCTGTTCGGCTGACAAGACTGATGCAGCCATTGATACTGTTCCTGAAAACAGTATGAGATTCATAAGAACAATTTACAGGACCGGCCAGCATAATACCAGTTCATCACTTCTTTCAAAAGATGCCCTTGCAGAATTCAGCTACGGTATGAATGTGCTCTTCGACCTCAGGAACATAAGGACAGGATTGCTGTTTACAGGAAGCAGATTATCTGTGCCCGTTGCAATTAACGAAGGTGATCCTGAAGAAATATTTGATTTTAAGGGAAGGGATAATTACAATGCTTCAATATATTACAAAGCCGTGATGGGTAAAATCATAATTTTTGGCGAGTTATGCGCCGACCGAAGCATGAAAAAAGCTTTTGTTCAGGGCTTCACATTTCGACCCGATAGCAGGCTCACGATAAATTCACTTTACCGCAATTATGAGCCGGGGTTTGCAAGTTTTCACGGGAAAGGCCTGCTGAGCAGTTCATCGGGCGATAACATAAGAGGCATATTCGGAAATTTCACCTTTGAGGCAGCAAAGCATTTGTTCATATCAGCAGGATGCGACCTTAGATATTATCCATGGCTGAGTTACCGGTGCAGCAGCCCTTCAGCGAGTTTAAGCGGGGAAGTCAGGATAAGATACATGCCCGACCAGGATCTGTCATTCGAAAGTCTGTATTCATACCGCCGTTATCCTTACGATAATCCTGAAGCCATGGGAGTAAAAAAGCAGCACAATATGCTTACCCGGTCATTTAAAGTTTATGCCAGATATTCCCCTGCAGAAAATCTTACAATAGCCACACGTCTGGATTACAAGACAGGCGGGTATGAGTCACCCGGCACAGGAACCATGATTGTTCAGGATATAGGTTATAGGTTAAGATCTCCTGAAGTGGCATTATGGCTGAGATATGGGATTTTCAGGACCGGAAGCTGGGATTCCAGGCTTTATGCTTATGAAAATGATCTTGTTTACAGTTTCAGTGTTCCGGCATTTTATGGTACGGGAGAAAGAATTTATCTGATGGCTGACTGGAAAATCAGGAAATCCATGAACTTAAGGATCAAATACGGGTTAACGGATACCTATTCGGCATCAGATTATCAGATTGCTACCGAAGAGGTACGCGAATTAAGGCTTCAGCTGAGATTAAGATTCTAGCTCTCCCGACCCGGTACTTTAATATCCCTGATGTTAAGCTGAAGGTTCCTGCTGCCGCGGAATTCATTCATCTCTACAGAATAACAGATATCAAAGGGTTTTCCCGCCCTGATATGCTCGAAATGTTCCGACTGGCTGAATGCAATTGCCGGGAATGTTCTCTGCCCCGTTGATTCATGGCAAAGGTCGAGCTTAAGATGTTCTCCGCTTGATCCTACCATTCTTCCCGAGCCAGCGTCACACACATTTCTTGATGCAAAAATGGGCGACATATTTTCCGGACCGAATGGCTGGAACTTGTTGAGGAAATTGAAAAAGTCTTCATTTATCACATCGAACGACAGTTCGGAATCAACGAAAATCCTTGGAACAAGCTGATCTTCAGAAATTGTGCTGTTCACATACTGTTCAAACCTCTCCATGAAAGGTTTTATATTTTCCTTCCTGAGAGTCAGTCCGGCAGCAAACATATGACCGCCGAAACTTTCAAGAAGGTCGCTGCATGCTTCAATCGCCTGGTAAAGATCATATCCCTGTACCGAACGTGCCGAACCGGTCGCGAACCCGTTTGATTCAGTCAGGATCACTGTCGGGCGGTAATAGGTTTCAATTAGGCGCGATGCAACGATTCCGATAACGCCTTTTTTCCAAGATGGATTGAAAAGCACTGTCGTTTTTGCATTCACATTTCTCTGGTCTTCGGAGATCATCCTCATTGCTTCGGTGGTAATCGATCTGTCGACATTCCGGCGTTCGATATTGAAATTATTGATCTCCTTGCTGATTCCGGTGGCAAGTTTTGAATCATTTGAAATAAGCAGTTCAACCGCCTTTCGACCGGTTTCCATTCTGCCGGCTGCGTTTATTCTTGGTCCGATCTTAAATACAACATCTTCAACTGTCAGTATTCTGCAAACCTCCGCTTCCCGGATTATTTCCTTCAGCCCTGTTCTTGGGTCTTCATTCAGCTGTTTCAGCCCGAAATAGGCAAGCACTCTGTTTTCTCCGGTAAGCGGAACAATGTCGGAGGCAATACTTACAGCAACAAGGTCGAGATATCCGGCAATGCGGCTGAAGGGGATCCCATGCACCCTCGAATATGCATGAATCAGTTTGAAGCCCACACCGCATCCCGAAAGTTCCTTATACGGATAATTACAGCCTGGCTGCTTTGGATCAAGAACTGCGGCAGACTTCGGAATTTCATCACCCGGATAATGATGATCACAGACAATGACATCAATTCCTTTTGTTCTGGCATATTTTACCTTTTCCACAGCCTTAATGCCGCAATCAAGTGTGATCATCAGCCTGCAGTTATTCTGAAAAGCAAAGTCAATACCCTGGAATGAGACGCCATAACCTTCCTTGTATCTGTCGGGAATATAATAATCAACATTCGAATACAACTCCTTCAGGAAGGAATACATTAGTGCCACAGCAGTGGTTCCGTCTACATCATAGTCGCCATAAACAAGTATTCTTTCGTTCTTTTTGATCGCGGTTGAGATTCTCTCAACGGCAATATTCATATCCTTCATCAGGAAAGGATCATGAAGGTATCTCAGGTCGGGTTCAAAGAATGTAATCGCCTCCTCCCGTGTGGTAATATTCCGTTGAACCATAAGATTTGCAAGGGATTCAGATATTCCCAGTGTGGCAGCAAGCTGCTTGACAACAGCCGGATCACCTTTTTCCTTTATCACCCACTTTTTCTCCATAAAAATCAATTGATCCAGTTCAGGTCAAAAATTCTCCCAAGGTTTTCCCTTACAAGTAATTTGACATTTTCAAAATCCTGTTTATCACCAAGTTCCCTTTCCAGTGATGTAACGCCTTTATCAGTAAACCCGCACGGATTAATATAATTAAAATAATTCAGATCCGTATTAACGTTAAAGGCAAATCCGTGCATTGTGACATAACGGCTTGCCTTTACACCGATGGCACATATCTTTCTGGCTTTTCCTTTTGTATCCGGGTCAAGCCAGACACCGGTCGCACCATCAAGTCTTGAACCTGTTATACCAAACTCCAGAAGCGTATTGATAATTGCTTCCTCGAGATAAAAAATATATTCTTTAAGTCCGATTCCAATCTTTTCAAGGTCAAATATCGGATATCCGACAATCTGACCCGGGCCGTGGTAAGTAATATCTCCTCCCCTGTCGGTTTTTACAAAACGGGCTTCTTTTGCCTGAAGCTGTATGTGGTCGATGAGAAGATTATTTTCCGATCCGCTTTTCCCAAGAGTATATACATGCGGATGTTCGACAAAAATCAGTGTGCCTGTACAGTCCGTTTCATTCTGATGGTCTGTAAGATTTTTCTTCAGCTTGCAGTCAACCAGTTTTTTGAAGATAACCTCCTGAAGGTTCCAGGTTTCGTCGTAATCCCTTCTCCCAATATCTTGATATAAAACATTATAACTCAATTTCTCCCTGGTTTTGAAAAGCTGATGCAATATAGTAAAATTTAGTCTTTGCTCACGTGTTTTGCTGCATGAAATGATGATCGCACAAGAGGGTGGCATTCCACGAATTTAAAACCAGTTTCAAGGGCAGCCAGCCTGTATTTCTCAAATTGTCCGGGACTTACAAATTCCGCTGGCTCGATATGGCTGAATGTGGGCTGGAGGTACTGGCCTATTGTAACGACTTTGCAGCCTGCATCATAAATGTCAGATATCGTTTCAAGAACTTCATTTTCGGTTTCACCAAGGCCGACCATAAAACCCGATTTTGCAGTTATACCGCTTTGAGAAATATATTTCAGCACCTTAAGGCTTGTATCATACTTTGCCTTTGTTCTGATTTCAGGGGTAAGCCTGCGAACAGTTTCCATATTATGCGAGATCACTTCAGGCCCTGCATCGATAACTTTCTGAATGAATTCGGGTTTCCCGTCAAAATCAGGGATTAGGGTTTCAACAGTCGTAAATGGATTTATTCTTTTAACCGTCTTTACTGTTTCTGCCCAGAATGACGAACCTCTGTCAGGAAGATCATCCCTGTCGACAGATGTTATGACACAGTGTTTCAGCTGTAAAGTCCTGACCGATCCGGCCAGTCTCATGGGCTCATCCGGATCGGGAGGCAAAGGCCTTCCCGTTGCGGTGGCACAGAACTTGCATGCACGCGTACAGATGTCTCCAAGAATCATGAATGTCGCCGTGCCGGTGTTCCAGCACTCTCCCATATTCGGGCAGTTACCGCTTGTGCATATGGTATGCAGGTGGTTTTGTTCTACAAGATGCTTTACCCTCGAATAATTCTCTCCGCTTGCCCTTTGCATCTTCAGCCAGACAGGCAATCTTCTCCCCTTTTGCATAATGAAAATATTGATCGGTAAAGGTATAAAAATTTGTGCTTTTATTCCTTTCCGGTCACATATCCCTGTATGTTAAGTCGTGAATCCATTCTAATGTCCTGGCAGCAGATATGTCACTTCGGTTTATGATGTCATGAAATATTTGAACTTTAAAAATTATATTTGTTAAATTGCATTTAAGACCGGATAATCTAATACTAAAACAAAATGACACAGAACGATTTTAAAATAAACACTGACTATCAGACAGTTATCGGAGATTTCCCGAAGGTGGGAATACGACCTGTAATTGATGCACGTGAAAACGGTGTAAGAGAATCGCTTGAGAAGCAAACTATGGATATGGCCGGAGCAGCAGCCCGTCTGATTAGCGACAACCTCAGATATGGTAACGGGAAACCTGTTGAATGTGTCATTGCCGACGGTACTATCGGTCGGGTATCGGAAGCGGCAGCATGTGATGAAAAATTCAAAAAAAATGGCGTCGGTTTAACCCTTACTGTGACTCCATGCTGGTGTTATGGCAGTGAAACAATTGATGTCGAG
>JAAYUS010000186.1 GCA_012517605.1 Bacteroidales bacterium
CGGCGATCTTCCCCAGAACTCCCTTCATGATCTTTTCCCTTTCAGGTCTTTCGAGCATTTCAATCTCCGCTCCTACAAGATCAATATTCGAAGGCATTACAAAAAGATTGTCAATGCCTGTCTGATGTATAGCCTCTGAGGGCTCCTTCCCGTCGATAAGACAATCATACACTGTACTCTTTATCTGGCGGGTATCCAGGCCAATCCCTGATGTGGCATTTGCCTGAGGATCAGCATCAATTATTATAACTTTCTTTTCAAGAGCTGCCAGACTTGCTGCCAGATTGATGGCTGTTGTCGTCTTCCCCACTCCGCCTTTTTGATTTGCAATGGCTATTATCCTTCCCATCTCTTTTTTTGATTACCGTGGTTAAATTATGAGCTTCAAATTTACGATTTATGAACTTGAGCCCCGGACAGGCAATAATGTAATTGTAAACATTTTTTTTGCGCTTTTCAACACTTTATTAACATGATAATTCGGATATTTGATACAAACAAATGGTGCTATGGAAGAGAAGCTTTTAATGGATGAATGGTTTGCAGTAGTTAACCCGAATGCAGGGAACGGAAAAGGGAAAAAAGACTGGAAGCGTATAGCCTGGCTGCTTGACAAAGAGGGAATAAAATACAGTATGAAGCTTACGGAAAAAAGGGGACACGCAACCATAATGACAAGAGACCTTATCCGATCGGGGTATAGAAAATTCATTTCAGTGGGAGGCGATGGCACACTAAACGAGATTGTAAACGGAATATTCACACAGGATAAGTGTCCGACAACCGATTGCACCATAAGCAAAATACCTGTCGGAACAGGCAACGACTGGGGCCGCATGTTCGGAATACCACTTGTATACGAAGGCGCCGTAAGGGTTATCAGGGAAGCCCGTCAGATGAAACATGATGTAGGATTCATTAATTATTACGATGGAGGCAGACAGGAAAAAAGGTACTTCATTAATATTGCAGGTCTCGGATTTGAATCAATAGTTGTCAAAAAGACCAATTCTCAAAAGGAAAAAGGTAAAAGCAACAAGGCAATTTATTTCTGGAACCTGTTATCGAGCCTTATATCATACAAAAACATCCAGTCTGACATAACGATTGACGGCAAGACTGTTAAGGCAAAGATATTCTCGCTAAATGTAGGAAACGGACGGTACTGTGGCGGCGGGATGAGACAAACCCCTGAAGCGATGCCTGACGACGGATTGCTTGACGTTACAGTAATAAGGGAAATTGGAAGGATTGAAATTATCAGAAACCTGAAGCTCCTTTACGACGGCACCCTTCTGAGCCATCCAAGGATCGATGGTTACAGGTGCACAAATGTTAAGGTTGAATCGGAGTTTCCTCTTTATGTCGAGGCCGACGGAGAATCGCTCGGGCATACGCCTGCAGAATTCGGTATAATACCCTCAGCTGTCAACGTCATTTATGCCACGAGGGTTATTTAATAACCTTTATCTCATATAGTTGCGGCCAACGTTTTCCGGTAACAAATATCCGTCCCTCACTGCTGTCCCATGCAATTCCGTTGAGCACATCGGCATTTACTTCCCTTCTCTTTGCCTCCGGGAACAATTTCGAAAGATCAATATATGAATTTACCCTGCCTGATGAGGGGTCGATCCTGGCTATGAGGTCAGTCATCCAGATATTGGCCCATATTTCACCGTTTATGTACTCCAGCTCATTTAGCTGATCAACTTTCTTCTCATCATCATAAACCTCCAGCCTGTCAACTGCAGTAAAGGATTCAGGATCCAGAAAATACAGGATATTTGATCCGTCACTCATCACGAGCCTCTCACCCATGGTTGTCAAGCCCCACCCCTCAGTCTGATAGTAAAGCCTGTTAAGAACCCTGAAATCGGACCTGTTATAGACAAAACCAACCTTATTCCGCCAGGTAACCTGATATATCCTGTCTTTGTACAAAGTAATACCCTCGCCGAAAAGGGAAGGATCAAGATTATGCTGCCTCATGACCTTACCGGTCTGAAGCTCAACTTCCCTGAGGCTCGATCCGCTTTCCTGGCCTGTTCCTTCATAAAGGACACCGTTATCATAGAAAAGTCCCTGGGTAAAAGCCTCCCTGTCGTGAGGATAGGTTCTTACAACACTGAAAGTAAATTTCGCGGGTTTGATATCAGAATTTATTATAACGAACCTTGTTACTGACTGCGTCTTTTCCTTGCTGTATCCCACAGCCTTGACAGACTTCCTGCCTGTAAGAGTATTAAAAGAAGGGCTTATCGAGCATTCCCATGGCTCGGATCTGACAACTGCTGCCTGGCGTCCGTCAAAATATACTTTCACGGAGTCAAACCTGACAGTCCTGTCTTCAGATTCAATCCTTACCTTTATCTGATCCTTAAGCTTATACTCAGCATTTTCAGATGGTGACACCATCCTGATAAGAGATATCCTGGCGGTATTCTGAGCGTTGCCGGATGTACTGCTTCCCTGTTCAGGCGGATTGCTTCTGCTTCCTGAGCAGGATACTATCCAGGAGAATATTATTAGTAACGTAAAACCAGGGAAATACCCGGAAAATCTAATTCTCATTTTGTTTTTCCTTTTTCCCGAACAATCTGCGCAAGCTGTTTTTTCTTGCAGCAGCTATTTGTCTTTCCATTTCCTGCTGGTGAAGGTCGAACGGGACGAGCATCTGCCAGACCTCGCTCCAGCCGGGAAATCCTCCGAGATTCTTGTCATCAATATAAATATCGGCATCTATCTTCCTGCTTATGGTTTCATCATAAACCTCTTCGGGGTAGTTCCTGTTCACAGCATAGAATTCGATACCGTTTTTCCGGCAATATTCAACAGCCTCTTCAAGCTCCCTTCCGGCCCTGAAGGTCCAGAGAATAAGCCTGGCACCAAGTTTCTCAAGTTCCTTGAGTGTCTGAAAAGCAAAAAGCTTTTCCTTCCCGATACCGGGATAATCATGTTCGACTATCGTGCCATCGAAGTCGACTGCAATCCTTATGCCTTTGAAATTGATCATTCAGACTTTCTAAATTATGCAAATCTAACAATTTCTGTAATTCAACTGAAATTTATGATAATTTTGCTCTCCGATACTTCAATATAATGCTCTCAATGAGAAATATTCCCAACCTTATAACCTCCCTGAATCTCACCTCAGGTTTCATTGCACTTGTTTTTGCATCGAAAGGTGACCTTGTTACCGCCTCCTGGTTGATCCTTGCCGCCATGATCTTTGATTTTTTCGACGGCTTTGCAGCCAGGTCACTGAAAGCATATTCTGATATCGGCAAGGAACTCGACAGTTTGGCCGACCTTGTAAGTTTTGGAGTTGCCCCCGCTTTCATTATCTATAAAATGCTTGTGCCTGCACTGAACATAAGCCCGGAATCAGGTAACGCTCTTACAATTAAGCACATCCTGGCGTTTGTCACCGTGATTATGCCTGTATGTGCCGCGTTGCGTCTAGCGGTCTTCAACCTTGATACTACCCAGAAGACATCTTTCAGGGGTCTTCCCACGCCGGCAAATGCAATTGCAGTTATAACAGTCGTTATTGCTGCCCATATCACCGGCCTTCCCTTTCTGGCATGGTTTACAGGATCAGCAACAGCCCTGATAACCTATACAGTAATATTATCCCTTCTGATGGTTACAAGGCTCCCGCTGCTTTCACTGAAATTTGCAAATCTCAGGTTTGCCGGGAATGAGCCAAGATATATACTCATTGGCCTTGTTCTGGCATCGTTTATTTTCTTCGGCTTTGCCTCAACTCCTTTTGTAATACCTGCCTACTTGCTTGTATCCCTCGGATCAACGCTATTTATCAGATCCTGATTCTTCATCCGGTACAGGGAACTTTTTCTCATAATATTTTAAGGCAGCCTTTATAATGAACCAGCTTGCAACAATAAATGCAGGCCAGATCAAATATTGTATTATCCCCGAAACGTACATCTTCTTCTTTTTTACTTTTTACTTCTTACTTCCTACTTCTTACTTCTTACTCCTAAACCCGGCCCTTCGCCCTGCGCCCTGCGCCCTTTGCCCTTCGCCCTGCGCCCTTTGCCCTGCGCCCTTTGCCCTGAGCCCTTCGCCCTGCGCCCTGCGCCCTAATATACATGTCCCTCTTTCTTCATCTCCTCTTCAGTTATCCTTTTATTGTTTATGGCTTTCCAGGCGAACCAGATATATGCTGCCACAAAGGGAACAATGAATGAGACGAACATCATAGTCTTAAGCGTAAAATGGCTCGACGATGCATTTCTTATCGTCAGGGAGCTGTTAAGGTCGTAAACTGAAGGGTAGAATGCAGTATCATTGAAACCGGCAACAAGAAAGAGCGAGGTAACTGCAAGCAGGGTTCCGAAGCCCGTGTACCAGATACCTGACCTGCTTCCCCCGAAAATTGTCGAACCTATGCCGTAAAGAACACCCACCACGCCTGCCAGAAAAAGAATGAGCACAAGAGGCATTCCTATCAGGTTATGAAGGTATTTGTAATTTTCCATCATTACGGTTCCCGTTGAACTGTCATAGGCGAATCCCTTGGAAAGAAGAAGGGATCCCAGAAATAATAGGAAGAAGACAAGAAAAGCTATTGCATTTACAGTGAGCTTTCCTAAAGACCTTTCAATCAGGGCCTCTTCGTCAACCGAATTTATAATGTACAAAATGCCGTTTGTCCTGGCAAGGAACAGTACAGCAAGCCCAAGAGCCAGGTTTTTCCCGTTAAGCAACGCTTCAAGTCCGTGCCAAGGTGTCTGCCATCTCACCTGGTTCATCTCATTGAGGCTGAACTGGGAACCGGTGAAAAAAGTGGCAACTGCGGTTCCAATCAGGAATGGTCCGAGCGATCCGTTCAGGAAAAGGAAAGTGTCGTAGGTATTCTTCCCGAAGATATTTGCAGGTTTCGACCTGTATTCATATGCAATTGCCTGGATAATGAAACTGAAAAGAATCGCGATCCATACCCAGTAAGCACCTCCGAAACTTGCGGAATAAAACAGGGGAAAAGAAGCAAAGAAGCCACCTCCGAAGGTGACAAGGGTTGTAAAGGTAAATTCCCACTTTCTTCCAAGTGAGTTGACTATCATTGTTTTGTCAGATTCATTCCGCGGAAGCGAAAATATCATCGACTGGCCTCCCTGAACAAACATCAGGAAAACGAGCAATCCTGCAAGGATGGATATGATTATCCACCAGTATTGCTGCAGAAAAAGATGTGAAATCATAAGTGTCATTTTTCTGTCCTCCTAATGTTTGGGTCCTGTTTTTATTTGCCTTATCATTATTGATACCTCTGCGACGAGAAGCAGAGTGAAGAGCACAGCAAAAAGCACGAATGTGGTAATTACCGATCCTGAAGAAATCTGGGACACTGCGGCAGAAACCGGCATAAGATCCTGTATTATCCATGGCTGCCGGCCCATCTCGGCGAGGACCCATCCAAGCTCTCCCGCAACATAAGGCAGAAGGATTGAAAAGAGTGCCACCCACAGAAACCACTTTTGCTTTTCGAGGGTACCCCTGAAAAGAAAATATATCGCAAGGAAGAATTCGAGGATAAAGAGGAATCCAAGCATTACCATCAGGTGAAATGTATAAAATGCCACTTTCACATTTGGGATTGCCTCATCGGGGCTTTTGAAAAATGAATAACCGAAATATCTGAAGTTTTCTTCATTGAATTTTTTGTCCCTGAACGTTGCTGCCAGCATTCCGGCCTTGTCGTTATCATTGTTCTTTCTGGCGGTCTTGTACTCCTCCAGCATGTTGCGGACTTTTGTACCCCGGTCTATCTTTTCCGAAACAGGCATTATTCCACGCGATTGATTTCCGTTTACAAGGTCATAGATACCAGGAACAAAAGCGTCCCTTTTACCACTTGTCATTATTGACAGGAATCCCGGTATCTCAATCCTGAAGGCAAAATCATTGACAGCGGTGTTCCCTATCTTACTGTCAGATTCTTTCAATATCCCTGCGGCTACCAGTCCGGCATTCTCTTTTCCCTCATAAAGGGCTTCGAATGCTGCAAATTTCACAGGCTGGGCTTTTGCAAGAGCTTTAGCCGAAGAATCTCCGGTATAGATAACAAGCAATGATGACAAAAGACCGAAAACCCCCGATATAAGTATGCTGCGACGCGCAAGAAGAATCTCCCTTTTCTTCAGAAGATAATAGGCGCTGATGCCGAGGACAAACATCGATGCAAGCAGAAATCCCGAAGATATTGTATGCAGGAATTTGCTGATGGCAACTTCATTGAAAAGAACATCCCAGAAACTGATCATCTCATTCCTGGCAGTATCGGGATTGAAGACCATGCCAACCGGATTCTGCATCCAGGCGTTGGCGACAAGTATCCAGAGAGCGGAAAGGTTTGCTCCTATTGCGACCAGCCACGATGAAAGAAGGTGGAATTTTTTGCTGACCTTGTTCCATCCGAAAAACATTACGGCCACAAATGTCGATTCAAGGAAGAATGCAAGAATTCCTTCAATTGCAAGAGGGGCTCCGAAAATGTCGCCCACAAACCATGAATAATTCGACCAGTTGGTTCCAAACTCAAATTCAAGGATAATTCCGGTTGCCACACCTATAGCAAAATTAATCCCGAAGAGGGTCATCCAGAATCTGGTAATCCGCTTCCATTCCTCATTCCCGGTCTTTACATATATTGACTCCATTATGGCAACAATAAATGAAAGCCCGAGGGTCAGGGGAACAAAAAGCCAGTGGTAAATGGCCGTCAGGGCAAACTGAGCCCTCGACCAGTCCACAAGGGATAAATCGGCGTTTTCAAACATAGGCTTATTTTGATTTGGTTAGTTGTTCCAGAACATACTCGCTTTTTTGTTTGTCAGTCTTGTATTTCCTGTGAAGAAAATCAGGGAAAAAGAAGATCTTCAATACTATAAATATAAGGAATAGTTTGATAATTATTATGATCCATACACGTTTTCCCCACCACGACATGCTGCTGAAGCCGTCATAATAAAACCTGAAAATCCTGACAAATGGTAATATCAACCTGTTCATTCTTCGTCTTTTGCGGTTTTGGTTTTGTGATGTGAGCTTTTTCTTATGACTTTTGGTTTTTTATCATCCTCCGGTATAAATTCAGTATGGACTACCTCAGGGGTCATGTCTGAAAGGCCCGAGGTAATCCTCTGCACAGCCTTGAACCCATAAAAGAATTCCCTTGCAAAAACCCTTATTACGGTGTAGGTTGGAATCCCAAGAAGCATTCCCGGAATTCCTGCGGCAAATCCTGCAATAAGTACAACAATGAATATTTCAAGAGGATGTGCCTTGACACTGTTTGAAAAAATCACAGGCTGGAATACGACATTATCAATCAGATGGGTAATTGCTTC
>JAAYUS010000187.1 GCA_012517605.1 Bacteroidales bacterium
AAGAACATGGTTCCGTTCGACAGCCGTTCTCCGTTCCTTACGTCAGGACTCAGGGTTGGCACTCCGGCAATTACGACCAGGGGTATGAAGGAAGAACATATGGGCGTTATTGTTGAACTGATTGATGAGGTGATCTCAAATATTGATAACGAAGCAGTTATCAAAAGAGTAGGAGAGAAGGTAAATAAATTGATGAAATCATTCCCGCTGTTTGCCTATTGATTGTATTTCAGGCTTACAAGAAGGCCGATAACGCTACCTTAGGATAAAGTTATAAGTGATTGTGCCCTTCTGGATTACGGGCGCATCTGATTTCGGGTCGAACCTTGCTTTAAGTGCTGCCTCTTTGGCAACCCTCAGAAGATATTCATTCAGAGTTGTAGATCCCTTTATTCCTGGTATGGCCTGTGTGACTTTACCGGATCTGTCCACGCTTACCTCCACCACAACTTTGCCTTCTTCCTGGTATTCATAAACTGGTTTTGGCAACGACTGGAAACCTCTTCCCCCAAGATCATAGGAAATATTCCCCTGGTTTCCAAAGCCTCCTCCTTCACCCCTGTTCTTTGTATCAACAGAGCCTGTGGGTACGCCCTGGTTACCGGTTCCTCCTGCTTCTCCTTCACTTTTTGATGTCGTACCGGCATTTTTGGAATTGGCAAGTGCTTCACGTGTTCTGTTCATGATGTCGGCCTGTCTTTTCTGTTCGGCCTCTATTCTCTTTCTTTCTATTTCCTCCTGCTCTTTCCTTTTTCTTTCGGCTTCAATCTGTTCTCGGAGTTTGCGGTCAGCTTCCAGTTTTTCAAGTCTTTTCTTTTCCGCTTCCGGATCCACCTTTTTCACTTCGGGCGCTTCTTCATCATTTTGTGTGAGAAGAGGTTCATCGGCCTGTACTTTTGGTGATGCTGCCGGAGGGGGAGGAGTCGTCTCTTTCTGAACCGGCGGAGCTGATGGTTCAATCATTCCCAGCCCGGTCTCATCAGTGCCGAAATTCACGAGTATTCCTTCTTCCATCTCCGGAGGTTCAGGAGGGACAAAAGCAACAAATATCAGAAGAGCCAGTATCGCAATATGCAATATTGAGGTTCCGATTATCCCTTTTTTCCTTTCAGAGGGGATCTTCCGAAGGTCGCTATTTTGGAGAAGTGGCAATTATCAGTTTATAATTGTTTTTCTGCGCAATATTAAGAACGGCAACTACTGTCTCGAAAGGTACATTTTTATCCGCATGCAGCGAAATATATGTTTCGGGATTTGCCCCGAGCTTTTGCTTCAGAACAGCCTCAAGAGTCTCAAGCGACACAGCCTGCTGCTCCACATAATATTTCTGGTCGGCAGTTATTGAAACAGTTGTCTGAGGCTTTGCCGATGTCTGGGTGCTGCCTTTCGGCAGAAGAAGTTTTAACGCTGTGGGATGCACGAGTGTCGATGTCAGCATAAAAAATATGAGCAGGTTAAAAACCACATCCGTCATCCCGACAGAGCTGAAATTGATGCTTATCTTATTCCTCGACGATATTGGCATTTTAACGTCCTGTTTTTAATGGTTCATTAAGCACATCCATAAATTCTGTGAGTGTTGCCTCCAGATTGAAGACGACCTTTTCAACTCTCACTACAAGTGTATTGTAGGCGAAATATCCGAGTATCCCCACTATAAGCCCTGCAACTGTGGTAATAAGCGCGGTGTAAATACCATCTGACAGTAGTGAGACCTCAATATTATTTCCAGCCGAAGCCATGGCATAAAACGACCTGACCATGCCAATGACTGTGCCAAGAAAACCCAGCATTGGCTCAGCTCCTGTAATTGTTGCGAGTGTCGGGAACCCTCTTTCGAGTTTTGATATCTCAAGCTTACCAACGTTTTCTATGGCGGTTGTTATATCCTGCAAAGGCCTTCCAAGCCTGCTGATGCCCTTTTCAACCATTCTTGCCGAGGGACTGTCAGTCGATTTGCACAGTGCTGATGCTGCATCCAGCTTGCCGTCATGAATATAATCCCTGATCCTGTTCATGAAATTTGTGTCCTCTTTTGTCGCTTTCCTTATCACATAATACCTTTCAATGAAAATATATGTTGCCACGAGCGACAAAAGAATGATTGGAATCATTACCCATCCTCCCTTTATTGCAAAATCCAGCAGGGTTAATTTCTTTGCGGCAGCTGCCTGTACTGCTGCCGGACCCTCCTGCATTAAGAATAGTTGAAATCCCATATTTTCCTGTTTTATTAATTAGTTAGTAAACAATTATTTATCTTCCTTTTCAGTGAATTTTCACCGGCGAAGTTATTAAAAAACGAAAAAAAGCTATTTGCTATTATTGTGTATTAATAACATTATTGCATTATTTATCAACTCTTATTCAACAGCTTTGATCTCATCTTCCTTTTTCATGTCCGAATTTTGCTTTCTTCTGAAAATATCTGACAACCGGTTGAAATCCTGCTTGAAAAAAATTCCAAGTCCCTGTGTGTACGGAGCACCACGTCCGGTATAAGGATTATTATATCTGTTGAAAGCTTTGAACCTTATTTTTTCGGTGATCTTGTATTCAATATCAAAATCGCCGCTCAAAGGCGTCCCGTCGGTATTGTTTTGGCCCCTCACATCAAAGCTGCCGTTAATGGTGACCCTGTCATTAAGAAGCTGCGTTGACAGTGCCACCTGGAGTTCCTGTGTGTTTATGTCCTTGTTGCCAGGTCTGTAATTGAATCCCACATCAAAGTCATTGCTGATCTGTGAAAGCCAGTTGCTGAGCTGGTTCGAAAGCATTTCCGTTGTTGTGACTGCCATTGCTGAAGTGCCTCCGACCGATGATGCCATGGATGAAGAATATGACGACTGAGAAGGATCTGAGTAAAAGCTGTTCATTACAAGAAGATACAAAAACTGTTTGCTTAGCTCTTCCTGCGTTGTTATGGCATTTCGGAGATAAGTTCTGGTTTCTTCATCGGCATTTGGCAGATAGATGTTGAATCCGACAACGGGATTGAAAAGCTTGCCTGAAAGAATAAGCTGTGGTTCTACCGGTATCCTTGTCTTGTATTTTTCATCCTGGAGTATCGGATATAGAATAGGGTAAAGCGAGGTCCTGAGGTTTTTATACCTTGCAGTAAGGTCTATCCCGGCATTTTCAACATTCCCGTTGAAGGAGACCGTTCCTCCGCTTTCAACATCAAAACGCTTGTTGAAAAGGTTCTGGAGAGTGAAAAGATAATCGCCCTCGTCAATGACATAATCTCCGAAAATCTTGAATTCCCCTTGTTTGTTAAGACTCAGATTAAGCTTCCCTTCACCTCGTCCCCTTATCACATCTCCGGCTTTGGGATCGATCAGAAGCTGGACCTCAGCTTCAGGGGTTACATCCAGATCAAAGTTAAGTTCAAGTGATGAACCCTCACTTCTTGCCGGCAACCTGGCATTTTTGTCTGATTCTTTCAATGATGCCGTATCGTGACTTACAAATGTTACAAAGGAATAATCCGAGACTGACATTCCCGAATTAAGAGGTATAAAGAACCTGGTCCCCTTGCCGGTCCTTGCTGAAATATCAAATGCAAGGGAATTTGTACCACTTCTGATGGTGGTGACTCCCGATGCATATACAGTTCCGTAAAACATGCCGTTATCTTTTTGTGTGGTGTTGAGCACAAGACAGTCATTTTTATCCATGTTTATTGTAAGATCGACGGTATAATCCCTGAAGTTCTTGTGAAAGATTGATCCGGAAATAGTCGCTGAATTTCCTTTTTCATCGGTTACTTTTGAGTTTCTGAACTTAATACCGGTCTTATCGAACCTGATGGTGTCGTTTAGTTTGAATTTTGTCTGGAGATAGTTTATTTTCATTGAAGTATTTTCAGCCATCAG
>JAAYUS010000188.1 GCA_012517605.1 Bacteroidales bacterium
AATTGCAAATGTAGAAATTTAAAGGACTTTAAATCCAAACATAATAAATATGATAATACAATTTTGCATTATTTTTGTTCAGTACAATCCATATAAAGGCTTCGCTTGAAAACCGGTTCTTACAATAATAAAATTACAGTGATCCTCCGCTCCTCAGGGTCAGTCTGCCTGCTCAGTAAAAGCATCATTTCAATGCTTGGTCTGTTATTTTATTCACAATCACTTTATTCGCTCGAACCTGACTCGCTGCTTTATTCAAACCATATTTTCAGCGAGAAGATAAAAACCGTTCAGCTTTATAAGGATGGATGGAATCTTTCATACCCTGTGATGAAACTTAACAGTGCCGAAAAGCTGATCCTAAATTTCGACCTTCTCGGGGATAATATTGAGAACTATTATTATACATTCATTCACTGTGACAAGGACTGGAACAGATCCGACATTTTCACTACCGATTATCTCGAAGGTTTTGCTGAAAATCCAATCGAAGATTATAAACCCTCATTTAACACGACAGTCAATTATATTCATTACCGGGTTTCATTCCCAAACGACAGGGTAAAGATCAGCCTTTCCGGAAATTATATTTTAATGGTTTATCCAATGAATGAACCTGAGAATCCTGCAATAACACAGCGATTCCTTGTCACGGAGGATATGGCTGAAATCAACATTTCGGCCCACCGTCCGAGAATGACGGCGGACCTCAATACCGGGCAGCAGATTGATTTTAACGTGATTATCAGGAATATCAGGATAAATGACCCTTACAGGGATGTTTTTGCCTTTGTTTTGCAGAACGGCAGGTGGAATAATGCAAAAAAGAACCTCAAACCCGAGTTCTTTAGCAGCAATGAACTAAAATACAGCCCGTTATCTGATAAAAACGTCTTTCAGGGGGGAAATGAATTCAGATATTTTGATATCAGAAGCATCAGGTACCAGTCTCAGTATGTCAGGAAGATTGACTATCTGATGGGCAATTATCATATTTACCTGGCACCCTCGGAGAACAGGGAATTCAGACCATATTTTTACTGGGAAGATTTTAACGGCAAATATTACATTGCTGTGCAGGAGGAAAAAAATCCCGACACTGATGCAGATTATCTCTATGTATATTTTAATCTACCGTCAAGGGAATATATAGAAGGAGGCAGAATGTATGTCTCGGGCGCACTTAACGACTGGGAATTCAACAGCAACAATGTCATGACTTATAACCGGGATGCAGGCGCTTACGAGTGCATAATGCTATTGAAGCAGGGATGGTACAATTATGAATATGTATTCAGGCCTGACGGAAGCGCGGAGACCGTAGCAACAAGATTCGAAGGAAGCCACTATGAGACTGAAAATGATTATACGGTCCTTGTTTACTACAGAAATCCCCGTGAAAGGTACGACAGACTGCTTGGCTCCCAGACAGTCAATACGCTGAACAGGCTTACCGACTGATATTTTCAGTGGACATCCAGTCCGTATTTCATCATGACAGTATGCTTCAATGTCTTAAGGATCTCCGTCATATATTCGTCTACAGCCTTAAGCGAACCGGGCAATGTATAAATCAGCGCATTACCCGCTATCCCTGCAACTCCCCTGCTGAGCAGCGCATTGGGTTTGTCAGCTCCGTACCTGATCCTGATGAACTCCATTATTCCTGGTATCTCCTTATCAAGCATCGGCCTTACTGTTTCTACAGTTATATCCCTGGGGCCAATTCCGGTTCCTCCTGTCGTGAATATCATGTCGGCCGACAAGGAAGCCGTTTGAATTATTCCCTTCAGCATGACAGCATCATCGGGGATAAGTGAAGTTTTTATCACGAACTGCCATTGCTGCTCCGAAAAGAATTCACCGAGGCGTTCCCTGATCCTGGGACCACTCAGGTCATCATATTCTCCCCGGTAAGCTCTGTCGCTGAGTGTAATAATCTCAACGCCGAATCTGTCGGGCAGGTTCATTTCTTAGTTTTTTCCGTGACCATTATCCTGTCGAGTACCATCATACTGTCCACTGCCTTGCACATATCATATACTGTTAAAAGGGCGACACTCACAGCAGTCAGAGCTTCCATCTCGGCTCCGGTTCTTCCTGTGCATTTCACTTCACTTTCTGCAACAATGCCGGTTTCGTCAGGGAAAAGACTGACAGCTATGTTATCGAGGGGGATATTATGGCACAGGGGTATAAGGGCTGAAGTCGCCTTGGCAGCGTTTATACCCGCAATCTGTGCTACAGTAAGGACATCTCCCTTTTTGATCAGATTGTCAGCAATAAGTTTAAGCGTTCCTTCAGACAGTCTTATATGACCGGCTGCCTTAGCACTTCTTTGCTGGATTTCCTTTGATCCGATATCGACCATGATTGCTTTTCCCGAATCGTCAGTGTGAGTAAGTTTATCCATAAATATTAACCTCCTATATTATAAAAGTCATTTTTCAGATTTGATATTCCCTTTTCAGGTTTCATTTCAACTGCCATTTTCAGTGCCTTTTCATAACCAAGTTCCTTAATATCAAACTCAATGTCGCTGAACAGGCAGGGTTTTAGCATGCCTGCCGATGTAAGTCTTAACCTGTTGCATAAGGAGCAGTTTCCTCCCGAGCCTCCTACAACAGTGGAAAAAGTGCCGCGCTCAAGGTCCATCTCCTTTATATATCTGATTTCAAGTCCGTTGGCCCTGCAAAATTCCCCTACCTCAACGGCATCCTTCTCAAGTTCCGATTTTTTGATCACGCAGTTTATCTTTACAGGGTCCAGACCTGCCTTTTTTGCTGCCTTAATTCCCCTGAAAACATCATCGAGATTTCCTTTTCGGGTAATAAAAGCATATTTTTCATGATCAACAGTATCCAAACTTATATTAACCCTGTCAAGACCAGCCTTTTTAAGATCCTCTGCAAATTCCGGCAGCATTGTTCCGTTGGTTGTCATTGACAGATCAGATATTCCTTTTATGCCGGCAATCATCCGCACAAGGCTTACGATTCCTTTTCTTGCCAGCGGTTCCCCTCCTGTTATCCGCACCTTTGATATTCCTGCGTCGACGGCTACTTTCGTAAATTTAGTAATTTCATCAAATGTAAGGATATCTTCATGCCTGAGAAGTTTTATTCCTTCTTCGGGCATGCAGTAACGGCATCTTAGGTTACACCTGTCAGTTACTGAGATCCTCAGGTAGGTTATCCTTCTGTTAAAACTGTCGAACATTGACAATTTTCCCCTTTTCAATAACAGTCTCCCCCACCCCAAGCCTTATTATTCCATCGGCATACGGAAGGGCGGAAATATGTGCCGACCCGTGATAATCAACCGGAACAACTGAATGATCGTCTGTAATGGCAACCGGGATCAGAGCCAGTCTGCCGGCATTTTTCCTTTTATACTGCTCCCTGATCGGCAGCCTTATTTCATAAGGTTTCCAGTCATAACCCATCGTTTTGTATATAAACGGTCTTACGAGCATCTCAAATTGAATGAACGAGGATACAGGATTCCCGGGAAGGCCAAAAACTATTCCCGTGCCATGTACTCCAAATGTAGTTGGCTTACCCGGCTGAACTGCAATCCTGTCGAAAAGGATCTTAACCCCGGCTTTCTCAAGAACTGAGGGCACAAAGTCAAAATCACCCATCGACACACCTCCGGTAATAATTACAATATCATTCTCCGACAATGCTTTTCTGACAAGGTCAAGAGTAATTTCCTCGTCATCGGGTGCAATTCCGTAGTAGCATCCTGAGATTCCTGTCCTTGAAATCTGTGCCAGCAACTGGCTTGAATTGCTGTTTCTTATGCCCTGTCGTGAAGGTTTTTCAGACGGCTCAACAAGCTCACTTCCTGAGCTGATCACGGCAACACGCGGTTTCTTTCCGACGACAACCGATATGTGGCCAACCGAAGCCATTACAGCTATGTCCTGCGGTTTTATAAGCTTTCCTGCCCTGAGAACTACATCCCCTTCCCTGACATCCTCTCCCCTGCATGCAATGTTATCCTTCAGAAAAGAACCTTTAAACCTTATTTTATCAGAGTTAACGATTTCAGTATCTTCAACCATAATTACACAATCGGCTCCTTCGGGAACCGGGGCTCCTGTCATTATCCTCGAACATTGACCTGCCCTGACGGATTCTGAAGGCCATTTTCCGGCCGGGATAGTCTCGATGATCTCAAGCTCCCTGTCGAGATCGGATTTACGGCATGCGAAACCATCAACCGACGACCTGTCGAAAGGCGGCAGATCAGTATCTGAAAAGATATTTTCAGCAAGGATACGGTCCATGGAATCGGTCCACCTGACAACTTCAGTTCCTGTACTGAATGCATTACCCATAACAATTTCAAGGGCTTTCTCAAAGGATATCATTGACATATATTTCTCCGTACTTTTGTTTCAATCCGTTCCCGGAAGAGCTATCGAAGCCCCGGGAGCAAAAGTAATCCAAACCTCTGATGATTCTGTTATATGCAGAGCTTTAAATTCATTTAAGGTCATATCTGCATAAAAAATTTTTCCGGCATCAACTTTATTCCGTTCAGGGCAAAGCTGCCAGGTTTCTTATTTACATTTTTAAACTTCAGCATCGGCATGAGCTTCCTTAATTTTAAATGATACCAGGCTGAGAAGTATAAATACAGTCAGCGAGACCATAATGAACAGCACAGAGGCCGGGCGTGCATATTTCAGGCCGAAGGAGCTGCTTAAACATACCATATTTACAAACTGTATATATTTGTAAAAGGAAAATCATTCGGATCCTCTTATGAAGATTGCCGAAATAGAAAAGCACCTGGGAAAGTTCAGAGTAGGCATTGCAGGCGCCGGAGGCCTTGGTTCAAATTGTGCAATATGTCTGGCAAGGTCAGGTGTTGGGACACTGGTTGTCGCAGATTATGATGTTGTTGAGATATCAAACCTGTCGCGTCAGTATTATTTCAGGGATCAGGCAGGCATGAAAAAGGTTCTTGCACTGCAGCAGAACATAAAACGGATAAATCCGGAAATTACGGTTATACCTTACCAGGTTGAACTTGACGCCGGAAACTTACCAGTGATTTTCAAAGGATGTAATCTGATCATCGAGGCCTTCGACAGGGCTGATATGAAGGACATGCTTATTGAAACCGTGCAGCGGGAAATGCCGGGAGTCACGCTGATAGTTGGTTCCGGAATTGCAGGTTGGGGAAAAAGCGAAGATATAAAGTGCAGGAAAATAGACGATTCGCTTTATATTTGCGGTGATGAGACCCTGGAAACATCAGAGGAGCTTCCTCCTATGGCCCCCAGGGTGGGTATAGTTGCCTCCATGCAGGCAAACCTTGCCGTGGAACTGCTTATGAAAATAGACTGATTTTGCAGGTCTGGATATGAAAATAATACTGAATAACAGGGATGAGGTTTTCGACAGGGATGTCATGACAGTCTCCGACATGATAACCATTAAGAATTTCTCGTTCAGACTGAAAATTATCAAGATCAATGGGAAACTGGTATCGAGGGATCAGTATGATTCAACATATATCAACGACGGAGATAATGTTCAGATGTTTTATCTGATGAGCGGCGGATAAAAAAAAAGTTGTAGGTTTGTATTGAAATGCTGAGATTTAAATTCATAGAAAAAATTCCTCCGGTTTTAAGGAATAAATACATCCTCACGATCATCATTTTCATACTGTGGGTGTTGCTTCTCGATTCAAACAATCTTATCTCAAGAAATAAAGAGCTTAAAAACCTTAAGAAGCTGAAAGCCGACAGGGAATACTACATAAAACGGATTGAAGAAGACAAGAGGAAGCTTTATGAGCTGAAGACAAGCAACAGGAACCTTGAGAAATTTGCCAGGGAAGAATACAGGATGAAAAAGCCTGACGAAGATCTGTATATTATCCTCACACCTGCAGAGAACCGCAGGATCACAAGGCAGAACAATCAATAACCCCGTTCTTCTTTTCTTAAGAATTGAAGCAGAGCCAGCGCATCTTTAGTTCCCGGATTTTTACCCGTTTCAGCCAGCAGCTCTGATACACTTTCCTGAACAGGTCTTTTTTCAAACATGGAAACATGAACGGCGTTCAGGTATTTCACTATCCTGAACATATTAAACCATATAAAGAATCTTTTCCTGAATGATTCAGGTCCGGAAGTATTTTTACGGATCTCATCCACCTTTTCCGTCCATTCTGAAACTTCAATGAAACTCCTTAATCCCGGAGGCAGGTCCTGATATATTGCCTTAACATCTTCAGGTCTTCCTGACTGAAGTATTCCTGCAAGGCTGAATAAAATCTTAAGCTCCCTGAATGCCTTAATATTATAAGTATTAAACATGGGGGCTTCACTCTCTGCAAGCTTTGCCACAGTTACGCCGGTGCCAAAGGGTACCCTCGAGGATGATCTGGGAGAGGGGTAAACCGTAGTGCTGTAAAGATTGAAAAAACCCCCGGCAGGAATAAGTTTCTGAATGAAATAGAAATCCTCGCCTGCTTTCCTGCGGTTCATACCGCCTGATTTTACATATGGCAGGGCTTTAACGGCCATGGCCGAGCCCACCGTGTGGTGAACATCAGGCTTACCGGTAAATAAAAGAGACTGAAAGTAATACCTCAGGTGCAGCTCATAAAGGATTATTGCTTTATAAATTGCTTCCGGAAACCCGACACCGTTAACCGGATGTTCAAAATAAATGGAACATGCCTGGCGATCAGGCCTTAAATGCATTTCTTCAAATACCGCCGAAAAGTAATTGCTTTCCACCTGGCAGTCAGCATCGAGACTGAGTATTATTCCTCCGGGCCGGTTAAGGGAGTCAAATCTTCTGACAGCTTCATCCATGCCGGTTTTACGGGCCATTCCCACACTCCAGTCTCCGCGTATCAGGGGTGTAACATCCACTGCATGGATCCTGAAAAAGCAATCAGCATTCTCCCTTTTCCATGCTTCAATGTTTTTTAAACATCTCTGGTTATTGTCCAGGGCTTCTTTATCCGCTCCGTCGGGAGCGTTGACTATTATGATTATCTCGGTTCCGCATCCCGGCCTGCTGCATTTCAACAGGGAATCGAGAAGAAGAGTGATTTCCGGCTCATTGAATGCCGGTATAACTACTATAATTTCAGTATTGGGGTCAGGTGCCTCGTCGATAAGCCGAGAGAACAATGTTCTCTCACCGAGCCAGGAAGAGGCAAAACCCATATCAGTTATTTCTTCTCAGTCTTGTATTTGGCATTAAGGCCATCGAGGACTTTCTGGGTAATATCATGGGCTGAATTACCATAGAGAACGACACTGCCAAAGCTTTTTCCGAAAATATACTCATAGTTGTATTCTCCTTTGTGTTCCTCGAGATAGGTGGTTATATACTCGAGAATCTGCCTGTTCATTACCTGGTCTTCCTCCATAAGGTCCGACTGCAGTTTGTCGCGAAGATTTACGAGCTCCTGCTGCTGCTGAAGAAGCGACTGCTCCATCTCTGCTGCTGTTGCTCTTGTTATCAGGCCCTTGTTAACCTTGTCCTGATAATCCTTAACACCTTTTTCATACTGTGTCCCCTTCGAATTGAGCTCAGCTTCTGCCTTTTTCTGCTTATCAAGAAGCTCTGCACGCCTGTCTGAATACATGTTGAATTTAAAAACAACAGTATCAATGTTAACATAGGCAATCCCTCCACCGGTGTTTTCAGTCTGTGCATCAGCAGTGGTATTGACTACACCTTTTTTGCTTCCCCTGAACTGGAAGAAAAACAGGACCGCAACGGCCAGGAACAGGATAACAAACAGAATAGCAGATAGATTCTTCATTGTACAGATTAGATTTTAAATGGGTTAAGGCGCAAATATAATCAAATTAATTATTTGATCGGCCAATGGAAAATATTTTTAGTATTTAGCTTCCGGGGTATAAGGCGCTTCTAGAACTCAGGACACGGAATGGCCCTGATCTTTGTCCTCTGTCCCAATGAGAAAGAGTTGAATTCGTATACTATCGATATTTCATGGGATCCTGCAGTGGAACCCAGAAGATTGGAAATTGTAAAATCGTAGCTGTATCCTATGTGAAGCTGTTTTGTTTTTATCCCCACCAGTCCAATAATTGCATCACCGGCCTGGGAAGTGACAAACGGTATTCCCCTGTACCATACACCGAATATCAGTGGATCCCTGTAATAATATAATCCTATATCGGTCTGATAGAATTTTGCCTGTTTCTGGAAGTTGACGGCAATCGAGAGCACCTCGTGATATGTCTGCCTCAGCCTCGTCTTTCTCATTATCTGCACACCTCCGAAAAGGTTGAACTTAATGGGAAGAGTCGACTCATCTCCATAAAATGATTGTTTTGGTTTCAGGAGATGGTCAAGCGTAAATCCGCCCCAGAATCTGTCGTTGTAAATAAGGGCAGAACTTGCAAAATCAACATCAGCCACTTTGCTGAACGGAGGAGGATAAACAGAAGGAACGGTTCCGCTGCCTGTCATCTGGCTGGCAAAGATCAGCTTGTAAATGTCGAGGCCAAGGTAAGTGAATTTGAAATTAACGCCGGGTCGAATGTGCCAGGTATCGTTGAACCTGAAATCATATGAATAAAGCAATCCTATATTTGTATTGCTCAGTTCACCCGATCCGGCCACATCGTAAGTTGCCAGTATGCCAAGGCCTGAATTATAATTTACCATCGCTTTGTCGAAGGAAATGCTGTAAGTGTGAAATACACCAGGTACCGAGGGCCATTGGTTCCTGTAATTCAGGGCAAAACGGTATTCCTCTGTTGCACCGGCAAATGAAGGTGCAAGATAAAGCGGATTTGCATAAAACTGCGAAAAAGTAGGATCCTGTCCTGAACTTTTAAAGATTATGACACAAAAGATAATAACTGTATATATAAGCCTCTTTAGCAAAGTTGATCCTGTTAGGTTATCGATTAATGCATTGATAACTGACTCTCAATTTATCTGATTAACGTATATTTCTTAAAAAACTGATGTCAGAGACCCGGTATTTTCAATACGCTCGTCAAATTTTGCCTTTTCAGGGCTGCTTTCCGGCAAGTTTTTGCAAAGCCGGGATAATAAAACTTACCTGATGTAATATGTTGAGTCATCAAAAAATTGTTACAATTATGTATTAAATCATCGTCCCGATGTGACAAACGTCATTTAAAAACGGTTTAATAAAAGTTTTATTTGCTGCTTCTTTGCATACTAAATCTTGACGTTAACTGGTTTTATTTTGAAAATTTAATTTCTGATAAGATGTTTAACAAATTCATTGCCTCAATACTTCCATATTTTCCAAAGAAATTCATCTGGATTTTTTCAAAATCATATGTATCCGGTGAGACTATCGAAGATGCCATGAGGGTGGCAAAGGAATTGAACCATGGCAGGGTGATGGTTACTTTTGATATTCTCGGGGAATTCATAAAGACACTTGACGAAGCCGCGGAAAACAAAAAGGATTATCTTAACCTTATTGATGTCGCCCACAAATCGGGCATCGACGGCAATTTTTCAGTAAAGCCTACAAGTTTTGGCCTGCTGATAGATAAAGAAGCATGCTACAGATACATCCGGGAAATAGTTTCAAAAGCAGCTTCATACAACAGCTTCATAAGGATCGACATGGAAGATTCGCCATGCACTGATCTTGAAATTGAGCTTTTCAGACGACTTAAAACTGAATTCCCGGGTAACGTCGGCCTTGTGCTTCAGGCATATCTCAAAAGGACTCTTAACGACATTAAAAGCCTTGAGGATCTCAACTCTGAAAAATATCCTCTGAACTTCAGGCTTTGCAAAGGCATATATGTAGAATCTGAAACCATTGCATACAAGAAATACGAGGAGATCAATCAGCATTATCTTGAAGACCTCGAATACATGCTCCGAAACAAGATCTATGTCGGAATAGCCACCCACGATAAACCTCTGGTAGATGGCGCATACAAGCTTATAGCAAAATACAATGTGCCTAAAAACATGTATGAGTTCCAGATGCTTTATGGTGTCACTCCGGGATTAAGGCAGAGTATTGTTGATGACGGCCACAGGATGAGGGTTTACGTTCCATATGGTGTTGACTGGTTTGGCTATTGTACCCGGCGCCTAAAGGAAAATCCCAAAATGGCAAGTCAGATTATAAAGGCCATCTTCGTTAAAGGCTGACAAAGCCTTCATTTCCGTATTCCTTTTGATTCGAGATATCTCTGGTGCAACTGCTCCATCTCCTGCCGTGTAAGGTTTGGTTTCATGGCCGAAGGTTTCTGAGGAAATCCGTTTATCAGAAGGTATGCTGCCGGAACAATCATAAATGGACTGAAGCCGACAATCCTGTCGGAAGGAATTGTTCCTTTTTCAAAAGCGTAAGTTCGCATCTGCTGATGCATAACCGAATAGTTCGAAGCCGGGTCTCCAAGTTTTCCTACCGACATCTTTCCCTGATATGAAGAAACGGCCATATTGTATTTTGCATTTTCCAACTCCTGGTTTGGTGCGGGAGGAGGCTTGAATATTTCGGTACGGAGATTTACCGGACGCGGAACAATTATAACCTCTCCTATCGAAAGAGTATCTGTTTTCATATATACCCCGGCCAGAAATTCTTTTCCGGTAAGAGTGTCACTTACGTAAAGATATGCAGGCTGATATCCAAGGAGCCTGAAGACCAGTGTATCTCTCCTGCTTACACTGACGGCAAAAGTCCCGTCCTGTTCACTTGCTGTGACGAACGACCTGCGTATGAAGATCTGTGTATTGGGAAGCGGCTCAGTTGTTGATGCATCCCTGACAACTCCGCTGAAGACAAACCTGGCCTCACCGGGACCCTGCACCTGGCTGAATCCTGAAGTGCAACAGATCAGGATCATAAAACTTATGAGCCGGACTCTCTTCACATATGCAAAGTTAAAGCTTTAATATAAGCTCGTCAAGAGTTCTTTTAGGTACGTGATGTACGCCGTTAACGTCGCGCCAGTACTTTACGTCATTGTTCCTGATATCCTCAACCACAACCGTCTCTGCTGGTTTGCCGACAGCGAGCACAAGGATGATGTCGTATTTTTCAGGTATTTTCAGTTCGCTTCGCAGAGCATCACGTTTTACAGAGGCGATCATACAGCCTCCCAGTCCTGCTTCAGTCGCGCCAAGCATTATGGTCTGCGCAGAAATTCCCGGATCTGCATTAAAAGAATCTGTTATCGACTTATCGCCAAGAATGATGATGTATGCAGAAGGTCTTTCACCAATGGCAGGTCCCTGCCAATCCTTCAGGTATGCAGCCCAGGCAAGACTCGGAAAAATCCTTTCACAATCATCGGGAGCATTGTAAATAAGATATTTAAGAGGCTGCCTGTTCGCCGCAGATGCTGACATCCTTGCCAGGTCGACAAGTCCTTCCAGAATTTTTGTGTCTATCCGGAAAGACTCATCAAAACGCCTGTAAGAACGAGTATTGTATACTAAAGTCTTCAGGTCCATTTGATTTAAAAGTTTATTTTTTTACTTCAGGATCAAGATACAATCCATTTCTTGAAAGGATATGGTCAAGATTGGCAAGCCCGTAAACAACAACGGCTGTAACTATTGACGTATGTTCCTGGTATTCAGGAATGCTCTTTGTATAAGTATCCCTTTCTGTATGCCAGATCTCCTGATAATTAAAATCGTATCCTTTTGAATCGGGAGCGTCAAATGACAATGTCGGCACTCCATTCATGGCAAAGTAGGCATGGTCTGAGCCTCCTGCAGATGTTGGCCTTGGGCGGGGAGGATTGGTGTTTTTCGAAAGTTTGAAAGGGAAGTCGGGATTAATACTGTTCAGGGGTCTGCAGATCTTTTCAAAGTCATCATACATGGCTTCCGGAACACTCAGTCCGGATGCAACAGTCGGACCTCCGTCACGGTTGAAATAATTCGAGATCTTCGGAAGCTTTTCCTTGTTTGCCTCGACCCAGTGCTTTGATCCGAGTAGTCCAAACTCCTCACCTGCCCATAGGCAGACAAGGATCGTCCTTTTGGGTTTGCCGCCTGCTGCCATAATAAGCCTTGCAGCTTCCATGGCGGGTGTGGCTCCTGATCCGTCATCAACGCCACCAGTTGCCACATCATAGGCATCAAGATGACCTCCCATCATTACATATTCATCGGGGTAACGGGTCCCCCTGATTACGCCGATAACATTATAATACTTGACAGGACCAGGCTTAAAGTGATTGCGGATATCAAACTCGAGAAGGAAATAACGGCGTTCCTTTGCCATCTTCTCAATAACAGCATACTGGTTTTCGTCAAGCTTAATATCGCAAACAGTGGGAAGATTATCAAAAGTCATTTTATCGAGATTCTTTCTGTCGTATAATGCCCTTATCGGTACAGCCGAGGATTGAATCACGCCCAGAATTCCTGCCTCACACATCTGGCGATAAAAAAGAGCAGGTTGTTCCTTAAGCGGGATCAGTTCTTTCTGAGGCTTATCCCTGTTGGCATAATTTTCGCGCATTATTTCCCGGTTGATCTTCGCTATTGAATCATTGTAAGCTATCACAGAAGCTCTTACTGAGTCAGCCTTTTCAGAACGGTCGATTGGCCAGCCGTCGTTCTTTCCTCCGATAAGGACCCATGCACCTTTCAGGGCCCCTTTCATCCTGTCAAATTCTTCCTGGCTTTTTGGTTCAATAAGAACATGCCCCCTTTGCACACCTCTTGTTCCGGAAGTATATGAAGGAGTTGCAAAATGCAGATCCATGCCATTCTCGGAAAGAAGCCTGCCAAACCAGGGCCCCCTGTTAAAGCCAACAGGAACGGTGCCTGCTTCATCCATAATTACATCCATGCCCCACTTTTTAAACTCTGAAGCACACCACAGGGCAGCATTTTCATATGCATCCGAACCGACAAGCCGGCCCCCAAACCTGTTTGAGATAACATCAAGATGATGCATGGTGCGGTTATCAGTCCTGCCCAGTTCAATTATTTTTTCAATTTCTTTTGATTGCTGTGAATAGCCATAAAAAGTTATCAGCGCAAAAAACCATATAAAAGAAGCTTTTTTGATCATTTTATTTTAGTTTATAAGATTTCATACCACAATTCTAACAATAATCTGTTGAATGTATACCCATGACTTACTATTACAAGGATAAAAAATCAGTTAAATAAAGAATTTAATTAATTTTAACATATGCACGATTTTGGTTAGATTTAAAAAACAATACGATCTCTTTCATCCTTTTAATTAAATAATTTTGAACAATGGCTAAGATAGTTGTACTGGGCGCGGGCATTGCAGGCCACACTGCGGCAGCACATATACGAAGGAAACTTGGAAAAAACCATGAGGTCACTGTGGTAAGTCCTTCAGAATACTACCAGTGGATACCTTCCAACATCTGGGTAGGGATTGGCAAAATGACAGTCGACCAGGTACGTTTCAAATTACGGCCTCTGTATAAACGGTGGGGAATCCGCTTTGAGCAGGCAAAAGCGACTGCTCTTTATCCTGAAGGTTATGAATCACATAAATCTCCATATGTCCTTATTGAATATACTGATCCTGCGCAAAAGGGTAAAATTGCACGCATTGACTATGATTATCTTGTAAATGCGACAGGTCCGAAACTGAACTTTGAAGCAACGGAGGGGCTCGGGCCTGGAAAATACACCCATTCTGTATGCTCATGCGACCATGCTGCAGAAACATGGAAAGAGCTTAACACATGTTTTGAAAGGATGAAAAAGGGTGAAAAGATAAAGTTTCTTATAGGTACAGGCCATCCTTCTGCCACGTGCCAGGGAGCTGCCTTTGAATATGCTCTTAACGTTGCCTATGAGATAAAAGAAAGAGGATTGCTCGACAAGGCCGAAATGGTATGGATTTCAAACGAATATGAAGTTGGCGACTTTGGCATGGGAGGTGCTTTTGTAAAACGGGGAGGATATGTTACATCAACTAAAATATTCTGTGAATCGGTCCTTGCCGAGTATGGCATCAGGTGGATAAAGCGTGCCGGAGTGACAAAAGTTGAAAAGGGAATCGTTCATTATGAGACCCTTGATGGCGAGATAAAAACTGAGACATTTGATTTTGCCATGCTGATACCGGCCTTTGCAGGCGCAGGGATGAAAGCTTTTAATAACAAAGGTGAAGATATCACAAGTGTGCTTTTTGCACCGTCAGGATTCATGAAGGTGGATGCAGATTATTCCGGAAAGCCATTTGAGGAATGGAGCATTTCTGACTGGCCTTCAGTTTATCAGAACCAGGTTTATCCTAATCATTTTGCTCCCGGAATTGCCTTTGCACCTCCTCATCAGATCTCCAAGCCGATGAAAAGTCCCAACGGGACACTAATCACACCAGCACCGCCGCGAACAGGGATGCCCTCAGGGGTGACAGGGAAGATAGTGGCACAGAACATTGTTGAACTTATTACCAGGGGAAGCACCGAATTCCGTCACAAGGCATCATTGGGCAAGATGGGCGCTGCATGCATTGTTTCTGCAGGGTTCAGCATGCTGAAGGGGCAGGCCGCCACAATGACTGTCTTTCCAATAGTGCCCGACTGGGAGAAATATCCCCAATGGGGTCGCGATCTCAGCTATACGGTGGGTGAAATAGGACTCGCAGGCCATTGGATCAAACTGCTGCTGCATTATCTTTTCCTTCACAAGGCAAAAGGCTATCCTTTCTGGTGGCTTTTGCCTGAATAGAAAGGTAGGAGAAAGTAAAAAGTAAAAAGTAAAAAGTAAAAAGTAAAAAGTAAAAAGTATAAAGTATAAAGTATAAAATAGATAGAATAATCAGCTATGGCTAAGAATATTGTAAGGGGTTATTACGAAGAATCATATCCGCCGCTGCCTACAAAGGCAACCCGATTCTGGCGCCAATGTATACTGAAACAGATTGTTATGTTCTTCGTGCTTAACCTCAGAATAATGAGGATAATTGTAGGGGGGCATTCCTGAGAATACCACTTATCCCTGCTTTATTTGTAACGCTGCGATATTATATCCCAGTTAATTATCTCCCAGAAGGCCTTGATATAATCAGGCCTCCGGTTGCGGTAGTCTATATAATAGGCATGCTCCCACACATCGCAGGTAAGCAGGGGCTTTAGCCCTTTTCTCATGGGATTGCCTGCATTGGATTCCTGGACTATCTGAAGCATTCCTTCATTGTTTTTTACAAGCCAGGCCCATCCGGAGCCGAAAAGTGTTGCTGCAGCCTTTGTGAACTGCTCTCTGAAGGATTCAAATGAGCCGAACGACTGTTTTATCGCTGTTTCGAGATTTCCGGAAGGGGCTTTAAGACCGTCCTTTGAGAATGCTTCAAAATAAAAGGTATGATTCCATACCTGGGCGGCATTGTTGAAAATTCCGCCTTCAGCTTTCCTTATAATTGTTTCGAGATCTGAATTCTCAAATTCAGTTCCGGGAACAAGCCCGTTAAGATTATTCACATAGGCCTGATGATGCTTACCATAGTGGTATTCAATGGTCTCTGCACTTATAAACGGAACAAGTGCATCCTCTTTGTAAGGGAGCAAGGGTAATTCAAATGCCATGACTGAAAGATTTTAATATTGGTTTTATCAAATGATTGGTAAATAGTCTGTCTCAAAATTACTCATTTTGTGCTTTACTGGCTCCCTGATCAGGTGAGAAATATCCTTTCAGGCACTGAAGGAGCAATACCTTTTTCATGTGCAAGACCAAACAGTCTCGAAAATGCCTTCTTTCCATCCGTTCCAAGATCAAGTGAAAATTCGTTCACAAACATTTTTATGTGCCTGTCGATGACTGTCTTTTCCATCTCCCTGGCATTCGATGCAACAAAACCGGATGATGCTGATGAGTTTTCCATGGCATACTCAATGCTCTTCCTGAGCAGGCTGTTGAATTTCAGGGACACCTCTTCAGGGATCCTTCTGCTGATAACTATAGCTCCAAGGGGGATCGGCAGCCCTGTAAGTTTCTCCCAGAACTCACCCATATCTGCTATCATGGTAAGTCCTTTAAGGTGATATGTAAACCGTGTTTCATGAATTATAAGCCCGGCATCGGCCTTGCCGCTCAGAATTACATCGACTATATCGGAAAAAAGGTATTCTTTTTTATTTACAGCTCCGGGCCAGGCAATGCTGAAAAGAAGATTTGCAGTAGTATATTTACCCGGAATGGCGATTACCGAGGAATTCATCTTTAACGTGTCGAAACCCGGCTTTGCGACAAGCAGGGGGCCGTTACCGTATCCCAGGGCGCTTCCGGAATCAAGGATCAGATAATTATTTGCAGCAAAAGGAAATGCATGACAGCTTATTTTTGTAATATCGGCCTCTCCTCTGAAAGCCCTGTGGTTGAGCTCTTCAACGTCGGCAAGCTTATAATCAAATTCAAGCCCCTCTGTATCTATCCTTCCGTTCACCAGAGCATCAAAGATAAATGTATCATTCGGGCAGGGCGAAAATCCCAGAGTAAGTTTCATTTTTCAGCCTATTTTTTGTAGAGCAACATTCAATCCTTTCGTAAGGTTCTTCAATGCCAGGGGAATATTCCAGTTATCCCTGTTACGTGGTTCAACTTTGTTTGAGACTGCCCTGAGGGCAAGGAAAGGTATATTTTCCATTGCACATACATAAAAAAATGCAGCTCCTTCCATCGTTTCAATATCCGGGTTATATTTTCCGTAGATCTTCCTTATTTTTTCCTCTGAACCTGTTGCTGTATTTACTGTTACAGCATTCACAGTTGAAATTACCGGTGCAACTTTGTGAACGAAGTCATTTTCTGCAATAATCCTGCCTTTTCTGAACGGAAACTTATCGGGATCCTGAAGGCCGGCTTCAGCCAGGGTATAGAATCCTTCATCAGTATCTATACCGGCATCCGCAAAACAGTCAGAAACAGGCATTACAACACTGCCCGGAGGGATATCATCTCTGTACGCCCCTGCAATCCCTATGTTAATGGCAAGATCGGGCCTGATACCAGATGAGAGCATCTTCGTCAACGCCCATGCCGTTGCAACAGTTCCCACTCCTGTAACAAGAAGGTCTATTTCTATCCCCCCGATAAACGACCTCCCCGCAACCGATTCAATTCCGTCCATTTCCTTCACTGCTGATGCTTCTTCATCTGTGGCAGCTATTATGAAAATACGGGATAACATAAGTTCTGTTTATGATCGATTAAATTTGATAGCATAAATATATTGTTTTAAGATATAAAAAGATCGGGTTAAATAGTTAATATTGCATCATTAAAGCCTGAAGCAATGATCTATATCACACGCAGGGAAAGATTCAGCGCCGCACACCGGATGTTCAGGGAGGAATGGACCGACGAAGAAAATTACAGGGTCTTCGGTAAATGTTCAAATCCTAACTGGCACGGGCATGATTATGTTCTTTATGTGACAATAAAAGGCGAAGTCCCGCGCGAAACCGGTCTGTTTATGAACATAACCAGGCTCAAGGATATAATTAAGGAAAATATAATTGATAAAGCCGATCACAAAAACCTGAATCTTGAAGTCAGCTTTATGAAAGGCAAAATTGCCACTACAGAGAATCTGGCAATAGCCATCTGGGATGAGCTGAAACCACTTATCGAAAAAGAAGGCGCAGATCTTCATTGCGTGAGAATAAGCGAAACTGAAAACAATACAATTGAATATTATGGCTGATAAAATAGAAACAATAAACAGCGGAAGCGGAATGTCCGCAAACGGATATAACAGGATAGAATCATGGGATGCTGAGAACATTAAGGAATTATCATCGCATTATTATAAAGTTCTTGAGCTCATTGGCGAGGATCCGGAACGGGAAGGGCTGAAAAACACTCCCACACGGGTGGCCAAAGCAATCAAATTCCTAACTAACGGATATAGTCTGAATCCCTGCGAAATAATTAATTCCGCAAAATTCAGGGAAAATTACAAGCAGATGGTAATAGTAAAGGATATTGAGCTGTATTCGATGTGCGAACATCACATGCTGCCCTTTTTCGGGAAAGCTCATGTTGCATATATTCCCAACGGTTATATTACCGGCCTCAGCAAAATTGCAAGGGTCGTTGAAGCTTTTGCCCGCAGGCTTCAGGTCCAGGAAAGGCTTACAGTACAGATACGCGACTGCCTGCAGGACTGCCTCAGCCCGATGGGAGTGGCAGTTGTTATAGAGGCACAGCACATGTGCATGCAGATAAGGGGCATACAAAAACAGCATTCCGTAACCACAACATCTGCCTTTACCGGCGTATTCCTTAGCCAGCTGAATACACGCGAGGAATTTGTACATCTGATAGGATCAAATCTTCATTAGAATTTTATGAAAGCATATGTCTTCCCGGGCCAGGGAGCCCAGTTTCCGGGGATGGGCAGCGACCTCTATGAAAAATCTCCGCTTGCAAAGGAATTATTTGACAGGGCAGATTCAATTCTGGGATTTTCCATAACAAGCCTCATGTTCGGAGGCACAGAGGAGGATCTGAAACAGACAAAGGTAACCCAGCCTGCTATTTTTCTCCATTCAACAATACTTGCAGCTGTTCTCGGGGATTCGTTTAAACCTGAGATGGTTGCAGGACATTCGCTCGGAGAGTTCTCTGCGCTGGTTGCCAGTAAGGCGCTGTCGTTCGAAGATGGTCTTTTGCTGGTATCAAAAAGGGCTGCCGCAATGCAAAAGGCATGTGAAGCCTCACCTTCCACAATGGCAGCCATAATCGGGCTCGAAGATGGGATTGTTGAAGAAGTATGCTCATCAATCAGCGGAACAGTTGTTCCTGCCAATTACAACAGCCCGGGTCAGATAGTGATATCCGGATCAGTTGACAGCGTCGATAAAGCTGTTGAGATACTGAAAGGCAAGGGAGCAAAAATGGCTGTAAGGCTGGCAGTTGGCGGTGCATTTCATTCTCCTCTCATGGAACCTGCAAAAATTGAGCTCGAGGAGGCAATACGGATGACCAGCTTCCATCATCCTGTCTGTCCGGTCTACCAGAACGTCAATGCGAATCCTGCAACTGATCCTGAGATAATAAAGGCAAACCTTGTGGCACAACTCACATCTCCGGTTAGATGGACCCAGTCGGTAAAGAACATGATTGCCGCAGGGGCTTCATCATTCACCGAAGTGGGACCGGGAAAAGTGCTTCAGGGACTGATCCGGAAGATAAGCAGGGATGTTGCAATCGACTCGGCAGTATTCTAGACACCTTCCTTATCCTGGCTGTTTATTTTTGGCTTTAGGATCACTCCCCTGTGGGTTTTCCCGTCGACCATTATCTCAAGCGGATTGTCGAATCTTATGTGCCTGAGGTTTTCATCTTCATATGCTGCTTTCATCTGGTTCAGGAATCCGACATCATAAAAGCCCTCATTGATGTACGGATTGATAGTGAAATAGCCTATCCTGAATGATGTAAGATTCTGAAAGAAATGGGTTCCCTGACTGGGATCTATCCTGTAGTTTTTCAGGCCCGATTCAATAATTATCCTTGCAGCACATATCTGCGGCCACCTTACCGGGATGCCCAGCCATGGATCGGTTGATCCCCAGCGGCCGGGTCCTATCAGAACATATCCGGCGCCCTTCTTTACGAATTCATTGTTGATCCGTTCAATGTCGAAAGCTATGTCTTTGTTCCTAGCCGGATTGAACGAGTCGGGCTTTATATAGACAAGATCGCAGATCCCCCTGAACACACCGTTGCCCAGAGCAGATTCGGAATAAATTAAAGTGTCGGATCTTTCTACATTTCCAAGGTTTATGACAGAGGTTTCCTCAGTATGTACTATAGGTCTTATCTGAAGGAAATTGAATATTTTCGGTGTTCCCGGAGGTGTTTCAAGGTTTGCTGCAAACTCAATCTCAATGGGATTGTTCATCTCCTTCTGGCCGAGTTCGAGAAGTGTGCTGAGGATGTCAGCCAGCGGAAAAAGCTTGTGCTGCAAAACGTTGGCAAATGTAACTATCCTTTTCCCCGAATAATTGATCCCGTCTCTCAGAATATTGTTATTGTAATCGTATGTTGAAGCGACGTACTTCATCGCAGCATCATTCTTTACATCGTTGATCCCGAGCCTTAGTATGTTAACGCCGTCATCTGTGGAAGGCACAAAGCTGTCGACCTTAAGATCGAGAGCACGGAATTCCTTTTGAGTATCCCTCAAAGCTGCCTCCACCGACGAAAGCTGAAGTATCTTCTTATAATGTTTCGGGGAGAACCTGAGAGATATGCCGCCCTCGACTATCAGTTTGCCAAGGCCGAAGGCTATGTTTGCAATACCATCTTCTGCCTTTTCAGAACCTATTGGATAATAGTTTATTGACTGTGCAACGCCTGACAGGGTCGGGTAAAAAATATCCCCGTGCCTGTTGCCGCATACTTCCTGAAGGATGATACCCATCTTTTCCTCGTCGATAACATTTGCAGTGGCCGTCATATAGGCCTTGCTGGCCTTGTAATAAACAGAAGCATAAACCTCTCTTATCGCGTCGGATATCATCCTTACCATTACATGGTTATCGGGATGCCGGGGTATCATATATGTTGAATAAATACCTGCAAATGGCTGGTAATGTGAATCCTCAAGCTTGCTCGAAGATCTGACTGCGATCGGATGATTTCTTGATACAGCGAGGAAGGCATAAAAATCCTGATAAACCCTGCCGGGAAGTTCGGCACTAAGAAATCTTTCAAGGATCTCATCATCAGAAAGATCAGACAGAGCAACCGAATACAGGTTATTATGGTCCATGAACTCATCAAAGATGTCGGTACTGAGCACTACGGTACGGGGTATAGTGATGAGAACATCAGGAAATTTATTATAGAGTCTGTGGATTTTAATAATTCGGTTAATAAATGCAAGTCCTCTTGCCTTTCCTCCAATGGAAGCATCGCCTATCCTGGAAAAGACCTGATATTCGTCGTAGCTCGACTTGTCGAATTTGGCAATTACGCCCCTACCCTTGCCCAGCCTGAAACTTGAAATAGCAACATAAAGAAACCTTCTCATCTCATCCATTGTTTCAAAATCCTCCTTGCGGATATATTTGAACATCTGGGCAACAGGGAAAAGCGCCCGGGCATTCAGCCATTTTGAAAAGTGATTTCTTGTCGCATGATACTCGAGTGTCTTGTCGGGAATTGTAAGGAGCTTCTGCTGAAGACTCTGCAGATCAGTTGCAATGGCAATAGGCTCCATGGTATCGGGGTTCTTGAACACAAAAGGGCCGAAAGCCAGATTCTGAATGATGAAGTTCCGGAGCTCGAGCGACAGCGATTTGGAATATTTATTTATGAATCCCGCCCCGAGCTCCTCAGCTATTTTCTTATGAACTGAACTTGACGACTGGATGAGGAAAGGCACCTTGTCGTCGTCAGCCATTACAGCTTTGCAAAGCTCAATGCCTGCATTTTCATCCACAACGCCGTCCTTTTTATAGCTTATGTCGGAAATAACCCCCAGGACATTGTATTTGTACTTTTTATAAAGATCGAGTGCATCATTGTAATTGTTTGCCAGAAGTATCTTTGGGCGCCCTCGCATCTTCAGCATACGCTGGTGTTCATTAAGAGCCTCCCTCTGGAAATCTAATGACTGGAGCAGTACAATCCTGTAAATATTCGGCAGATATGACGAGATATACCTGATTGAATTCTCAACAAGGATAATTGCCTGAACACCTATGTTCTCAATATCAAAGTCAGCATTCATCTTGTCTTCGATAAGCTTTATTATTGCAAGAATAAGCGATGCATCGCCGAGCCAGCAGAAAACATAATCAATGGCGCTCAGGTCCTCTCCCTGAAGCCTTAACGACACTTCCCTCGAGAAATAGGTAAGAACCACAATAGGAATATGCTCATATCTTGCCTTGATCATCTTGGCAAGAGCGAAAACGTCAGTGCCCCTTAAGCTCAGCATCGATATCACCAGGTCGATATTGCCTTCCTGAAGGATCCTGAATGCATCTTCGGCATTATCTGTCTGAACAAAACTGGGCGGGTATCTCAGATTCAGTGAGACATATTCATTGAATATCTGCTCATCGATCCTGCCGTCCTCCTCCAGCATATAATTATCATAATTACTGCAAATTAGAAGTACCCTGTGAATTCTTTTCTGCATCAGCAGATCGAAAGAAGTATCGGTGAAATCATATTTCTGAAGATCCAGTATTCCTTCTATTATTGTCATGCCAGCACGTTTTTATCATTCATAGAAATAACTGCCATCCCTTTTTTCCCATCCATCCTGATAATCAATGGCTCTTCAAACCTTACATGTCTGAAAAATTCTCCATTTTCAATAATCTGCTGTTTTCTGATAATATCAAAACTGATCTTATCATCCTGTGAATCGAGGTCGATGGAGAAATATCCGATATTCATTGATGTCACATTATGAAAGAAGTGCGAACCAAGGGAGGCGTCGGGGTGAAAATCAGCCAATGAAACCTCAACTATCACTCTTGCATTTGATATCTGGGGCCATGCAACCGGAATGCCAAGGAACCTGTCGCGTGTTCCCCATCTTCCTGGCCCTATAAGGATGTATTTTCTGTTTTCGTTTACCATTTTCTCATTGATATCAGCAATTTCCTCTGCCATCCTTACAGTAAGGCTTGTATCAAAGTTCGCCGGTTCAAGATATATGAGATCTGTAATATCCCTGATCACTCCGTTACCCATGCTTTTATTTGTAAGAAGGACAATCTCGTCCTTGTCGATCGAGCAGGGGTCAATATTATAGCCGGCTCCTGTTCCAAGCAAGGGTTTTATCTGAAGGAGGTAAAATGAAGCATTTCCTGATTCATCCTTAGTCAGGTCGACAGCAAACTCTATTTCGACAGGGGTTCCGGAAGCCTCCGTCACCACATCGAGCACTGTCCGTAAAGCAGGGGCAAGAGGTATATAATTGTATTTCAGGATGTCGGCAAAGTTTATAACTCTGGGACCCGGAGTATCAAGACCGGGAACGATTGTGTCATTATCAGGGTTGAGAACAGATGCAATATGGTTCAGCGTACCATGCGACTCGGCAACGCTTATGTCGAGCATTTTGAGTCCTGCATTCTCGCCTTCAAGAAGATTAAGATCCTTTTTTGCAAGGTCGACTGCATAAAATCTTACCTGTGAATTCCTGTATAAGTCTTTCTGTGATATTATTTCAAGTGTAGGGTAGGCGGGGGAAAACCTGTATGCAAGGTTTCCTTCCATCACATACTGTCCGAGTCCGACTGCTGTCACCGCGAAGCCATCCTTAGGTTTCATGTGCGCCACGGGATAAAAATTGAATGACTGAGCCGATCCGCTTATATGAGGATAATACACATCATCATATCGCTTCCCTACAACTTCCTGGATGACCACCGCCATTTTCTCGTTTTCGATCTTATAATTAATGGCCTCAAAATATGCCTTTGCAACTCCTGAATATATGGAAGCGAAGACCAGCTTTATGGCATCAGAAATCTGCTTAAGCCTTGTTTCGGCATCGGGATCGGTATTTGGCACAAGATAAGTTCCGAAGATACCTGAGAAAGGCTGGCTCATTGAATCCTCAAAAAGGCTTGAGGAACGGACAGCAAGCGGATTTTTTATTTTATTCAGAAAGATTCTGAGCTTTTTCTCGAGCGTATAACTGAGACTCCCTTTGATAAAAGCCCTTTGTATTATATCGTAATTCCTTTCCTCCTTGACAAAATTCCACAGATGGTTTCTTTCCATGAAGAGGTCAAATTCATCTGTCCCTATTATGGCCGTGACAGGCGCTTTAATGTTGATGCCGGGGATAAGTCTTCCAAGTTCAAAACTATAGATCAGGGTATTTATAAAAGCCAGGCCCCTTCCCTTTCCGCCAAGCGATCCCGGTGTAAGGCTTATTACATTTGTTTCGTCAATTTCAGCCGATTCCTCGAATTTTATGACACGGCCCTTGTTCAGTTCCTGTCTCCGTTTGCGGATAATATTCAGCAGAAATTCCCTTACCTCCTTAAGGCTGTTGAAATCCGACACCTTGACAGGATTTATCAGCCTTGCTATCTTCACCTCACCACGCGCCATGAGCCAGTGGCTGAAATGATTTTTCATTGCATGATATGCCAGTGAATCTTCAGGGATCGTTTCGAGATAAGATTCGAATTCCTTCATCGACCTTGCAACTGCTATCTGCCTGCCCTGGTTGTCGCGGTAGACAAAGTGTCCGAAACCAAGATAATAGTTTATAAAAGACTTAAGGTCCTGCAGAAGGCTTTCGGAGTTTTTATTTATGAAATTTGATTTTAATGAAAAAGCATATTTTGCGTTCGCAGGATCGGACGACTGCAGAACAGTTGGGAGATTCGGCAGCTCGCCCTTTATATGACCGATAAGCTCATAGCCGGCCTTTTCATACATCTCACCTTCCCTTGGAAATGACATATCAGAGATGACGCAAAGAAGGTTGTTCCTGTAATTATTGAAGATATTAATGGCGCTTTCCCAGTTTGAAGCGAGGAGTATCTTTGGTCTTGCCCTGAGCTTCAACACTTTATACAGTTCATCAGTCGATACGTCTTCAAT
>JAAYUS010000189.1 GCA_012517605.1 Bacteroidales bacterium
TATCATAAGGTCGGGATCGAAGGTGTTGAAAATTGAGCGTACAAGCGATTCAAGGCCGTTGAAAACTGAAAGCACTATTATAAGAGCCATTGTGCCCACTGCAACTCCGGCCACTGAGACCGATGATATCACATTAATTGCATTCCTCGATTTTTTCGCGAAGAGATACCTTTTTGCAATATATAGCGAGAGCTTCACTTTTATTTATCGGCTGAAACCAGGAGTCCGGTCCCTGATTTATGTGTCATTAATATATCAAAAACATTGAGAATTAAAGCAAAAGGGAATGCCACCAGGTAATAGAAAGGAAGGATAAGATAAAATATCGGCGAGGCATTCAGCATTTTAACCGGATACTTCATTGAAAGCCTCCAGGAGATGCTTCCCGGAATGCCGTAGGTATATCGGGCCCTTATATTCCTGAATCCTGATGCTGAGAGTTTCCCCGTAATTTCTTTGATGCTGTATCCGTCCCTGACATGTTCATCGATAAAGGATTTATCGTTTTCATCATGAACGTCTGATCCTCCTTTGTCGGATGGTGTTGAGATGAGTAGCACGCCACCGGGCTTCAGTGCGTTGAAGAAGTTTCTGAATACAAGCTCGTCATCCCTTATATGTTCCATTACATCAACTGAAAGGATAAAGTCGTATGTTTCCTTTTCTGCAAGTCTGGTAAGATCAGCCGTTTCGCAGGTTACCCTGTCAGACAGGCCTGCCTTTGTGAAAAAAGCATTATTTCCGCTTGTATGATCGGGGTCGATATCCACTGCCTTTATTTTCCATTTTGCATTCATCCGGCTCATTCTCCATGTATACTGGCCGAATCCTGCCCCGGCGTCGAGAATCACAGCCCTGAACGGGTTTTTCCGGGCGATCCGCTTCAGGGCTTTTCTCACGTGCCAGGCACGAAGGAGAAGCAGATCGAGGCAAAAATAGAATGCTTTTCTCATGAAAAGCGAGCCCGAGAAAAACCGGCCTACTCTCTTTTTAATAGGATCGTACTGCATGGCGTCACGATTTCAGAAGCCTGTCGATGTTATCAATATAATCGAGGCTGTCGTCGATGAAGAAGGCAATTTCAGGCACTATCCTTAGCTGTTTTCCAACTTTCCGGCCCATTTCGAACCGCATCTTGGGGGCATGTTCCTGTATGCCGGTGAGAACCTCATCCTGTCCTGCAGAGGGATATATGCTCAGGTAAATCTTTGCGAACGAAAGATCGGGGCTTATCCTTACTTTTGTCACCGAGATCATTTTCCCGTGTGCGAATTCGCCGCCCTTTTTAAGAAAGATGTCGGCCATCTCCTTCTGTATGAGTCTGGATACTTTTTTCTGTCGCGTTGATTCCATGGCCTTTGGTATTGTGATCAGGCAAAGGTACTATTTTCGGAAAAAGATTTAATTTTGCGTGAAATTTTATTGAGGATACTATGGATACTGTTGTGAGCGGGATAAGATCGACGGGAAACCTGCATCTTGGGAATTATTTCGGTGCGGTGAAGAATTTTCTTAAGATGCAGAAGGAGAACAATTGTTTCTTCTTTATAGCTGATTATCATGCCCTTACAACACATCCTCATCCCGATGACCTTCATGGGAACATTAAGCAGGTGCTTGCGGAATATCTTGCCTGCGGCATAGATCCTGAATCGGCAACCGTATTTATTCAGAGCGATGTTCCGGAAGTCAGTGAACTTTATCTTCTTCTCAACATGAATGCATATGTCGGCGAACTTGAGAGGACAGCTTCATTCAAGGAAAAGATCAGGAAACACCCCGATAACATAAATGCCGGACTTCTTACATATCCTGTACTTATGGCAGCCGATATCATAATTCACAAGGCAAACAAGGTGCCTGTCGGCAAGGATCAGGAACAGCATCTTGAGATGACAAGAAGGTTTGCAAGGCGTTTTAATACTATTTATGATGTAGACTATTTTCCCGAACCCGATGCCTATAATTTCGGGAATGAGCTCATTAAGATCCCGGGGCTTGACGGTACCGGCAAGATGGGAAAAAGCGAGGGGAACGGCATTTTCCTTGCCGATCCGCCCGAGATTATCAGGAAAAAAGTGATGAGTGCAGTCACTGATGCAGGACCTTCACAGCCAGGCCAGGAACCTTCGGAACCGGTAAAAAATCTTTTCACGATAATGAGCGTTGTATCGGACCCGTCAACTGTTAAATATTTCACAGATAAGCATTCCTCATGCGAGATCCGTTACGGAGATCTTAAAAAGCAACTCGCGGAAGACATAATAAAAGTGACCGATCCTATAAGGAACAGAATCAAAGATATTCTGGCTGATAATCAATACCTTGCCAGGGTAGTCAGGGAAGGGGGTGAAAAAGCCAGGGCGAGCGCTTCAAAGACAGTCAGGGAAGTCAGGGAAATAATCGGATACAGGCCGTTCTGAAAAAAATGAAAGCCAGGCTTTTAACCTGGCTGACTTGTGGGATCAAGTATATGTTTGAGATTGCCTGTGTAATGATTCAATGACAAATTGCGTGCCAGAATTTTCACCTCTTTTTCTTAAATTTGTCATCACCAACAGTAATTAATTCAAAGTGATCAGGCGCAAAGCAATAGTAACGGTCATTATACTTCTTACCGGGGTCATCCTGCTGGGTTATTTCCTTAACAGGAACAGGAAGGATATGATCACCGATCCTTACACGGTAATCGGCACTGATGCTGCGATCGTTATCGAGACATATGATCTCAGGAGCCTTCTGAATTCTTTTACCACCGGAAAGGGACTTGCCGGAGAACTTAAAAATGTAAAGCAGTTTGAAAGATTCACGGCCGGTCTGAATTTTCTTGCCGACCAGGTAAACAGGCCGGGATATAAAAAGATAATGCAGGAAGGCACTGCCCTGATATCCTTTCATCCTTCAGAAAAAGGTGGCCTTGTTCCCTTTTTCTCAAAAGCGATTCCGTCAGAGACCGGGATACGTCAGTTAAAGGAAGTTTTTTCCTCGTCAGGAATAAATAATTTTCAGGAAAAAAAGACAGCGGGGAAGAGGATTTTATTTCTTCCCTTTAAAGCTGCCGGACGGGAAGACACTTTGTTCATAGCCATTACTTCAGGCCTTTTAACCGGCAGCACATCGGAAGACCTTCTGAAAAAAGCAATTACGGAAACGGGTACGGGAACGGATATAAGGAATCTGCCCGGTTTTTCGAGGATATTTCTGTCAGCAGGAAAAAAAGCGGATAAGCTGTTCATTGTTTTTGACAACCTCGGAAATATCACCGGTAAGATATTTGCTGACAGTGAAAATTCTCCGGGCGGCCCGATTGCAAAAATGTCAGGCTGTGCAGGCGGGGATTTCTACATTGATGAAAAAGGGTTTTCAATAAGCGGATACAGCGAAATTTCTGATTCATCATCTTCATTAAAAACTTACAGCAGGGCGCAGCCTGCTGAATTTCACAGTTACAAAATACTGCCTTCGGCCACTTCTTTGTTCAAGACAGCAATATTTATTCCCGGGGCAAGAAAAGAAAAAGCAGCAACCAATACGGATCTGAAATTGCTGAGCCTTGCAGATGAACTTTCACCATATATCGGGGATGAGGTTACCAGCGCCTATATTGATATCAGGGATAATCCTGTCGCCAGGAACTCCCTGCTGATCTATGAGCTGAAAAACCGCATGCAATGTGAAACTGTAATGATGAGGCATCTGGGCGACAGCCCCTTGATCAGGTATTTCAGGCCCGATGATCAGACAAGCATTCCGGTGTACACCCGGGGATTTAAAGGCCTTGGTTCAGTTTTGATGCCCGGTTTTGCCTCGGGCCTGATCGATTCGTGCTTTACTTTTTATGACAATTATCTTGTTACAGGAAGTTCTTTTGAAACACTTACAAGATTCCTTTACGACAATATGCTGAACAAAACACTTGCCAATGATATCTGGTACCGGGAATTTGAAAAGACAATACCAAGCCGGACAGGTAAGCTCTTTTACTGCGTACCTTCGGGCTGCCTCGATTATCTTTCAGGATTCCTTGATAATAAAATTGTTGATGCATTAAAGGCGAACAGGGGTTCGCTTGACAAAATAGAATCAATTGGTTTTCAACAGGTCTCGATAAATGGAATGACCTATAACAACCTGTCGGTCAGTTACAGGGAGGAAGTCAGGGAAAAGTCAGTAACTGAATGGGAAACACTTCTCGATACGACTGCTGCCATAAAGCCGTTCTTCTTCACAAATCACAACACAGGATCGAAGGAGATATTTATCCAGGACATCAGGAACAACATTTATCTGATCAATTCGGCAGGAAGGGTTTTGTGGAAGGTCCCGGTACAGGAAAGAATTAATGGCACGATCTATATGATTGACTATTACCGGAACGGCAAATATCAGCTTTTGTTCTCGGGAAGGAACTACCTTCATCTCATCGACAGGAACGGGAACTATGTCGACAGGTATCCTGTAAGGCTCAGATCTCCTGCAACGAATTCCCTTGCGCTTTTCGATTATGATAATAACCGTAATTACAGGCTTGTCATTTCCGGAGAGGATAAGTTGCTTTATGCCTATGACAAGGCAGGGAATGTAGTAAAGGGATGGGAGCCTTTCAGAACAGCAGGTCCCGTTGTCTCAGAAGCAGGTTACTTTAAGGTCTCTGGCAAGGATTTCATAGTTGTTGCCGATGAAGGTTCGATATATTTTCTCGACCGTTCCGGAAAGGAAAGGATGAGGCCGGGGGATGCAGTTACAAGGGCAAGGGGATCGGCCCTGAGGCTTGTTCCGGGATCTGAACCGGCACTTGTATGCACATCGCCCGACGGCACATTACAGACAATCTCATTTAACGGAAATGTTAAGAAATACAGCTTCAGAAAGTTCTCCTTTGACCACTCTTTCGATTTTTTTGACGTAGATGGTGATGGTTTTGGCGAATATGTTTTCATTGACAGCAGCTTCCTTTATCTTTATGATCACAATCTTAAGGAAATGTTTGCGAAAGATTTCAGTTCGGCAAAACTGGGTGGGCCAATAAATTTCACCTTTTCATCGCAAAACAGGAAAATTGGTGTATTCGATGTCAATAAGGAACTTATCTATCTGATCGACAGCAAGGGTGAAATAATGAAAGGATTTCCCCTGAAGGGTGCATCAATGTTCTCAATAGGCAGACTCGGTCCTGCTGACGGCTGGAATCTGATTGTAGGCGGAACAGACAGGTTTTTATATAATTATAAACTGGAAACAGCACCAAAATAATTTTAGACAACCATGAAAACGAGATTACTTTCTGCATTTATATTTACTTTGATTTTTACCGGGATTTCAGCTCAGAACAGCCAGGTACTTTATTTCATGAACCTGCCACAGAATCATCTTCTGAATCCGGCTCTGCGGCAGACAAATTCCATATATGTGGGACTGCCGGCCCTAACCGGGATCAATGTAAATGTGACAAATAACTTTCTGAGTTTTTCGGATCTTTTCATAAAAGGTTCGGAAATAAACAAAAACAATCTTGCATTCCTGCGTTCTGACTTTAATGTCGACGGGTTCCTTGGAAAGCTGAATGATCTGAACTACATTGAACCAAAAGTCTCGGTACAGCTCTTCGGACTGGGGTTCACACTTAAAAACGGGACTTACCTTTTCCTAGATATTACAGATAATGCTGATGCCGACATTGTAATACCGCGCGACTATTTCAGGCTTGCTTTTCTGGGGAATGAACAATTTGCCGGGCAGACTTTCGATCTGTCAAATATGAAAATGGAATATAAGTATTACAGGGAAGCCGCCATAGGGGCATCGAGAGAGATAACACCAAAACTGAGATTCGGTGCCCGGGCAAAGGTGTTTTTCGGGATAACCGCCGGCAATTTGCAGAATTACAGCATGAACCTTATGGTGAACAATGATTATGCAACTACTCTTCAGGCCAATATGGCTCTTGATTTCAGCGGTCCTGTGCATGTTGTCAAAGATTCTGATAACAAAATTGCAGATTTTGACGTTGAAGATATTGATGGCGGATCATTCTTGACAAACATGAAGAATGTTGGCTTTGGAATGGACCTGGGAGCAGAATATTCATTGACTGATAAAATAAAACTGTCGGCTGCACTTACGGATGTTGGATTCATTAAATGGAAAAGCGATCTTACAAATCTTGAAGCAGTTGGAGATATAAAGCTTAGCGGTCTTGATTTCAAAGATGTTCAGGAAGGAAGGGCAACAATTGATGACCTGGCCGGCAGTCTTGCCGACTCACTGAAGCAGGCCTTTGTTGTAGCTGATGAAGAAAAAAGGTTTACAACGAAATTTCCTGTAGGCTTTAGCATGGGTGGAAAATATGTTCTGAACGACATCTTCTCTTTCGGACTTTTATCTTACAGCAGGGTGACCAGCCAGCATTTAAGACAGGCAGTAACTCTTTCAACAAATGTGAACCTCAGGAACAAATTCGGAGCCAGCCTCTGTTATACGGCATGCAATCATGATTACAGTAATATCGGACTTGGGCTTTACGGAAGGTTGTCAGTCTTCCAGCTTTATTTCCTTGTCGACAGGATACCATTATCATGGAAGAGTGCAGGAAGCAGCGGAGATTCTTTCGCTCTTCCCTCAAACTGGAATACCCTGCATACAAGGCTTGGCCTGAATCTTGTCTTTGGCAACAGGGAGAGATCGAGA
>JAAYUS010000190.1 GCA_012517605.1 Bacteroidales bacterium
AAATAATTATTAAATCGACAAAAAACGAGCATTAACATGATGAAAAAAGTAACAGGAATTCTAATGGTCTTTGCCCTTTTTTGCCTGGGCCTTAACGGACAACCGACACGCAACGATGTTATAGCTTCCTATAATACCGGGGCAAAAGCGATTCAAACTGACGTTCCGGCAGCTATTGCGGCATTCGAAAATGTAGTGACTCTTTCCGACCAGGTTGGTGAAACTGCAGCAGATCTGAAACAAAAGGCTGTACAGATTTTGCCAGGTTTATATGTGAAGGCAGCTTCCAATGCTCTTACTGCAAAGAAATCTCCACGGGACGTTATCAAGGCTTCCAAAATAGCGCTTGCCGCTTCTGAAAAATACAATAATGCAGCCAATAAGGAAAATGCACTAAAGCTGATGGTTGCCGGATATTATAATCTGGGAACCGAATTGTTCACAAATAAGGATTATGATAATTCATTATTGGCTTTTGATTCTCTTCTTGCTATAAATCCTGACTATTCAGCAGCAATTTATAATAAGGCCCTTATATACAGGAGCCAGAACAATCCTGCTGCCTTTGAGGAGTCTGTAAATTCCTTTCTTTCAAAGCTTGATACAGTGAAGGAAGCCGATAAGGCAAAGCAGGCATCGACAATGGCACTCGAATATTTCCGTGCAGCCGGATCGCAGGCAAATCAGGCAGGCAATCTCGATGAGGCCCTTGAAGCATTGAACAAGGCTGCAAAATATGGTGACGATAAAGACCTGTTCTATTATTTTGCTGATGTTTACAATAAGCAGAAAAACTTCGACAGCGGTGCAGAATATGCACAAAAAGGACTGGCCCTTGAGACCGGTGATGCAACCGCAAAGGCCAAATATTATTTCCAGCTTGGACTTGCACAGTCGGGAAAAGGCCAGACTGCCGAAGCATGCGCCTCATTCAAGAATGCCATGTTTGGTCCGTTTGCAGGACCTGCCAAGGCTGAACGGACAAACCTGAAGTGCCAATAAAAAGATTTCGGATTTCGGAATTGGCATTGAGGATTTCGGATTGCGAAATCCGGTTTTTATGGGATTAAAAAATGAAAAGGATAATCTTTTTTGGTTTCCTGGCTTCGTGTTTATTTTTTTCCTGTACCAAAGAGGCTCTTGTTCCCGATCTCGAAGGAAGCCTCACGGGTTACGTCTATACATTTGATGAATTTGCAAACAGGCTGCCTGATCGAAGCGGTGTTCTTGTTGAGGCCAGGGGACTTAAAGGTTATGTAACATTTACAGATGGTAACGGACGCTTTGAATTTAAAAATCTGCCTACAGGAACTTATCAGCTGAAATTCCGTAAAGAGGGATTTGGGACTCTTATTCAGGAGGGTATAAAACATCTTGGAGGAAAACCTACAACTCTTGGGTTGAGTTTTTCCCCTGGCTTGAACAGCTCCGCTTTCTTCATCTATCAGATCCCTGTAACTGAAATCTCTGATCTTAAGGTTGAGAACGACACGCTGCGTGCGGAATTCAGGTTTTTTGCGCCTGAACCGGATCGAATGAATTTGCTTCTGTATTTGTCAGACAAACAGGGCTTTACCGGCAACCAGGCCAGGCAGACCATCTTTGTCTATCTCCGGAAGGGATCAGGATATTATAAAGGAAGCATTAATTACAGCCAGATATCTTTTGGTAAAGGTGAAAAGATATATTGCCGGGCATGCATCCTCAACAGAAAAACGGCTGTGACGGATTACGGTGACCGGATAGTCGCTGCAATTGACACATATTTTGATTATGATACATACAAAACGGTTTATCCCAATATCGGCGATGAATCGGAAGAGTTTACATTTGTCAATCCGGAATAAAGGAATTTTCCTCCTCCTATTCCTGGTTCTTTTACTGGTTTATTCCTGTGAAAAGGAGCCTGTTCCCCTTACAACAAACAGTGTCATCAAAGGACAAGTATATACAGGATATCCCGAAACCTATGAAGGATTTCTTGTGACAGCTTACGGCCCGTATGGAAACTCGTCTGCCTTTACAGATGTCAACGGGTATTTCCAGATCAGCGGAGTAGGGAATGGTACTTATTATGTTGAATACAGTAAGGAAGGCTATGGAACAATGAGGCAGTACAATATCCAGGTTTTTGGGAATGATACAGTGACAGCCTATATTGTTCAGATGTATAAACTGCCTTCTTCCCTTAAGCTGCCGAATCTGAGGAAATGTTATATAGACGTCCGCCCGAGATATTACCCCGAAAAACAATGGATCTGCTTCGATACTGATGTGACACGCCAGTATGCTGATAAATTCGGATTGGAATTCATGCTGTGCATGGACACAAGCGATGATGTTTCGTGGGACAGATACAAGCTTGTCGATTTTACCTGGAGCGGACAATACAACGGGGACTCATGGTCATTCTATATCGATCCGGAAATACTCCGGTATATGAACAGCGGGAATTTCCCGTTTAAGAGCGGCGACAAGATATATGTAAAAGGTTATCCCTGCAACAAGGGCGAGTCTAATGGTTACCTGGATACTTATCTTGGCAAAAGGCAGTATTCAACCCTTGACAAAACAAGATCCACAAATGTTGTGAGTTTCATTATGCCATAACGAAATCATGTTGAGATTTTTCATCTTTATATCTGTTTTTGTTATTCTTTTACCTTCCTGCAGGAAGGAGGATGAACTTATCACCGGTACCGTTACAGGTCAGATGAAGATATATGATCAGTTCCAGAAACAATTGTCTGACGGGTCGGGAATAAGGGTGACTCTTCTGAATTCAAATGGCATTGTGGCAACTGACACGACCGACAAAATGGGTGGATATTTCTTTGAAGATATACCTTATGGCAGGTACCGTATCTTTCTTAATAAAGACAAATATATCCAGGCATGGGATCCTCCTTTTTTTGATCATGTGGGAGGCTACAGTCCCACATATATCAATCTTGGCATTTTCGAAGTGCCTGTATATAACCTGACACTTGACAGTGTAAGATATGATTCTTATTATGGCGAGCTGGATATCCATCTTAAGCTGAACGGAGATACAATAATCCCTCCTGGAGCATATTCAAATCGGTTTATAGCATATATCAGTGATAAACCTGAGGTATCAAAGGATAACTATATTGTCTTTGGTAAAGGATATCTGGCGGACCAAATAAGCTACAATAACCCCCCTGATAAGGTAGCTGTTTTTGGAAGGTTGAATTTTGACCTGTACCCTTATGACAGGGATGTTCCGCATGGCATGGTATACATGAGGATATATCCGCTGGCTTACGGCCAGGGATATATGGTAAATCAGTTCTATAAGGAAGCCCTGGGAAAACCGTCCAATATTATCAGCTTTGACTGGTATGAAATCACCGGAGCTAAATGAAATTTTACCGTACGTCATAGTAGAAAGGGAATAAATCATTTAACCGCAAAGTCAGCAAAGAAAAAGCAAAGAGCGCAAGGGTTATATATTGAATTCCAACACTTTGTTAATTCATGGATAAATTTAGCCTATTTTGGGGTTAAAAGGATTTCTTTTCAACTTTTCTGCGTTTTGAAATTCAGGGGAATGTTGCAGCATTTTTAAAAAATGCATGTCTTTTGTATGGATGGAAAATGACAGAAACCATCTTATAATAAACAGTCAGTATCAATTTGTACTTGCATCCAAATAAGGTAAATGCCGGAACCAGGCCATGAAGAATGAAAAAAGAGGAATGGAAGGGATGAAAGCAGAATAGAGGCTTTCAACGATCAGGACAGAAATGCAAAGGCCGCAAAGAAAAGAACTCTTTGTGGTCTTTGTTTTTATTACATTTAGTAGATCCGGGAGAGAACAGGATAATCGAAAATAATTCTTTGAATTTTCAGGAATTTATAAACCAGTGACTTTCATTATAAGTTCATCATTTCTTCATAATCAGTTCAATAACTTTTATCTGATAATTAACATTAAAATCTGGTCACCATGAGTAAAAAAACTAAAATCTTTGCCCCTATCGCAGCAGCAGGATTGATAATCCTTTTTGCTGCATGTACAAAAAATCCGGAAATTGCCGGAGGCGCCCCCATGATCCCCGATGATGGATCTGCACTTTATTCCCTTCTGACCAAGGAATGTGATTTCAGCGCTGTACTTACAGACGATGAAATTGCAGGATTGCTTCACATGAGGGAAGAAGAAAAACTTGCCAGGGATATTTACCTTGGCTTTTCGAAAATTTACGATGTGCCAGTGTTCAGCAATATTGCCGCCAGTGAAGAGAAGCATATGGCTGCCGTACTGTTCCTGATAGAAGGCTATGGTCTTACCGATCCGGTTGCCGGGAAAGAAGTCGGGGAGTTCACTGATGCATTCCAGGAACTTTATGTTGATCTTCTTGCCAAAGGGATCCTCAGCCTGGAACAGGCCTATGAAGTCGGCGTCACAATAGAGGAACAGGATATTGAAGATCTTCAGAAATGTATTGAAGAAACTAAGGTCACAAACATTTTAAATGTTTACAGCAATCTTCTGAATGCATCTGAAAATCATCTGAAAGCATTTAAAAAACAGTTTTGATAAATTACTTTACAATGATTCTGCTGAAGGATCACCCTGGCAATGTACTATTGTCAATAAATGCCAGTTCCATTCTTCGATTTTAAATGCAGAAAAAAAAGCCCTGTAGTCTTTCACTGCAGGGCTTTAAAATTTACCTTAACTCTTTTACTTTCTGCCCGGACCCGAGCTTCTTGAAACTTTTGCGGCATTCTTCATCGGAGTGGCAGTACGTGCACCTTTATTTTTAACAGCACTCCTGTTCTGGTCTTTGTACTGCTCTTTGTTCATTGATGCCTGCTGCTTTTTCAGCTCCTTCTGCTGTCTTTTCAGCTCTTTTTGCTGATTCTTGAGGGCTTTCCTTTCAGCATTCCTGGCCTGTTTCTGCTCGCTTGTCATCTGGCCGTAGTTCTGATACTGGTTCCGGGTCTGTGTCTGTATGGTGGCAGTCGACCTGTTCTGTTTCTCAGCCTGGGTCTGAGCCTGGTTCTGAGTCTGAGTCTGGGTTGCATTCTGGGCTGATAACCCCACACTTATTAAAAGTGCAACTGCAGTCATTAACATTGTCCTTTTCATCTTTTATCGTTTTAAGTGAATTAGTGGATTGTATAACAAAAATATAATGGTCAAAATGAAGGATTTATGAAGATTCATACTAAAATTCAATTTTTTCAAAAAATTTTCACATAACAGTTAACCATAAAAACAAATCCCTCCGGATTAAATAATTCGGTATCCGAATACAGAGGCAATATATATCCCGGTTCAGCTTCAAGGGTAAATCTTCCCATGTTAAAAGCAACCGGAATTCCCATGTCAACTTCCATCAGTCCGAAAAAAGTCGTGGTGCTCTGGGAGGAGCTCTTTTCTGATTTTCTTGAACTGAACGGTTGTGACACTCCAATCGTTGTACCGTCGGATGTCTTTGTCCTGGTCATTGTGCCGAACAGCAGGTTTATGTAAGGGTCGAATGAAATATAAGCTTTACCGTCAAAAAACTGAGGTGTCTCGAAATATCTTGAATTTCCTATCTGCAGGTAAGCGCTTGTTTCATCTGACAGAATCCCTCCCAGGGATACCTTTGTATATAATATCTTCCAGTCAAAACCGAGGGTTGCGCTGCCATAAACAAAACTCCTGAAAAGAGTATCTGTCAGTGAAGGAGCGACCTGGTATCTTGTAATATCGGCTGAAAAATCAAACCATGAGTTAACAGTCTGGCTGTAACTTAAGGAAAATGTATGAAAGGCCAGGATCGGATCGAATGCGGTAAGATGAAATGAAGAAGCTGACAGGTATAGTTTATCTTTGAAACCATAAGTCAGCGAGCCTGAAAACACAGGTTTATTCTGGGAAATGCTTGTTCCCATATAAACCATATCGCTTGTGAATCCGGCACCTGCATAAACTGAATGTGCGGATTTTTTATTATCGGATTTCTGTCCGGCTGCAGAAAGACTGATCAGTAACATGGCCAGGGTAATAATAAAAATTCCGGAATAAAATGAAGTTCTATTTTTCATTTTAATGCTAAAGGTTATAAATTGAAAGACAGTAAAACAATTAGCCACAGTTAAATACGGTTTTGTATTAAAAATATTGTTCAAAACGCTTTAAAAATGAAAGTTGAATAGCGATGAAGCATTTTCTTCACCTTTTCTTCATAATAGGATAGTATTTTTGACTCAGGAACATTTAGCTTTTTTTGTCAGACATGGACTAAACAGCTTCAGAGCAATGAATAAACGGAACAAGATATATATACTTTTCTTTTTCATGCTGCTTCTGTCTTTCAGGGGCCTGGCCCAGTCTGCAACAACCCAGGATACCCTTAATGTTAAGGATGCAGCAAAAAGAACAAATGCTGAAGAAAAGAGTATAAATGCCACTGGAAACGGAAGCACCTATATGATTTCCAAACAGGTCAGGAATGGCCGTCCCGATATGACAAGGAGTGCAGGGGCACGTCCCCCTGTGATTGTGAGGCCCTCAGGTGGCGGAATTCCGAAAGGTGTTGGCAAACCGGGTGGGGCAGGACGCAAAGGCGGAAGATAGTTAAACCAAAAGTATGTATATTAAGTTATATATAACTCAGCACATTTCCTTTTTCCTGATTCTGCTTTTATTGCCTTCAGGGATACTGGCCCAGAATAAAGCTGTTTCTCCATCTACCAGGACAGATACAATAAAATCATTATCAGAAACCGACAGGCATTCTCTATACACCGGCGCAGGATATGGCAGCAATATGATTTATCTTGGATCAACAATATCCCAGGATCAGCCATATAGTTACGGTAATATCACATATGGGTTTCACAATAAATTATTTGCTTCAGTATCGGCAGTAAATCTGTCAAAGTTCAAACCGCTTGCTTCCTTTTATATTGGAGGACTGAGTTTCAGTCATGTTTTTAATTCCTGGTTTGATATATCGGCGGGTTTTTATAGGTACCAGGTTGATAAAACATTAACCGATACACTTTTTAATAGTTTTAGTTTTGGTGACGTTACTCTTGGCATCGACTGGAAACTTATCTATACAAAAATTTCATACGGAAGCATAATTTCAAAAAATCCTCAGGGATATCTGCAGATAAACAATTCGAGGTATTTTCAGACTCCCGACTTTTTCAGAAAGAAGGCAAACATCTCATTTGATCCTTATGTGAACCTGCTTTTCGGCACTCTTCTGACATCTGAAATTATAAATGGGACATCGGAGATATCCACAGTTCAACAGTATGTTACTCCATGGTCTACAGGTAGTACAGGCTCAGGCAGCGGTTCAGGAGGAGGTAACGGGCATGGTTCACCTTCCGGTTCAGGTCAGGGTTCAACGGCTGGCACCGGTACTTCAACAACAACAACTGTCACAACGACCACAACCGTACCGACGACAACATTTTCGTTCAAAAATCATTTTGACCTGATTGAAATTGAATTCGGGTTTCCGGTATCGTTTAATACAGATTTCATGACAATCGAGGCAGAGCCCGGATATGTCATACCTGCCTATTCAGATCCATATTTCCAGGGACCCAGGGGATTTGTCTTTACATTGAGCTGTTTCTTTAAGATTTTCTGAAAAAAATTCATTTTTTTTACTTTCTTCCCTGAAACTTCATTATAAATTCATTTTCACGGGCTTAGATTTGTTCTGTTGATTATTAATAACCAAAAAATCATAAGTAATGAAAAGGACAATTATTTTAACAGTAATGGCGCTTTTATTAAGTGCAGGTGTGCTTGCCCAGAGTGGGAATCAGACTCAGACACAGAATCAGATGCAGAATGGTAAACAGTCGCAGGTTCAGACACAAATTCAAAACGGGACTCAGACTCAGGCTCAGCTCCAGAGCGGAGATCAGCTTATGACAAGGAAAAGGGACAGGCTCCATACCCAGGATCAAACGGGGACAGGAGATAAGATCCAGAAAAGGGACCGGTTGAGAATACATGATCAGACCCACCTGAATGCCCAGGACAAAACCGGTCAGGGCTCCATGGTAAAGAAGATGAATAAGGCACAGTCAGGTTCGGCATTAAGAAATGGCTCGGCAGGGATGAATGCCTCACAGAGAAATGCAATGAGGATGAAAAGCGGTGTAAGGGCAGGACGTAAGTAAGTCTGAAAACATCAAACAAAAAACACCCCGTATTATTACTGCGGGGTGTTTTTTTATTGACCATCTTTTCATATTCTCGTATTATTTACCTGCCGGTGTTTCCCTGAGGTCGCATATCCCGTTCTTGTTTTCATCAACAAAGTATCTTCCACCGGGAGCAGCGCCTATTCCCTTACCCGGACCCATTCCGCGGCCCTGAGCCGGCCTTAATCCGCGTCCCTGTCCAGGAGCTAATTCCCTTCTTGATTGAGTCCCCTGACCATTTCCCATTCTTCGTCCGTTGCCGTTAAAACGGCCATTTGCTTCATAATAATCACAAATGCCATTTTTGTTCTCATCAATAAAATTACCCCTGGCTGACTGAGTAACAGCTTTCTGATCCTGTGCAGAACTGTTATTTTGTGCTGAAACAATTGTTGCCAAAGCCATAAAAGCCAATCCTGTGATAAAAAGTTTTGTTTTCATAACCATAAAAATTTAATTGTTTAAAAAAGTTTAATTTATAAATCGTCTGCCGCGACCCCTTCCGTATGGACCTCGTGGTCCAGATTGCCCGGCCTGAATGTCAGTGGCAAAAATGGCCCCGAACAGACTGTCGAGTTTTTCTTTTTGTTCTTTATTGCAGATTTTCTTAAAATCGAGATAGTATTTGTAAGTCAGTACCTTAAGATTTGCATGCAAATGCCCTATCGAGTCGGATAATGATTTCAGCCTGACAGTATCGCAACCTGATGATGACATTTCATCCAGCATTTTCCGGCGGATACTGCTAAGCTCAAAATTTATATCCCTGACATGCTGCCTGAAAGGTGGATTGAATTCCCTGAACCTTTCCATCTGTTCAGAACTCAGATTAAGCTGATCGCGGAAATACCTGCCGCTGAATCTCATTGAAGTATTTTCCGGCTGAATGACGACTGATTCCTGATTTGTTGTTTCCTTTACATTTCTGCTGCGATAGTAGAAAACTGTCGCAATAGTCGTCAGGTTCAAAAGTGCAAGTGCAACTATCGCCCATATCATCCGTGCTTGTTTGCTTTCAATCTTCATCGGTTACCAGCTATTCGTTTGAAAGAATGTCAACTGATTCCAGGGAAGCGTCATTGATAAGGGCAAGTTCAACCGGGATTTTATCAGCGTTCCTGGCCGGACGTGATAAATTGCCAAGCATAATTCCAAAAAAGACAGCTGCGGCAAGTGATACCGTGACAAGTGCAGGCCTAAGTAACCTGATTCTTAAGGATTCTTTTTCATGACCTGTATTTTCCATGTTTTCAATCATGGCCATTACCCTTGTAACAAGAAAAGGGTTGGCATCTGTTTCTTTCTCGGTGATGATTACCCTGCCGGCAAGCAACTGGGCATTGTAGATCCTTTTACATGAATCACAAGTTTCAAGATGTGATTCAACCTGAGTCATCATATCGGAAGGCAGTCTGCCTTCCTGATACGCATCCAGATTTTTCTGACATAACTGACAATTCATTTTTAATTGATTTTTATGGTTAGAAACAAAACTTTAATTTTTCCTACGGTATTTTTTAATTTAATTGAAATTAATATTATGTATTAGGTTTTCTGTATTTACACGTACTCATTCCCCCGGCCCCCTTCTCTATTTCACAACGAAGGGGGAGTCAGAGTCCGATAACCTTGTTCTTAAATTCTTTTTTGCACGCTGCAAAAGCGCTTCCACTGCGCCTTCGGTAATATCCATTATTTCAGCAATCTCTTTCTGCGGAAGGTCGTCATACTTGCTCAAAATAATTGCAGTCCGCTGTTTCCCGGGCAGGCTGTCAAGAGCTTTTTGCAGCCAATGGAAATGTTCCTGCCTGATTAGTATGTTTTCAGGATCTTCCATATCGGAAGCTGAAAAAAGGGGATCATTTTTATCTTCTCCGCTGAACACTGATCCGAGCCGCTGAAAAAAAGATCTTCCTGAGGTTTTCCTGATTTTATTCAAAGATGCATTTACTGAAATCCTGTACAGCCAGGTTGAAAATGCCGATTCCATTTTAAATTTTGGCAATGACTGGTAAGCCTTAATAAAAACTTCCTGGGTCAGGTCGTCAGCATCATCCTTATCATGTACGAAACCCATACATGTGCGGAAGACCATCTGCTGGTATTTTTCGACAATGAATCTGAATTTCTCTTTATCTCCCTTAAGAATATCACTTATTATTTCAAATTCCTCCATAAAAAGATCATTCTCAAAGATCAGCTAATGGCTAATATAAAAAAACTTAACAGGGAAACCTGATAAATAAAAAAAGGTCAAAATACCTTTAAATATTAATTCAGTTTGATAAGCTCACTTTCACCATAGGCTGTGCAATCCTTGCACTTTGTGTGATTTTCCATTCCCTGGATCAGCTTGTAGCATTTTTTGCATCGGTACCAGTCATCTTCGAGATGATAATTGCCTCCCTCTATTTCAATGGCTTTACCTTCAACAAAGGATTTGGCGATCATCTTCAGTGCGCTATTATAGATCCTTGTAAATGTTGGCCGTGATACGTTCATTTGTTTTGCAGCCTCATCCTGTGGCAGCATTTCATAATTTACGAGCCTTATACTCTCATATTCTTCAAATTTCAGGCTCACCGATTCCCGTATGCACGAAGGCATTCCAAAAGGACGGAATCCCTTCATTTTTGGCGGATTATTTATCCTGCGCGATTTCTGGGGTCTTGACATCTTTCCTTGATTTTATCAGATCCCTGATTTCCGGGTAAAGAAGATATCCGAAAAACAAGGCAGATAAAGCTAAGATAATTTTCCCTATAAGGCAAAAAGGTCCGCAATAGAATTCATTGCCAAAACCGAAAAGACAGGTAGTGCAACCCAGAATTGCCATCAGAACATAATCAACCAGCAGGATAAGAGGCAGAACCAGAAAAAT
>JAAYUS010000191.1 GCA_012517605.1 Bacteroidales bacterium
GCAGGAAATCCGAAAAGGGCAAATCCGGCGCCGCCGAAAAGTGTAAATGTCAGAATGATAAGGCCGGCAAGAGTGAATATCCTGAGAACGATCTTGCTGTCAATAACTTTAAGCAGAGCCAGGCCTAGAAAACATCCCACTGTCATCATACCCCAGAACAGTCCTACCGTGCGGGCACCTTCAATTTCAGGCGTTAGGCCATGGTATGTCCTCAGAAATTCAGATATCCAGTTTGCAATACCCTGTTCTGTTCCTACGTAACAGAATATTCCGAAGAAAAATGCGATTACCTTTTTCTGTTTGAACAGTTCCACATGTGTTTTCCATGCTCCGACAACTTCTTCGGCTTTAAGCTCAACTTTTGGAAACCTTGTTGTAACAATTATCAGGACCATCAGAAGGCTGATAAGTGTAAACAGCAGGTATATGGAAACCCATGGAAGGTCCGGAGGTGTCATTGTTGATACGAATTTTATCAGTTTATCATTTGTAGCTGCCATGTTTCCAAGGCCAAGGACAAGATAGGAATAGACGAACGGACTCAGAAATGAGGCAGCTCCGAATACAAGCTGGGCAATTACAGAGTTAAAGGCAAAATGCTCCTCCCCACCTGCCACCCTCAGCAGCGGATATATTGCAACCTGCATTATAGCCATTCCGCATCCTATCATAAAAAGTGAAAAAAGAAAAACCGGGAATACAGGGAAAAGTGAAAAAAGCAAAGCGCCTCCGAATGATAATATCCAGGCGACTGTAAGACTCCTCTTCTCCTGGTATTTTTGAATAATCATTCCGGCAGGGATCGACATAAGCCCGTACGCAATGAAAAAGGAAAACGGAAGCATCCCCGTCATTGTCCCGGTAAGTGAATAACTGTCGCTGACATTCGGATTTATTGACCCGAGAATGTTTGTCAGAAATGAAATTGCAAAGAAAATCAGGAAGATCAGTGAGATCAGATAATAATTTCTTTTCATAGAACAGTTTTAGAGGAAGTAAGTATTTAAGTAAATTTGTAGAATAAAAATTTTATGATTCCATAAAATTAATAATATTATAATTCGACAGGATAAATGAATGGAAATTACTTTTCACTTGAGGTCGGCAAAAGCAACAGGCTTACAAGGATATTCCAGCTCGTACTTGGGATTCTCTGTATTGTAATCGCCTTAGGCTGGCTTATAACAAATTTCAGTTCCTTTGATGCAAACAGATCGCTCTGGCTGACAATTATCTTTCTTCTTGGATTTGGATACTTCCAGATCAATTCAGGCCTGGGGAAGGGCGACAAATTCATTGAAATCGGTGAAGACAAGATCAGGTTGAAAAGAAATTCGGTTCTTCCTGTCAGGGAGTTGCATGTGACGGAAATCGCAAAAACGGAAATATACCCTCTCAGTGTTGTTTTCTTTATGAAATCGGGGAAGAAAGATAAGTTAAGGTTCGGTACAACCTATCCTGACATAATAAATCCTGTAAGGCAAAGCATCGAAGACTTCTGCGCAAGGAACAATATAGAATCAGAGATCAGGAAGGAAGAGCTCTGACCTTCTTACAGGGAAAGAATGTAATCCCAAACTTCTTCATTCACCGGAATCCCTTCACTGAGATTCTTGTTTCTCAATCTGACTGTATTTTCTCCGGGATATCTGGGTTCATTGCCTGGTACTACAGGATCAGACTTCTTAAGGTCAGTGATGATATTGTTTATTGTTTCCTGAAAGTCCCTTCCCACGGGCAGGCTTTTCATGCTTATGGCAATAAACACCTGTGACAGGGAACATTCCGCATCCTTTTGCGATATTTCACTGGTTGAAAGACCTCCGGATAATGATGCGGCAAAGATGTCGAGCATGAGGGAAAGGCCTGATCCCTTCCAGTAGCCTATTGGCAGCGCTCTCCAGGTCAGAAGGATCTCCGAGGGGTCATCAGTGAGATTACCATGTGAGTCAAATCCGCCCGGATAGGGAAGCTTTTCCCCTGCCAGTTTATATACCTCAAGCTTGCCGTATGAATACTGCGACATGGCAAAATCAAGTACTATGGCTTCTTCCCTGAAGGGCATGGCAAAAACGAGAGGATTGTTACCGATCCGGCAATCTTTAGCTCCCCATGCCGGCATATTTGCCATGGTATTTGTCCAGCCCAGGAAGGCAAATCCCTTTCCTGCCGCATTCCATCCGTATGTTCCTCCTCTCATCCAGTGATTCGTATGCCTGAGGGTCACCATACCTATGCCATGAAGTGAGGCAAGTTCCGTTGCCCTTTGAGTTGCCTTGAGTGCATTCAGTGGTCCGGGACCAAGGTTGCCATCCCAGTGTTCCACCGCCGCTGAACTACTTATGAGTGAAGGTTCTGCATCTGGATTTACGATCCCTTTGGTTATATACTCGACGAATCTGGGAAAGCGATTTACTCCATGCGATGAGATGCCGTCAAGTGTGTTCATCATGAAAATTCCGGCACAGATGTCGGCTTTTTCCTCAGTAAATCCATTCCTGATCAGGATACGTCTGAATTCCGATCTCATCAATTCACCTTGTACTAAAACCATATCAATTATTTTAAAATTTAATCGCTGAAATTCACAGACGTGGAAATGTCTGAATAAAGTGTACAAAACACATTTAATAAAGGAATCCTTTTCATCTCAGGAAGTTTTATGATTATCATGTCAATTATAAAAGTAACAAAATTTTCATTGCTTATCCTTATTTAAAGTAATTTTATATACGCTAAACAGTATGAATGTGAGACCTCTTTTCCTTAAGTATGACAGATACATAGAATGCCGGCTCTGTCCTCATTTCTGCAAGATCGCTCCGGGTAAAACAGGGATCTGCGGAGCAAGGAAAAACACAGGTGAAAAGATTGAGCTCATCACCTACGGGGTTATATCCGGCTGTTCATCGGATCCTGTTGAAAAGAAACCTCTCTATCATTTCTTCCCTGGCCATTCCATCCTTTCTGTGGGTTCATACGGATGCAACATGAAATGCGATTTCTGCCAGAACTGGCATATCTCTCAGGGATTTCCGGGTAAAATGGTTCCTGACACGGATCCGGGAAAGCTTGCATCTGAGGCTGCAGCATCGTACAGGAATGTAGGACTCGCATTTACCTACAATGAACCTGTGATTTGGTTTGAATTCGTTATGGATGCTGCAATTAAAATCAAAGAAAGGGGAATGTTCACTGTAATGGTTACCAACGGATTCGTCAACAGGGATCCGCTGAATGAGCTTCTTCAGGTTATAGATGCATTAAATGTAGATCTCAAGGCCTTCAGTGACAGCTTTTACAAAAAACTGACAGGAGCAGAGATTGAACCCGTCAGGGAATCTCTGAAGCAGATCGCCATGGCCGGAAAGCATCTTGAGATCACAACTTTAATAATTCCCGGGAAAAATGATTCCGCAGCCGAGATGGAAAATGAGTGCAGATGGATTGCCGGTGAAATTGGGGAGGAAACGCCCCTGCATCTCAGCAGATATTATCCTGTATATAAAAGGAATGATCCTCCAACCACACAGGACAAGCTGGAAGAATTATATGAAACAGCAAAAAGATACCTGACAAATGTTTATCTCGGAAATGTGGCCGGCATCAGAGGACAGGATACCTTTTGCAGTTCCTGCGGAACCATTGTCACAAAAAGAAGCGGGTATGCCACAAAGCTGTTGAATCTCTCTGCCGACGGGAAATGCACAAGCTGCGGAAGCCTTGTTTACAGATATTTTACTTTCCCTTCCCGTGCAGGTCACTGAGCCGCGAACAAAGCTTGTCTGTTTCGACAAAAAGGTCCTTTTCAATAAGCCTGAAATGTGATCTGACAGCCTTTGGGTCACCGCTGCCTGCCGGATTGTTCACCCTGTGAATCAGATCATTCCTTAATGTCACTGCATCGGAGATAATGCCTGAAACCTCCTCAGCCTGGTTGTCGGGATGAAGAGCACCAAATGTAAAACAATCGGAGATCACCTCAAAAACAAGGAGGTCAATGTCTTTTTTTAATTTTCGGATGCTTGGCATATCTGATTTTTTTGTGGGTCAAAGATAATAAAATAACTTCCATATGATCCTACCTTCCTTCTGTAAACTTCAGAACACTGTCCATTGCTTTTTCGACATATAGTGTTCGCAGTTTTTCGATAAGAGGCACCGGCACTTTGAAGTTAACATCATTTATGCAGCAGAACTGCAGGACCATCGGTGAAGTTCCAGTCATGAAAACCGCATCATAATTTTTCAGTGAATCAGCGGGAACGCATCTGTAATCAATGCGGATATTGATATCCCTGCAGATTTCTATTATATATTTTCTTGTTATTCCACTTAGTATTTTATCATCGGGGGCTGTCACAAGACTGTCACCTTTAAGAAAGAAAATATTCGATCTGCTTCCTTCTGTTATACAGTTTTGCTCGTTAACAAGAAGTGCTTCATACCCTCCTTCAAGGATCAGTTTATGATAAATTGATGAGCGCAGCTTGTGATTGATTACTTTTGATTCAGGGTTCTTTCGTTCTGCATAAAACAGAATCCCCCTGACACCTTTCCGGTATTGCTCATCAGAAGGATAAATCGGCTCAATAAAATAAACAAGGTAATTGAAAGAATCCCTGTTATAGTTAAAGACTATTTTGAGATTGATATCTTTTTTCTTTTCCGTTTTTACAAGATTTAAAACGTCACGCCTGAGCACAGCCTCGTCAGCAAGCATCTTTTTCCGCTGAAGCTTTGCGCTTGATTCCAGCCTCTCCATATGGTCATGAAAGAATACAGGGGTTCCCTTTATCATCCTTATGACTTCATAAATGGAATCACCATCATAGACAAGGGAATTATCGAAGATCTCAGAAGGCTGGATCTGTCCGTTAAGCACGAATTTCCTGCCGTAGCATTCATTCATTTCAGTAGGTATTTATTTACAAAAATAGCAACAATAAGGTTATCGGGCTGCAATTCTGCATATATTAGCAGTCATGAAAGAAACAGTCGTATAAATTAATGTATGCGATCGTCGATATTGAGACCACAGGCGGCAGTTCACTTATTGAAAAAATAACCGAGGTTGCTGTCTTTCAGCATGACGGTGAAAAGATCACAGGTGAATTTGTTACTCTTATCAATCCTGAAAGAAACATACCTTATTATATTACAAACCTCACAGGTATATCAAATGAGATGGTTGAAGATGCCCCGAAGTTTTACGAAGTGGCAAAACAAATCATTGAATTCACTGAAGGCAGGACTTTCGTCGCCCATAATGCCAGATTCGACTATTCATTCATACGCCAGGAATTCAAATCGCTGGGATACAACTACAGGAGAAATATTCTTGACACGGTAACACTGGGGAGAAAGCTCATCCCGGGACACAGGTCATACAGCCTCGGCAATATCTGCCGCGACCTTGGAATAACAATAAACGGGCGCCACAGGGCCGCCGGCGATGCCCTTGCCACTGTCAGTCTTTTTGAAATCCTCCTGCAGAGAGACAGGGAAATCCATGGCGAATATTCAGGCCTGATAAGGAACACAAAACTATCCAAACTGAATCCTAAGCTGGATATCACAAGTATAGAAACAATACCTGAAGATCCCGGCATCTATTATTTCTACAATGAAAACCACGACCTGATTTACGTAGGCAAAAGCCGGAACCTTCAGCAAAGGATCAGGACCCATCTTTCGAACAATACCACCAACCGCTCGATGGAAATGCGCGACCAGATAGCCTATATTGACTGGGAGGTAACCGGAAGCGAGCTTGTTGCACTTCTTAAGGAATCGTCAGAGATAAAAAGGAACAAACCTGTTTATAACAGGGCACAGCGTAGAACAGGTTCGCGCTGGGGTATTTTCTGTTCCACTGACAGTAAAGGATACATAAGCTTCAGATTCGGAACAATAGACTGTGATGATAATCCTGTCGCTGTTTTCACCGGCAGGGAAAGGGCAAAATCGACACTTGAATCGCTAGTGGAAAAATATGATCTCTGCCAGAAATTATGCGGCTTATATGAGACCACGGGGCCCTGCTTTCATTTTCATGTCAGCCTGTGCAAAGGGGCCTGCTGCGGCAGGGAAACACCTGAATCATATAATGAGAGGGCCAGAAAAGCCCTTGGTGAATTTGTATTTGCGCAGAAGAATTTTTTCATAATAGACAAAGGAAGGGATCCTGATGAAAGAAGCGCCATAAAAATCATGAATGGAAAATATTCAGGTTACGGTTACTTCAACATTAACGACATGGGATTCGGGCTTAATGCAGTCCACGACTGTATCCGTGCCTCATCCGACAACAATGATATACAGTCGATCCTCAGACAGTATCTGAGAGGTTATAAAATCGAAAAGATCATTGAATTCTGACCATGATAAATTATATTTGTTTAAAAGCATATTGAAATGGCATTATTCACCCGGACAACCAAAAACCTGATCCTGAAAATTGATGAATTCTTTGATAATATCGATCTGGGTTTGCTGGTTTTCAGGGAAGGTATCAAATCGTACCTTGATAAGGATATGGATGCCTTTGAAAGGCATATCCGGAAAGTTGAACAGCTTGAAAGCAATGCCGACAGGCTTCAGCGTTCAATTGAAAATGAGATGATCACAAATTCGATTCTTCCTCAGCACCGCGGTGAGGTAAGCTCACTGATCGACGTACTTGATGAGATAATAGATACAATCAAATCGACATTAAACGAATTCAGGATCGAAACTCCCGACATACCGGCTTCGCTAAATCATAATTTCATCAGCATAACCGAATCATCAATATCTGCAGGGGAGGAACTTATACCTGCCGCAAGGGCTTATTTCAAATCACCTTATACCGTCAGGGAGAAACTTCTTAAGGTTTATTATTTTGAGAGCGAGACTGATAAAGTGTCGAGGGAGACGAGGCGTGTAATTTTTCAGGAAATGAATGATCTCGACCTTGCCCGGAAATCACATCTCAGATATATAATAAACCATATAGAAAAGATATCGGATAATGCCCAGAAGGCTGCTGACCTTCTTTCAATAATGGCTATTAAGATTTTAATGTAATGATCCTTCTTTTCCTGACCAGCGGACTTTTTCTCGGGTGGTCACTCGGGGCAAACGATGCCTCAAACATATTCGGTTCTGCTGTAGGCTCAAGGATGATAAGCTTCAGGAAGGCAGCAATAATTGCCTCTGTCTTCGTCATAATCGGCGCTGTTCTGCAGGGATCGGGAGCCTCTGTCACACTCGGAAAGCTTGGGGCTGTCAATGCCATAGGAGGTTCGTTCACTGTTGCGCTTGCTGCCGGTGTCACTGTTTACCTCATGACTAAGTTCTCCCTGCCGGTATCCACGACTCAGGCAATAGTTGGTGCAATTGTCGGATGGAACATATTTACAGGGAACCAGACCAACATAAAGACACTTACAGAGATAATATCCACATGGATAAGCGGACCTCTGCTGGGTGCCTTATTTGCTGTTATCCTTTATATCATTCTGAAAGCTTTAAAGAAACACTCTTCAATCCATTTAATTCGCTTTGAATCGTATGTCCGCACGGGTCTTGTCATTGTAGGAGCATTCGGGGCATACAGCCTTGGTGCAAACAACATCGCCAATGTGATGGGTGTTTTTGTTCCGGCTTTCAACCTCAATGATCTCGATCTGGGAATTATCACACTGTCATCATCACAGCAGCTCTTTCTTCTTGGAGGAATAGCCATAGCAGCTGGCATCCTCACATATTCAAACAGGGTAATGGAGGTAGTTGGGAACCAGATAATGGAGCTGTCGTCAGATGCCGCCCTGGTGGTTGTTCTGGCTCAGGCATTTGTCCTGTTTATTTTCTCATCGTCAGCATTCTCATCCTTTATAGAAAGAACCGGCCTGCCCCCATTCCCGATGGTCCCGGTTTCCAGCACCCAGGTAATAATCGGCAGTATTATCGGTATAGGGCTTTACAAAGGAGCGCGTAACATAAACTTCAGGATTGTGGGTGATATTGCAAAGGGATGGGTTCTTACACCTGTTGCTTCAGGACTGACAGCATTCTTTTCACTTTTCTTTGTAAAGAATATCTTCAATATAAATGTGGGAACGGCCATCGCTGAAAAAGGCAGCCCCATTCTCCGGAGCACAGCTTCATCTACTTCCGCCAGAGGTATATCTGAGATAATGAGCTTTCTGATCACAGGACTTCTTGCTGTTGGCATCATAATAGTCGTGTTGTATTATTTTGCTGAAAGAAAGAGGAAAAATGAGCTGAGGAAGTCAGAGGAGAAATTCTGGAGAAACCTGAAATAGAATAACATAATCCTGTCAACATATAGTTTCTGACAACCTTTTTAAATATTATGAACAAACCTTTTTACCTTGGAATTGACGTAGGTGGCACAAAATGCTCGGTGACAGCAGGCACTTCAGGCATGGAAATACTCAAGAAAGTCTCTTTCCCTACCCAAACTGAAAAGGGACCGTATCATGCAATCAACATGCTCCTCCAAAATGCTGAGGAAATTGCGAATGCCCTGGGCCGGACGAAATTAAAGGCCGCAGGCATAAGCTGCGGAGGTCCGCTCGACAGTAAAAAAGGCATTGTTCAATCACCGCCCAATCTTCCGGGTTGGGATAACATCCCTGTTGTAAAATTATTTGAAGAGAAGCTGGGAGTGCCTGTCTACCTGCAAAACGACGCCAACGCCTGTGCACTTGCTGAATGGAGTTACGGTGCCGGAAAGGGCACTAAAAACATGGTCTTTCTGACATTCGGCACCGGCATGGGAGGCGGACTTATTATCGATGGCAGGCTTTATTCCGGAACCAACGACCTGGCAGGTGAGGTTGGACATGTTCGTCTTGCCGAGGATGGACCAGAGGCCTATGGCAAAAAAGGTTCTTTTGAAGGATTCTGCAGCGGGACAGGCATCGCCCTTATTGCAAAAAGAATATTGTACGAAAAATTCTCGCTCGGGCAGCCTGTTACATTTTGCCCGGATATTGCCGATGTTGACAGGATAACAGCTAAAGATGTGGCAGAAGCTGCATGGGCCGGCGATAAAACTGCAATAAAGATATTCGAGATCTCAGGTGAATACCTTGGCAAAGGGCTGGCAGTACTGATCGATGTTCTTAATCCTGAAATGATAGTCATCGGAAGTATTTATGCGCGCTGCAGACAATTCATTGAACCAGCCTGTATGGAAGTAATCCGGCGTGAAGCCCTTGAACCGGCAGGCGCGGTCTGCCAGATTGTGCCTGCCGGACTCGGCGACCAGGTTGGCGATTACGCCAGCCTTAGCGTCGCAATTGTTGGTAATGAAAAAGACTGAATATTAAACCTGTAATCCCTTAATATCATGAAACCTGATCCAAAAGCCAGAAAGCGGAATA
>JAAYUS010000192.1 GCA_012517605.1 Bacteroidales bacterium
AGAGTTGCAACCATCGGGCTTCTTTAGTACTATAGTTGATGTGATTTGCACAAAATACTTCTCAGACCCTGATAAATTGCTTCTGGGCATCTAAAGTTCTATTCTTACTTCCTGGTCGAGGGATTCCGTTTGAAACTGAGGTTCCATGTAATGATTGTCGTCTGCTCCATTGAGGGGGCAAGTGACGAATTTCCATTGATTGTCTGAGTGCCGGTCAGGACGTCAGGCTTCGAGGGATCGATCTTACCCTTTGCCATTTCATGCAGCTCAGGGCTTGTCCATTTGAAGGAACTGCTTTCATGGTCACTCCAGGATGATCCGCATCCGCCGCTGTCCTCCAAAGTCCAATCCCGTGTACCACTCCCGTCATCAATCTCCGGCACCGTGAATGAAATAGTATATTCGTTCCCATCAACCGATACTGACGCTACAGCATCCACCTTCCCCTCGGCATTTCCCGTGGTTTTTTCAACTTCCGTCACGTTCCGTGTCACTGTCTTTCCCTCTTCAAACAGAGTCGTACCCGGACATGTAAGTTTCTGCTTTGTGATAGCATTCTTAATGGTCTCTTCGTTCCATTTGACTGTTGCCCTGGCGGGTTTTTTTGTTCCCCGCACTTCGAAATTTGCTTCCGCTACTGACTTTGTCGTGAGTTCCGTTGTCGTTATTCCCGATGCAGTTAAACCTTCTTCCTTTGTCTGACTTTGACCCTGGATAACACGACTGTAAGTGATCGTGCCAACCCATTCGTTCACGTAGCAGTCCGGCATAGAACTGATCAATTCTGAAACTAATTTTTCAGCCAATGCTTCCACAGCATCCAAAGTTTCATCTCCAATTTGTGCAACTGCAGATTGTTTTGAGACCGTCTTGCCTCTTCTGTCGTCCATACCGCTGGCGGTTATTGTAATTGTGCTGTTCACCTGTATGACATTAATAAACACAGCAAACTGAGCACCTAATGCGCCCGCAGCATTCGAAATAGCATATTCATCCGGGTTCCCCATCAATGCGCGTTCACGTGCCCAACTGAGTAGTGCAGTCACATCATCATCGGTCATCATTCTGGCACATGGATATTGATCCTTCAGTAAATGAAAGATTGTGGCCTTCAGGTATCTGTCAACTGTCCGGGCCGCTTCACTGTTTGATTTCCCGGAGACAAATATTTTGAGATTCTGAGCACTTAACGGGACATATCCCGACAGGAAGGTCAGGAATGCCATTAAAAAGTAAACCTTAAACATTCTCACTATAATAAAATTATACTTGTTTGTCATATGTTGTGCCCCTCCTCTTAGCTGAAGTTCGTGAATGATTTCCTCAGGCGTTGCCAGAAAGAACGAGTGCCTGTCTTTTATCGTTAAGTTAGTAGCCTGTTATTATACCACAAATTATCTTTTGTATGATGAGATCGACTCATAATGGCCTCCTGATCTATTTACTATAAATCTCAATCAGGCTTTTCAGGCTGTTAACCAGTTCATTATAAAAAGGAAGATCTCTCCAGTCCGATGCTTCCGGTGACTGAATCATACTCAGATGGGATTTAGTTAATGTCAGAGGAGTTGCACCATTTGGTCCTCCTTCACCGTCGGTATTTTTAACAATTTTTGCACCTTTTGATATTAGCAGCAGGGCAATTTCAGGGCCATCCTTATACTGAAAGGGAACAGCTACCGCAATTCCAAGAACATGAAGCGCCGTATTTCCCATCATATCGCGTGAATTCGGATCCGCTTTAAAATCCAGAAGCAGTCTGACAATTTCAATATCACGGTTCTTGGCAGCAAGAAGTAAAGGAATATTGTCCGAATCATAATCTGGCGGAACATTAGCTTTTGCACCATTTTGTAAAAGATACCTGATGATCTCCAAATAGTCACGTCGCAGATCACTTACTGACCGGCCTGAATATACTTCAGAGCCACCTTCACGTATCAGGTTTACTATTATGCTGTAATCAGCCGGAAGCATAACGCCACATGCTGCTCCTATTGCCGAGCAAAGAGGAAAAGAAGAAACACCGGCTCCTTCAAATTGCTTATTTAAATCGGCTCCTTTGGCGATTGCTGATTTAATAATATCCAGATCACAATTACCTATGCCGAGTTGAAGAAGATCTTGAGGCGGATACTGATTTATATCTATCCCCAGATCTTTGAGTTGCTTAAGATCGATATACTGACCAGAGGTCTTTAGTGCATGAAGGATAATAAAACCAATGATGAGAAGTTTTTTCATTTTATTATTTCATTGATTGTTAACTAATACCTGTTGCCAACCCCATTTTTTTATTTCTTTGGCCTTCGGTTCCCGATTCACGGGATTTTGTTTCGCAGAATTCGTCTTCAGCCCGGTTTGTCACTTCGTTCCTCAACTTCTGTCTTCGGACTTCTGACTTCTGTCCCAATCTATTTTTTCACCAGTTCCACCCTCCTGTTCTTAGCACGTCCTTCTTCTGTATTATTATCGGCTATGGGTTTATCCTGTCCGTATCCTGAGGAGATGAGACGGTCATCAGAAACTCCCTGTGCAACTATAGCGGATACAACCGATTTTGCCCTTGCTTCGGACAGTGTCTTGTTTGAAGCCGGAGTTCCTACATTATCAGTATGTCCTTCCACTCCGATTTTAAGATCCGGATTTGTCTTCATCATCTGAACTATCTGATCGATTACCGGTTTCGATTCATCTCTGATAATTGCTTTTCCGGTATCAAAGTTTATATAGAGGGCTATATGGCCATCACGATTTAGAGCCTCAAATATATTACTGGCAGTTACATCCTGCTTCATCAGCTCTTTTTGGATGATAGTGAGGTAATAGTCATCACCTCCCAATGTTACCACTTCCACCCATAATTCATCAGCTCCTTTAACGACTTTGCCTATAACCATATTTAACCCATTATTCTCAGCACAATCTGCATTCTGAGGCATTCCTTCGTATATGACTGTTCCTCCCATACTTTTAATTGCATTCTCATAGTTGCGCATTACCTGTATAACACTCGATTTCTGTGCATCTTCCTTTAATGAATATATCCTTTTGAATTTCCTGCCTTCAACAGTTGTACAATTTTTGCCGTTGAAGAAATTATAGCTGTCAAATTCTATTTCTTCCCCGTCATAGATCGTGTAATTTGGCATCCCCGAAAACCAGGGAGTGTCTTTAACTTCTGACTCATCCTGAGCCTGTACCCTGGCAATAGCCGATATAAAAAGCACAAGTAAAATGAATCCCCATGATTTGTTTTTCATATTTACCTCCTTTCCCAAATTGAATTACTGATTTACAAGCAAATAATACAGAATGTTTTACCTTAGGTAAATTTAAAATTTTTTCTTATAATAACAAATTTCCCTTTGCTTTTCCTTAACAAATTATCTGAAATAAATATTCAGGGCTGAAAATAATTTAGCTAATCCGTTTA
>JAAYUS010000193.1 GCA_012517605.1 Bacteroidales bacterium
AATGAGTGTCGTCTTCGGCGATTATGCTGCAATAATAATGGCAGTATTCGTAATGGTAAGCACATTCGGATGCAACCATGGTCTCATACTGGCAGGGCCGCGGGTTTATTATGCCATGGCAAAGGACGGGCTCTTTTTCAGACGCGTAGCAGAAATAAATAAAAAAGGAGTTCCAGGCTTTGCAATAGCAGTGCAAGGGGTATGGGCAATTCTCCTGTGTCTTTCAGGAACATACAGCAATCTTCTCGACTATGTTATTTTTGCCGTTCTTCTCTTCTTCAGCCTTACGATATTTGCAATCTTTGTTTTACGCGCTAAAAGACCCGATATCCAACGGCCCTACAAAGCCTTCGGTTATCCTGTCATACCTGGATTTTATATCCTGGTTACAACTTTTATTATGATAATCCTGCTCATCTACAAGCCTGATTATACATTTCCGGGTCTGATAATTGTACTCCTCGGCATCCCTGTTTATTTTTTATGGAGGAAGTATTCACGCAATCCCGTCATTCCCGAAGATGAAAATAGAAATGAAGTTTAACGCCTGATTAACCATAGAAATGAAAAAATCCGTATTTGCTTTCATGATCCTGCTGGCCGGCTGCAGTATAAAAAATCCGGCAGACCATATTCGTCAGTACGGAGTCATTCAGAACCCTTCTGCAGAGATAACCGACGGATCCGTTGTGCAGGGATGGTCGAGCGATCCAAGGGCCAGATATGCAGTCCAGTTTTATGACAATGTTGCACAAAGTGGAACAAAAAGCCTTTACTTAAAGGCCGACAGGTTTGCCAATGGCAGATGGTCAACAAAAGTGCTTCTTAAACCATGGTCGAGATACAGGTTCACAGGATGGGTGAAAACCGAAAACATAGTCGCTGAAAAAGGGAAAGGAGCCGGTTTCAGGATGGACGGCATTAAGCATGAATCATCAGGATTTACCGGGACCAACGACTGGACCCAGATAAAATATGAATTTGAAACCGGGAATGACGACTGCGTAACGATCTCATGTGTTCTGGGTATCGACGGCAATGCAAAAGGAAGCGCATGGTTTGATAATATGAAGATGGAACTGCTGTCGGCCGAGAAAATAAGCACAAGCATTACTGTCAATACCGCTGAGAGATCTGAACCAATGCCAGTATATATTTATGGTCAGTTTATTGAGCACCTCGGTAGATGTATTTACGGTGGCATCTGGGCCGAGATGATCGAGGACAGGAAATTCTGGTATGTTCCGGGATCAAGGGAATCGGCATGGAAACTATCAGGTGAGAATTCATTGTTTTCGGTGGAAACATCGAAACCTTTCACTGGAAGCCAGACACCCGTTCTCGGATGCCAGGATGATCTTAAGGTTATAATGTACCAGGAAAACCTGGGACTGAAGGAAAACCTCGATTATAACGGAAGGATAGTACTTAAGGCCTCAGGTAATATTACAAAGGCCGTTGTCAGCCTGAAATGGGATAATAAGAACGAATCCGTAGAATTAACTGGATTATCCGGCAATTACACCACTTTCCCGCTTAATTTCAGGTCGGAAGGCCTCGTCCATGATGCAGTTCTGAGCATAGAACCTTTCGGAACTGGAAAACTATGGGTGGGGACAATATCACTTATGCCTTCAGATAACATTGAAGGATTCAGGAATGATGTAATTGCTCTTTTGAAGGAACTTGATTCACCAGTTTACCGCTGGCCGGGAGGCAATTTCGTGAGCGGTTACAACTGGCGCGACGGACTGGGCGACAGGGACAAACGTCCTCCGAGAAAAAATCCTGCATGGATGGGAGTAGAAAGCAACGACGTCGGGATACATGAATTCATGAGGTTCTGTGAAATAATTAACACTGAACCGTATATCGCTGTAAATGCCGGTCTCGGTAACTCGGATGAGGCAAGGGCTGAAGTGGAATATACAAACGGGGCACAGGATACACCGATGGGAAAATTACGAAGCGCCAACGGACATTCTGAGCCCTGGAAGGTAAAATGGTGGTCGATAGGCAATGAGATGTATGGCGACTGGCAGCTCGGTCATATGTCGACTGATGAATTTGTCAAAAAAAATAATGAGTTTGCCTCAAAGATGAGATCGGCCGATCCTTCAATAAAGCTGATCTCAGTCGGTGATCTTGGCGACTGGGACAAGATGATCCTGTCGAACTGCGCTGATAATATGGACTATATAAGCGAGCATTTTTACAAGCAGGATTATCATGGAGGAGGACTTATGACCCATGTTAAACAGATACCCGACGCCATCAGGGAAAAAGCTGTTGCACACAGGGAATACAGGCAGTCAATACCAGCCCTGAAGGGCAAGGATATCCGGATATGCATGGATGAATGGAACTATTGGTACGGGCCTCATATCTACGGTGAACTGGGTACAAGGTATTTCTACAGGGATGCCATGGGAATTGCCGCCGGAATAAATGAATATTCAAAAAATACCGATATAATTTATATGGCAAATTATGCCCAGACTGTCAATGTAATTGGTTGTATCAAGACAAGTACGACACATTCTGTTTTTGATGCCACCGGACAGGTACTGAAGCTTTACAGGCATAAATTTGGATCAATTCCGGTTAAGATATCCGGTGAAACACGGCCTTTTGATTTAGGAGCGACACTCACTGAAGGTGGCGATACTCTGACACTTTCAGTTGTAAATCCTGTTTATGAGACGGTCAGATTTCCGCTTGAGATATCAGGAAGCAGGGCCGGCGATAAGATTGAAATCTGGCGGATAACCTCACCCGATGAAATGTCGACAAATGAACCGGGAAGGGAACCGGTTGTGAAAATTCAGGGCCCGGAGGTCGCGGAAGCTACTAAAAATCTTGTTGCAGGACCTGCAAGCATAACGATTTTCAGGATTCCTCTTAAATCAGAATAAGATACGGGATGTTCCCTGAAGGATTCATACAAAGGCTCAGGACCCAGAATTATCTCGATCCTGATGGTCTTCTGAGATCCCTTCAGGAACCTTCGCCGGTAAGTATAAGGTTAAACAAAAACAAATGGGACAGGATCCCGCATAATCCGGAACAGGTGGCATGGTGCAGCAGCGGGTATTATCTTGAGAGCCGGCCCTCGTTCACTGCCGATCCGCTTTTTCATGCCGGATGCTATTATCCCCAGGAAGCATCCGGAATGTTCATAGAGCAGATATTCAGGCAGCACCTGCCGGAACCGGACAATATAAAAGTCCTTGACCTCTGCGGGGCCCCCGGAGGCAAAAGCACACATCTGGCATCGCTCATCGGCCGGAACAATCTGCTTGTAAGCAATGAAGTAATTGCATCAAGGGCTTCGGTGCTGTCGGAAAACGTCACCAAATGGGGATTGTCGAATGCAATCGTCACGCAGAGCGATCCTTCGGCCTTTGGCAGGCTCGGAAGCTTTTTTGACCTGATACTTGTAGATGCCCCCTGTTCGGGCGAAGGAATGTTCAGGGATCCGGTTGCCATCGGCGAATGGTCGGAATCTGCTGCGCTTCTATGTTCGGAGAGGCAGAAAAGGATACTCGCCGATGTATGGCCGGCGCTCAAACCAGGTGGGATCCTTGTTTACAGTACATGCACATTCAACCCGGCTGAGAACGAGGAAAATGTTGAATGGCTTGCAGCCGGTCACGGTGCAAAGCCCTTGAGCATGGATATCTCTTCATTCAAAGGCATCACCGAAGTGGATTACAAAGGCATTAAGGGCTATGGCTTTTATCCCGGAAGGATAAGAGGGGAGGGATTGTTTGTTTCTGTTATGAGAAAGGAAGGTGAAAATACAGCAGGATCACGCAGCGAAGCCGTTAAGTTAAAAAATGAAGTAAAAAGGCAGGATCTCGTTGTTGCAGGTGAATGGACTTCATTTCCTCCTGAAAGGATATTAAGATGGGGCGAAGAGATGTTTTATGTTCCCTGTAATCCTGAATATTACTTCCTGCTTGGGAAATTCCTCAGGATCGTCAATCCGGGAACCAGGATCTGCACTGTAAAAAATAACTCCTATGTGCCTTCACACGACCTGGCTTTATCGGCAGGATTCAGAAATGATGCATTTTATTCATGCGAGGCCGGGTATGACCAGGCCGTTGAGTTTCTGAGAAAAGACCCGCTGAGAGTTGAAAATGTGCCAAAGGGATACTTTTTATTAAGTTACAATGGGGTGAACCTCGGTTTTTGCAACAATATCGGTAAAAGGGTAAATAATTATTATCCTACAGGGTGGAGGATCAGGATGCAGAATCCCGGAGGTAACGCCAATATAATAAGATGGAATGACTGAAAACCAGAATAAAGAGCGTGAATTTCAGATATTTCTGAAACCTGTGGGTGCACGATGCAACCTTCGGTGCAGGTATTGCTATTATCTCGACAAGATATCCCTTCATACTGGCGGATCTGATCCGTTTATGAGCGACGAGGTTCTCGAGAAATATATTATACAGCACATTGAGGCTGCAACAGGAAGGGATATTTTCTTTTCCTGGCACGGGGGTGAGCCTTTGCTTGCCGGAATAGATTTCTACAGAAAGGCTGTTGCCTTTCAGAAGAAACATACGCCTCAGGGAAAAACTGTACTTAATGGTATCCAGACCAATGGCACACTGATCGACTGGGACTGGGCCTGGTTCTTTAAAATAGAGAAGTTCATTATTGGGATCAGCATCGATGGTCCGGGCGACCTGCATAACACATTCAGAAAGGATGCCGAGGGCAATCCGTCGCTTGCAAGGGTTCTTAAAGGATATGAAATCCTTCAGCGGGCCGGAATAACGACAGAGATCCTGTGCGTTGTGAATTCATCAAATTCAGCTTTCCCGCTTATAACATATGATTTCTTCAGGGATATTGGGGCAAAGTATGTTACTTTTCTGCCTCTCGTCGAAAGGCGTCCGGGGTCAGTGAAGGGAGTGAGCAGGGCATCTGTCGATCCTGATGAATTCGGCAGGTTCCTCATAGCGGTCTTTGATGAATGGATAGAGAAAGATATAGGAAAGATTAAAATCCAGGTTTTTGAAGAGGCTGTCAGGACGGCATTCGGGCAGGAGCATACACTCTGCATATTCAAAGAGAACTGCGGCGGCGTTCCTGTTGTCGAAAGCAACGGTGACTTTTTTTCATGCGATCATTTTGTGAATAAGGATAATCTTGTCGGTAACATAAA
>JAAYUS010000194.1 GCA_012517605.1 Bacteroidales bacterium
CGCCTATGCCTACTTTCAGAAAAGTTGCCAGCCTGTCGGAAACAAGAATGCCTTCGTCATCCTCCGACAGATAACCGTTCTTTTCCCCTGAGAGTTCCAGAATCATGGGAAGGAACTGTTCCTTTTCGACATCACTCAGTCCGAGTTCAAGCTCAAGTCTTTCAGCCGAAGAATAGGATCTCCCGGTGTTTTTTCTCAACTTTTCGAATGCCTCCCCTGATATTTTGCCATCAGCACTGACCGCATCCAGAACTTTTTGGGTGATCCTGTATTTTACCAGCTTGTTCTCAGGATCTGTGAAGTTCTTTTCCTTTACCGGGTCAATTGCAATTACAGCCACTCCTTTGGTTTGCATCCCGCTTGACGCCAGGGTGAACGACTCTATGTGAGGAGTTGCTGAAACTACGTTTTTAATTCCCGAGATGGAGGCAACGATCGAATCATTATAATAAAATGAATTGTCAATAATCGGATCATCAAGATATCTAACATGTTGTACCTGAATATAGCCCGTAAACGATTGTATGAAGCTGTTTATCATATGATCATATGAACCCAGCTGATACGAGCGCATTATCACCGAAAAAAAGACGGCAAAAAAGACAGATGCCGCGGTAATTATTGTCCTGCGCCTGTTCCTCCACAGGTTTCTCCATGCTATTTTAAATTCATCTTTCATTCTTGTCATTTCTGTTATCAGCGTACCCTTTTCATGTTCTGCTGGGAGAAGAATCCCTCTTCAAGAGGCAGATTGAATTTTATTTCCTTGATTTCGATAATCGTACTGTTTTCAGGTTCATCCTGCGGAACGAGACGGATCTTTGACGTGACGGTCCTGCCATCCATTGTTTTAATATCCGAGCCAGTCTCGGTTCTTACAAGATATCCGTCTTCATCATACAACTCTACCTTCATGACAAGGAATTCCTTTTTATCGATCCACCTTACCTGTTTTCCCCAGACAATTGATGCGTTTTCCTTTGCATTCATTCTTATTTTGTAGCACAACCTTCCGGCTATCACCTCCTCGCCTTCAATTTCATGAGAATAATCGTTTACAACTGATGATTCCCTCAGGATATCATCATTAGTATAGTCCGAACCCATCCATCCCTGCGACATCATTGAGGGAGGAAGCTTTATAAGCCTGTTAATCGCAGGATTCCAGCTCCACATCTCGGAATTCCTTTTCAGGAAGGTCTGGCCTGCTTCTTTGGCCGGAGATGTGATGAGGGCAAGCGCATAGTCGCGCCCCAGGCTCCAGCTTTTTATTTCTATCGTACGCTGCCACGAGGGCCTCACAATAGTCATCGACATCACACTGTAGCTGCTCTTCTCGCCATTGAATTTCTCATCGGCTTTTCTGACAATGTCGGTGGCTGTCAGAGTCTGTCCGGCAGCGCCATTTGATAACAGCGCCAGGGCTAAAATTGAAAGAAATGATGCAAATCCGCTTTTCATCGGGTGCCTTATTTAAATAACTCTATAATCTTATCAATCTCTTTTACTTCAGTATCATCCTTTTTGTCTGCAGAAAAAAGAGCCTTGACAGAATATCCCAGCATGACTGTCTTGAAAAACTCAAGTTCCCCGGCAGGATCATACGGCCTGTCTTTTTCTTCCTTTTTCCTGTAGAAATAATCTGTGAACATCTTCAATATCTGCGTGGGATAATAATTATCGCCGGGTTCATGACCCGGATGTATGAATGAATCAGATTCCGGAAATGCTTTCGGGAATTCGTCTTTTACATCATTTTGTATAAGAAGCTGCATCAATAACCTGAAGAAATATTTCTTTTCCTTCAGCAGGACATCTATCTTTCTTATAAAGAATTCGAATTCAGTCTCATTGAGATAGCCATCCCTGTTTATATCGAGATATTTGTAGATTTCGTTTACCGACCTGTGGATAATAGCTTTCAGAAGGGCTTCCTTGCTGTCGAAATAGTTGTACATAAGGCCTTTTGATATCCCCGCATGCCTGGCAATGTGATTTATTGTAGTGCTGAAATAGCCTTCTTTTGCAAAATGTTCAAGTGCAACATCCATGATAAGCGTCATCTTCTCTTCCCTTATCTCCTGAAACTGCTTTGGCGTTCTCGGTGACATATCCTTCTGATTATTAACTATTGCATTTTTAATGAGTGTCCGGAATCATAATTAAAGCGAAAAACTATTTGAAGATTACCCTCTTTCCCTCCCGAAATTTCGGGATTCCCGCACAGGGGAAGGGGCACCGCATGAAGCTTTTTCCCTTTGTGGGAAACGGGAAAGGGGGTCATTGATAAAAGGGAAAATGATTGAAAATAAGTCATTAATTGTTGTTAATATATCTTTGTTAATGATTCCTGACACTCATTTTATTTTTAATCCGTTTTTTTGACTGAACGTTTGGTCAAAGTTAAAATGAAAAATTTTACATGACAAATTTTTTTAAAAGAAAATTCATTGAAGTTTACAGAAATATTTTCCGGTTCCACGAAAGCAGTGTTTTAATCCACAACCGGAAACTTTATGTTACCGATTTCTCACACTCCTATCAAATAATTAGATGCCCGTAACGTTATAATACAAGTTTATTTATCTTTAGCAAGTTGTTTAAAACCTTTTTACAATGTCAAGTCTGAGACTACTGCTTGGTTTGATACCTTCCACGTC
>JAAYUS010000195.1 GCA_012517605.1 Bacteroidales bacterium
AACTTAGGGTGACTCATGAATGCTTTATAGACATTTTCCGGAGGATTTGTCCATTCAACACCAGAGTAAAGACATTCGGTATTCTGCCTGAAAATCACAACATCAACAAATGGCTCTTCTATGGCTCCTCCCCTTCCCCGTCGTATGAAATTCAAAGGATTCCCCTTATATGACCTGCATGGCCTTACACATATATCGAGGTTGAACTTCTGCCTTAAACCGACTATCGGGCTTGAGTATACATAGCCTTTGCCCTGCAATTCAGGTGCAAGTTCGGCCTTTGCTTCTTCATTTGGTTTTGATGTAATAGCTCCGAAAAGGGCAATTTTGTGTTTTCTGATAAGGTCGAGGGTCCTGGCAGGCAGGGGATTTCCCTCCCTGCACCAGAATTCCCATCCTATATCGCCAAAAACATAATCGGCATTGAAACCCGAAGCATCTAACACCCTGAGGGCCTGTTCAAGAACAGTTTTACCTATACCGTCGCCTGGCAATGCAACTATTGATGGTCGTGACATAAATATTTATTTTAGTTTTCCAATGTATTAGCATTAGTAAAATTAACAATTTTTAATAACCGGGATTGCCTAAATTTACCATATTGCTCCGTTTGAATATCATAAAATCACTAACTTCGAGTTTTATAAGATCAATTCTGCAAGCATGGGCATTTTAGCTGAACTTAAACCGGAACCCATCTGGATTTTTTTTGAAGAGATTTGCAAGATACCGCGTTTAAGCAAAAACGAAGGGAAAATCAGAAGTTATCTTCTGAAATTTGCATCAGACCATAATCTGGAATCAAAGGAAGATTCTGCAGGGAACATTTTGATAATCAGGCCCCCATCGCCGGGATTCGAAAACAAAAAAACTGTTGTCCTTCAGAGCCATATGGATATGGTTGGTGAAAAAGATTCCGATAATCCTCATGACTGGGAAAGGGATGCCATAATTCCTTTTATTGAAGGTGAATGGGTAAAGGCAACCGGTACCACGCTTGGGGCCGACGATGGCATAGGCCTAGCCTCACAGCTTGCCATACTTACAGATCCTAATCTTAAAGCAGGAAAAATTGAGTGTCTTTTCACAACTGATGAAGAATCGGGCATGACAGGCGCTTACAATATAAAACCCGACTTCATCGAAGGAAGGACTTTGATAAATCTTGATTCGGAAGATGAGGGGATTCTTTTCATTGGTTGTGCAGGAGGAATAGACACTGTGGGTGAAATGAAATATGGCAGCTCTCCGGTACCGGCAGGGATGACCGGATATAAGATATCAATAACAGGACTTCGGGGCGGCCATTCCGGTGATGAGATCCATAAGGGTTTCGGTAATTCAGTGAAGCTGATGAACCGTATTTTAAGGAACCTTACCGAACAGTTCGAGATAGGCCTGAGCAGGTTTGACGGCGGAAATCTCAGAAATGCAATACCCCGGGAGGCTTTTGCAGAAATTACTGTTAATAAATTAACAAAAGAAAGTTTGGAAAAATTTGTCAAGGAATTACAGCCTGTCTTCCATGACGAGTTCGGGGATCTCGAAAAAAACCTGAAAATCAGAATAAAAGAGATCAGGACTCCCGAATCGGTAATGGATACAAGGAGCAGGAACAAGCTTATCAAGCTTCTTTCATGCTGCCCGCATGGCGTCATTTCCTGGTCAAAGGATATGGATGATCTTGTTGAGACATCCACGAACCTCGCTTCTGTAAACTTCACCGGAAATCAGACTGTAAGGATAGTCACAACGCAACGGAGTTCTGTTGAATCATCAAAATACGATGCCGCCGGAATGGTTGAGGGTTGCATGAAGCTTGCCAATGCAAAGGTGGAACATTCAAGCGGATATCCCGGCTGGAAACCCAATCTGAAATCGGAGATACTGGGAATCACACGCAAATCATATAAAAACCTGTTTGGAAAGGATCCTCTGGTAAGGGCAATCCATGCAGGACTTGAATGTGGTTTATTCTATGAAAAATTCAAGGGCATCGATATGATTTCATTCGGACCCTCAATCAGGGGAGCACATACTCCTGAAGAGAAAATAGAAATCAAGACTGTCGGGATGTTCTGGGAACTCCTGATAGATGTTATAAAACATATTCCCGACAGGAATGCCAGAGAATAAACTATAAATTCAGGTTTTCAGTCGTAGACAAAAAATTCATCCTTTCCTGCTCCGCAGACCGGACATTTGTAACCGGAAGGCAGTTCTTCGAACGGAATTCCCGGTTCAATTCCAGAGGCGGGATCGCCTTCAGCAGGATCATAAATAAATCCGCATACTTCACACTTGAATCTTTCCATATAGAGATATTATTGCTTTAGTTTTCTCACAACATCGATAACTGTCCCGTCGACCCATTTAATTGCAGCGACTATTTTGTCATCGAAGACGGGCTTTGCAGGTCTTCCGCAGATTCTCTCAGCTTCATCCTTAAGCTCTTTTATAGTTCTTAACGGAAGGCCGCTGTTCCTTACGCTTTCAATAAGATCTGTCCGCCGCGGATTTATCGCAATCCCCCTTTCTGTTATTATAACGTCAATAAGTTCGCCGGGACCGCATAATGTTGTCACTTCATCAACTATAACAGGTATCCTGTCGCGGAAAAGGGGCAGAGGGAGTATCACATTCCTTGCATGAAGGCAATTCTGCCACCCGCCTATACCATGCAAAAGGTATCCGTCAGAATGAGTCACTACATTGCCGTTGAAATTCAGGTCAACCTCTGTCGCGCCAAGTATCATAATATCCATCATGGTTGTAAGGTTGCCTTTCGAATGGTAATTATAGGCATTAAAAACAGGATACGGAATATGATTGGGATTCCTGCTTACTGATAAAACAGCATCGAGATCAAAAGCCTGGGCATCAAGAATATATCCCATCTGGCCCTGTTCCAGCATTTCAACCATGTATTTTGTGCTTCCGCCAAAACCGAATTTTGATTTCCATCCCTTCGATTTAAGTATCCCGTGCACGAAAACAGCAATGGCAAGTGACGTCCCTCCGGCTCCTGCCTGCATGGTAACGCCATCTTTGAGTATTCCTGATTTTTCAAGGAAAGAAGCTGTAAGCTCTGCTATAAGTAGTCTGTCGGGGCTCTTTGTGATCTGAGTGGTCCCCGAAACTATCTTCTCGGGTATTCCTATCCTGTCGACAACAACAACATAATCAACATAATTGCCTTCAATTTCGGCAGGAAAGCATGGCAGATCCACAAGATTGTCGGTAACGACTATGACTTTGTCAGCATACATTGAATCGGCTTTTGCATATCCAAGCACCCCGCATGCTGACTTTCCGCCGGTTCCCCTTGCATTTCCGAATGCATCGGCTGAAGGCGCCGCAAGGACAGCAATGTCGATTTTAACATCCCCGTCCTGTATGGCCTGTACCCGCCCGCCATGTGATCTCAGTACGGCGGTTCCTTTCATTTTACCCTCCGAGACAAATCTGCCGAGGGGACCGTTCATGCTTCCCTCTATTCTGTTTATGGTGCCATCTTCAAGATATCTGATAACGGGATCATTGCACGGAAAGGATGCGGAAGGGAACCACACAAGGTCTTTTACTCCCATTACAGATGCCAGCTCAAATATCCTGTTGCTGATAAGGTCGCCGTCCCTGAGGTGATGATGTGTTGAAATAGTCATTCCATCGCGGATACCACACCTCAGAAGAGCTTCTTCGAGGGTGGGGACCACCTTGTTGCCGTCATCCGGGAAATCAGAGCACGAGGGAATCGGGGGTCCGTATTTATTCCCAAAGGGTTTATGTTTCCCCACACCTTTGAAAGGGATTACAGGCTTGCCGTTTACCTCCAGCGGTACTTCTCTGCCTGCAGCATTTATTGTGGTCGGAATTGCCATTTGCCTTCTAATTGATTAATCATTCGGTTTCAATCGGAACGTCATTCTTCCAGTCACCAGGCATAAGGCCCAGACTGACAGCCAGGTCAACAGTTCTTTGTGCCCTTGCAACAACAGGCTGATCGATCATTTTGGTGCCAAGGGCAACCACACCCAATCCATTGCGTCTGGCCTCGTCATAGGCCAGCACAATCTTTCTTGACTTTTCAATTTCTTCAGGCCCGGGAGCAAATCCCTGTCTTACAACAGGCACCTGACGGGGATGGATACAACCCATTCCTTCAAATCCCAGCGACTTTGATGACAGGACATTCAGCCGAAGTGCTTCCATGTCGCCTATATCGGAAAACACTGAATCGATGGGTTGAATTCCAGCAGCCTTGGCAGCATTAACGATCCGCATCCTGGCATAAAGTGTTTCACTCCCTTCCTTTGTCCTGGTCACACCAAGATCGGCAGTGAGGTCTTCAAGGCCGATGGCAATGGCCACGATCATATCTGATGACCGGGCTATTTCAAACGACATTTCAACACCTGCCGCCGATTCTATTATTGGCATAAGATAAACTTCATTATCAATATGATACAGATTCCTGAGTTCATTTATTTTTGATTCAACCCTTTTTACCTCTTCTTTACTCTCGCATTTAGGGATAAGGATGAGATTGACGTAATGCGGTATTACATATTCCAGGTCTTTCAATCCCCTTTCACCCTGGTTTATACGTACCATTCTTTCTGCACCATAAAAGCATATCTGTCTGAGGGCATTCCTGACGAGAATCCGCGCTTCGTCTTTCTTTTCAGGTGCAACAGAATCCTCAAGATCGAGTATGATACCATCTGCAGAATGCAAACCGGCATTTATCATCATGCTTGGAGTATTGCCCGGAACATATAGCCTCGAAAATCTGAACCTGTCGCGTTTTGAAGGATATTTGTTATCCTCATGAATTTCAGGAAGAAATTCTTTATCCGAATCGACAAGCTGTTTTACGGCTGCTTCGATACGGGCAGAGATCACGAAAGGAAGAGCGCCTGAATCAGTTATTTTAAGAATTGCATTCCTGATCCCGTAAAATTCAAGGATTTCAAGACACTGATTCTTTATTGATTCGCCATAAAGCAACATGACTTTGGATTTGAGATCAAAAACGATACCTCCATCATCAGTCAGTTCGAGTTCCATCTGGCAGTCGGACCTTACTTTTGGTCCGGAATTTCCCGAGACAGCAAGCCTGTTATTCATAATTCAGAATGTTAATCCATTTCCATGATAACCTCATCCTGCAATACCGATTGTCCTTCGGAAATCCTGATACCTGCAATCACTCCTGCCCTTTCGGCTTTGATCTCATTTTCCATTTTCATGGCTTCGAGGCTGAAGAGCCGCTGATTCTTGTCAACATATTCGCCCGTCCTTACAAAAATTTTAAGGACTATTCCGGGAAGCGGCGACTTGATTTCCGTCTTTGGACCACCCGATTTCTTCTCGATTTCCTTCTCAGGTTCCTTGACAGTGGACCTGACTACGATCGGTGTTTTATTTGGTTTTACATCTCTTTCTATTTCAACAACATAATCTTCATCGTTAACTTTTATCCTGGCAGTGTTGCCATTCAGGGAAAGAACACTTACATCGTATTTCTTACCGGCTATCGAAAATTTAAAATTTTTCATATCACGTGTTCCTTATCGCAGGTTTCTCATGCTGTACAATTTTGAACTCCATGGTGAATAAGTTTTTGATACCCTTTTTACAGTTATTATATCGCTTTCTTCATCATGCATTTCGTTGAAATAGAGGTAAAGCGCGGCGGCAATTGCGGCTTTATCGGCATCACCGGCACCGACATCCTTATATTCGGGCCGTTCAGACTGAATTTCCCTGTCTTTCCTTATAATGCCAGGCCGTTTTAGAATCCAGGGTCTTAGCACCTTGACTATAAAATAAATGATTATTACTGAAAGCAGAATTATATTCAGCCAGATAAGTATAGTGATAAGCTTGTCATCTGCCGGACCCGGTTCATTCATTTGTAAAAAAGACAGATTCATAACAGATTGAATTACAAAGGTATGTTTGCATGTTTTTTCATTGGTCCGGGATCCTTTTTTGTTGCCAGCGTCCTCAGACCCCTTATTATCCTGAACCTGGTATTTCGTGGTTCAATTACGTCATCAATAAATCCATATTTTGCCGCCTCATAAGGATTGGCAAATTTTGTTTTGTATTCTGTTTCCTTTTCAGCTATATATTTTGCTTTCCTTTCCGGATCATCAATTTCGGCAAGTGTTTTTCCTTCGAGTATTTCAATTGCACCTGAAGGACCCATAACGGCAATTTCGGCTGATGGCCATGCATAGTTAAGGTCGCCTCTCAGTTGTTTTGACGACATGACGCAATGAGCTCCGCCATATGATTTCCTGAGGGTAACAGTCAGCTTAGGGACTGTTGCCTCGCCATAGGCAAACATCAGTTTGGCGCCATGGATTATTATGCCTCCATATTCCTGTCCGCTTCCCGGAAGGAATCCCGGAACATCGACAAGGGTTATTATGGGGATATTGAAGGCATCGCAAAATCTTACGAACCTGGCCGCTTTGCGCGAAGCATCTATATCGAGAACACCTGCAAGGAAATTTGGCTGGTTTGCCACTATGCCGACAGGCATACCTCCCATTTTTGCAAATCCCACCACGACATTGCGGGCATAGCCGGCATGGATCTCCAGAAATTCGCTGTGATCAACGATCTTGAATATTATATCCTTTACGTTGTAAGGCTGGTTCGGGTTTTCAGGAATAATGCTGTTAAGCTCATCATCCTTACGGTCGATGGGATCATCGCATTCAGTAAGAGGAGGCTCTTCAAGATTATTCTGAGGCAGATAGCTTAAAAGCTTGCGTATTAGGAGCAGGCCCTGTTCTTCTTCATCAACAACAAAATGTGCAACTCCCGATTTTGTGCCATGCACACCCGATCCGCCAAGATTTTCTGTTGATATGTCCTCGCCTGTAACAGTTTTTGTGACTTTTGGGCCAGTCACAAACATATAACTGCTTTTCTCGCTCATAATAATGAAATCGGTAAGGGCAGGGCTATATACTGCACCTCCCGCGCAGGGCCCGAAGACTGCCGATATCTGGGGTATGACGCCGGAAGCAAGAATGTTCCGCTCAAATATTTCTGCATAACCTGCAAGACTCCTGACGCCTTCCTGTATTCTTGCCCCTCCGCTGTCATTAATTCCTATCACCGGGGCACCCACTTTCATTGCCTGGTCCATAATCTTGCAGATCTTCTGGGCAAAAGCTTCAGAAAGCGATCCTCCAAAGATCGTAAAGTCCTGTGCAAAAACGTAAACTACCCTGCCGTCTATTGTACCCTGACCTGTAACAACACCATCTGTAAGGAATTTTTTGTTGCTCATGCCAAAGTCTTCAGTCCTGTGTGTGACGAACATGTCATATTCCTCAAAGCTGCCTTCATCAAGCAGGATGTTTATCCTCTCGCGTGCCGTGAGCCTTCCTTTTGAATGCTGTTCGTCAATTTTATGCTGACCGCCTCCCAGGCGGGCTTTCTCCCTGAGTTCAATCAGCTGTTTTACTTTCTCCTGACTATCCATCTTAATAAGTTTGTCATTTTGTTTTATGTTCACACAGTTCTATCAGAACTCCTCCAGTCGATCCCGGATGAAGGAACGCAATGTCAAGTCCCTCTGCGCCTTTTCGGGGATTTGAATCAATAAGTTTAATGCCCAGGTTGTCTGCATGTTTCAGGCCATCTTCAAGACCTGTTACCGCAAATGCAATGTGATGTATGCCTTCCCCTTTCTTTTCGATGAATTTTGCGACTGGGCTTTCGGGTGAGGTTGCCTCAAGGAGTTCAATTTTTGTCTGCCCGACCATGAAGAATGCTGTTCTCACTTTCTGATCAGTTACCTCTTCAATATTATAGCATTTTAGGCCGAAAACCTTTTCGTACAGCTCCACTGATCTGCCAAGATCCGAAACAGCGATACCAATATGTTCAATATGTGATGGTTTCATATAATATTAAATTTAGGATAAAAGTATTATTAAAGCAAAATTAACTGCTTATAAATACCTCTTGCAGATAAAAATCATGTTTCCCTGATTTTTTATCAGGACAGGAAAAATTTCAGAATGGGAACTCCACAGGAGTGGTGATATCTGATTCCTTGTTTTCAGGTTTTTTTGCCGCCTGGTGAACAGGATTACCGTCAACAAAAATAGCCTTGTATGGCGTAACCGGACATGCGAATTCGCAGTGTCCGCATCCGATGCATATCTCCTGGTTGGTTTCGGGAATGACAAGGTTCCCTTCGTATGGGATCATATATACGGCCTTTGTGGGACATGCTTCGGAACAGGCTCCGCAAGCCGTCTTTTCTGTCTTTACAATACAGTTGTCCTTTATGAAATTTACCTTCCCGATCTGGGTCAGCTTCTTAGCCTCCAGCATCAGCGGCTTAAGGGCGCCTGTCGGGCAAATCTCTGTGCAGACTGTACAGTTATATGTGCAGAAACTCTTGTGATAATCCATTACCGGCTGCATAAAGCCTGCCAGTCCGTACTGCCCGGTTGCAGGCTGAAGAACTTTGTTTGGGCATGCCGTAATACAAAGAGAGCATGCTGTGCAGTTCCGTGTAAAGAATTCTATTGATCCGGCTCCCGGAGGACAAACAGGCGATGTTCGTGGTTCTTTTACAGTAGATTCCTTCCTGGGAACCGGAACAGTTTTTTCCTGGGCTCTTGCATATGATGATATGCCTAAAAGCATAAGAAGCGAGCCTTTTATAAACCTTCTCTTGCCTTCGTCGGCCTTTGTTTCCTCAGGTGCTTTGCTTTTTGTTCCCAGAAGACTATAAGAGAGGGCTTTTTCCGGGCATGTGTCAATACAGTTGAAACAATCAACGCAGCGGCTGACATCAATGTCATAATTCAGAAAGTCGATACATGATGATTTGCATCTTAATGAACACCTTCCGCATTTTGTGCATTTGCTTTCATTGAATTTGACCCGGTACAGGGATATTTTTGATATCAGGCCCAGCAGGGTACCAACCGGACAAATCATGTTACAATAAAGACGACCCTTTATGAAAGAAAGGATGCCGACAAGAACTGCAAAAACAACAGGTACGATATAGGCTATCAGTTTAAATCCTTTTATTTCAACATGACTTAAGGTATAAATATCAAATCGTCCAAGAATGTTTGCCAGAAAATTGTTGATAACAAGGATTACAGGTTTTCCAAGATAGGTCATGAAACGTCCGAAAATGCTGTAAGGATCAAGAAGAATAAGAACATATACTCCGGAGAAGACAGCTATTCCCAGCGTTAATGCGAGTATTGAATACCTTACTATTGTGTGAGGCCGTCTGAAACCGTATCTTCTGAACTTTTTCCTGATTTTTCCTCCGATCCTGCTGTTAATATCCTGACCTATTCCCAGGGGACATAAAAATGAGCAGTACGTTCGTCCCGAAAGCAGTGTAAGCAATATTATGACGATGAAACCTCCGGCTGCCATGGTCTTTATGTCGATATACTTTATGGCAGAAGGAACAAACTGAAGGAACAGAAGATAGTTAATGAATTTTTCAGGTATGAGCGATCTGAAGTCCCAGAAAACAGCCAGAAAGCAAATAAAGATGATTGCAGAAAAAGCAATCCGGAATTTCCTCAGAAAAGAAGATGTCATTATCAATTACATTTTGATACGCTTGATATTCAGATTGTCAAGATTCATATTGCCTATACCCATTTTATGGGCAATAGGAATATAATCGATCTTCTGTGGATCAACGCCAAGCATTTTTGCAGCAGCTGTGTCACCTGCCACCCAGTCGGTGGTCAGAATCTGCGATTTCATCTGTACAACATCTTCCTTCGACACTCCCTGCGGGCCGTGCTTAACCATTACATTGTAGCAATCGATGACGTTAAGGGCCGGTTTCCTTTCGAAAAGTGCATAATCGGCAATGCACTGATGAAGATTATTGGAATGCCAGTACCCTCTGTCCCATACAATGCCCATTGTATTTTTGAGGCTGGCAGTCATTCTTGTTGAATTGTGATCCTTCAGGATCGGAACATTTATAAAGACATCTGTATCAAGAAGTATCTCATGAACCTTTGCACTTTTCAGTTTTACCCCGCCGGGTATGCTGATCTGCTGGTAGTAATTCTCACTGTTCCCCGGAACCATCTTGGCGCCGGCTGCTTTCGCCACTTTCTCTATACCTGAGTTTTTGTATGTATTTACCCAGTTGTCGCATGTATGATCAAAAACATAAACCTCCTTTGCTCCGGCTTTGAAGCAATGCTCAATTATCCTTTTAACAAGCAACGGATTGGTGTTGGCTGCAAGATCCGGCACTACATCCCATCCGATATTGGGCTTTACAAGTACTTTCTGCCCTTTTTTGACGAAAGTCTCCATCCCTCCGAGTTCCTGAATAGCAAGGTCAAACATTGCATCAGGATTCCCACCCATAATTGCGATCATATCGTATTTTGCATTTCCCGGAGCGGCAGCCCAGAGCTTGTCATACCCTCCAAGGCTTAAAGCCGCACCCGCTGCAATTCCGGCTCCGAATGAAGTCCTGAAAAACTCTCTTCTCTTCATGATCAATCAGTTTGTATTTGAAAAATTTATGCTAAAAGTCCCGAAAAGTACTACTTTTTTTTCATAAAAACACCAACCATTGAAATTCATGATCACTATCAGTTCCTGTTTTTATCCCATATTAATTTACTTATTCTAACTTTACAGCCTTTCTGTTGTTATAATATTTTAATATATAGTTCTATGAGAGTACTATGTTATGACTGTTTCTCGGGGATAAGCGGAGATATGAATCTTGGCGCAATGCTGGACCTGGGAATTGAGGAATCATATCTTAAGAGTGAACTTGATAAATTAAATCTCAGAGGATGGGAACTTAAAGTTGAAAAAGCACAAAAACACGGGATACATGGCACAAAAGTAACTGTAAAACAGACAATGCATGAACATGCCCACAGGCATCTGTCAGATATCGAAAAGATTATTGATGGATCCTCTTTAGGGGGCGATGTAAAGGAACTGAGCATGAAGATTTTCAGAAAAATTGCTGTTGCCGAAGCAAAAGTCCATGGCATTCCGGTCGAAGAGGTTCATTTTCATGAAGTCGGAGCCATTGATTCCATTGTCGACATAACAGGTGCAGCAATTTGCTTTGCAGCACTGAACCCTGATGCGGTATTTGTATCGGAAATTGAGCTGGGAAGCGGATTTGTGAAATGTGATCATGGAAACCTTCCTGTTCCGGCTCCCGCCACTGCAGAAATTGTAAAGGGTATGCCCGTAAGGACCGGCGGTGTCGGATTTGAAGCCACTACCCCAACCGGAGCAGCAATTCTTTCAGCCCTGGGAACAGGATTCGGATCAACACAGGCTGTAAAAATAACCCGTACCGGATATGGTGTGGGACACAAGGAGCACCCCGACATACCAAACCTCCTGCGAGTATCGCTGGGTGAGACAGCATCGAATTCAGCAACAGGCCATAAAGCTCTACTTATCGAATCGAATATTGATGACATGAACCCCGAGTTCTATGATCATATCTCCGAAAGACTATTTAAGGCCGGAGCCTCCGATGTATATTTTTCCCAGATAATAATGAAAAAAGGAAGACCCGGTGTGGTGCTTAAGGTCATTTGCGAAACCGGGATTGAAGATGCTGTTAAAGATATAATATTCAAGGAATCTACAACGCTGGGCATCAGGATCTTTGAATTCAGAAAGGAGACTCTTGCGAGGGAGTTTGGAAAGATAAGTACCGTATATGGTGAGATTACAATAAAAAAGTCATTTTATGAAAACCTTCCTGTTTCAGTGAAACCTGAATATGAAGACTGCAAAAGGATTGCATCTGAAAAGGGCATTCCGGTAAAGGAGGTCTATAATCATGTCATGGGCTTGCTTTCGCTAAACAAAGATCAGATATGACAGAAAACAAAAGTGATAAACTAGATAACACATTAAAGGAGCTTAAATCGTTTGTCGTTGCATTTTCAGGCGGTGTCGACAGTTCGTTCCTTCTCCACAGGGCAAACTCTCTTAAAAACCTTGATTTCATTGGCGTTACGATAAGAACCCCCTATATTCCCGCATCAGAAATTGAAGAAGCTGTTGAATTTGCAAGATCTTACGGGATAAATCACCACGTGCTTGACATGACTTTTCCTGAGTCCGTAAGGAACAATCCTCATGACAGGTGTTACATATGCAAGAAGACACTGTTCACTGAACTCATTGCTTTTGCAGCCGCAAAAGGTTACAAATATGTCGTTGAAGGTACCAATGCTGATGATACGGGGACTTACCGTCCCGGATTAAGGGCTCTGAAGGAGCTTGAGATTAAAAGTCCTCTTCTTGAGGCAGGTCTTACCAAAAAGGAAATAAGGGAATTGCTTCATAAGGAAGGACTTTCGATATGGGACAAACCTGCAATGGCATGTCTCCTTACACGTATCCCTTACAATACGGAAGTGAGTGAAGCGACATTAAAAATGATCGAGAAAGCTGAACGTTTCCTTTTTGAAAAAGGCTACCCGGGAACCAGGGTAAGGATACATGGCGATCTTGCAAGAATTGAATGCCTTCCCGGATATTTCGAAAAGATAATACGAAATCCCGAAAAAGACCATATAATCGACAATCTTAAAAAAATCGGATTCAGATATGTATCTTTGGATCTTGAAGGTTACAGATCAGGAAGTTCCGATCAGGAAATCATCAATTTATGACAAAGAACGAAATAGAAAACCTGCTCAATGACGTGAAGAGCGGAAAAACCGGAGTAGAGGAAGCTCTTGAAATACTGCAGAACTTCCCGTATACTGACCTTGGTTATGCGAAAATCGATCATCACAGGGAGATCCGAACCGGATATCCCGAAATAGTCTATTGTGCCGGCAAGACGGCTGAGCAGGTCGCCGGTATCTTCAAAGTGATGGTAACAAGGGAAAACAATGTCATCGGCACACGTGCCGACGAAAAGACTTATGAGCTTGTTAAATCGGTAGTGCCTGAAGCTGAATACAACCCGGTTGCAAGGATAATAAGCGTTCAGAAGAAAAAGCTTCCCGCAGCACCTGGCAAAATTGCTGTCATCACTGCAGGTACTTCTGACATGCCTGTCGCCGAAGAAGCAGCTGTGACTGCCGAGCTACTGGGTAATGATGTGCTCAGGATATATGATGCAGGAGTGGCAGGAATCCACCGCCTCGTTGACAAACTCCCCGAAATAAAGAAGTGCAGGGTAATAATAGTGATTGCAGGCATGGAGGGAGCGCTGGCGAGCGTTGTCGGCGGTCTTGTCGATAAACCTGTTATTGCAGTCCCCACCAGTGTGGGGTATGGTGCAAATTTCGGAGGTATCTCAGCTTTGCTTGCAATGCTTACAAGCTGCTCGGCCGGCGTAACTGTTGTAAATATTGACAATGGTTTCGGAGCAGGGTTTTCAGCAAGCATGATAAACCGGATGAAATGAGATATTCGTTATGCCGGGAGAAATACTTCTTTCAACCGCCTATTTCCCGCCTGCCTCATATTTTGCCCTGATCAGGAATTCCGACAAGGTGCTTATAGAACAGGAAGAGAACTATCCCCGGCAGACATTCAGGAACAGGTGCAATATACTTGCCGCAGGAGGTGTCATGGTCCTGTCAGTTCCTGTTTCCAGGGAAGGCAGGATAAAAATACCAACCCGTGATGTCACCATTGATTATTCAAAAAGATGGCAGCAGGTTCATCTCAGGGCTTTAATATCCGCATACAACAGGTCGCCGTACTTCCAGTATTACTTTGAGTACCTTGAAACGGTGCTGTTGAAAAACCATAAATTTTTGCTTGACCTGAATAACGAGCTTCTGCTGAAGTGCATGGAGATCATTAACATTATAAAGCCTGTTTCACTTACTTCCTCCTTTGCACCTGTGTCGGAAGATGAGAATGACTACAGGTATAAAATAAAGCCGGGGACAGAACCATTGATCCGCACGAAACCTTATATACAGGTTTTTGGAAATAATTCTTTTGTCCCCGGCCTGAGCATCCTCGACCTGATATTCAACACAGGTCCGGAAGCTGCTGATTATCTATAATCAAAGCTGTCTTAATATCCGAACTTATATCCCATTGTAAAGGAAAAGATGTTTCTGTTGCTTGTAAGCCCTGCGGTGGCAGCATTTGAAACAAGCGGATCAAAAACAATATAGTTCTGTTTGCTTTTCAGGTTTGTAAACCCGAAATCGAGATTAATGTTTTGTTCCCTGAAACCAATTCCGAAGGAGATTGTCCTGTGGTCCATATTATCATTCAGTTCTCCGGTTTCGAAAGCTTTGCCATAATAACCGTAGCCGCCCCTGAAATAGAACTTGTCGAGCCTGTATTCACCTCCTGCGCGTATATTGCTTGCCGGTTTCAGCGTATTCTTTATCTCGCGGTTTTTCAGGCTGTAGTCGTAATTATCGCCCGTCTCGGAGAATTTTGCAGTGCTGTAATCGACAAACTCATAATCAATGCTGAAAATTGCTGACTTTTTGAACTGGTAGGCAAAACCAGCCAGGGCCCTGAATGGAGTCGTCAGTGCATAATTATAACGCATCGGATCATTATTGAACTCATAATGGCTGTTATCGGTAAAATTGGAGCTTATATTGTCGTAATAATATTCATCTATCTTATAATAGATGGGGGAATGAATTGCAAAACCTATTCTGATTTCTTCTGTGGGTTTGATAATTGTTCCGATTTTGAAAGATACACCTGTTCCGGTGTTCTCAAAATGCTCGGTATAAGTGAAGTTTTTGAATCCCGAATCAAGATAATAGTCGGCTTCTTCAAGATGCTCATAATGACCGGTGTATCTGATCCTGTTTATCCCGAGGGTTGCGCCGAAGAATATTTTGTTTGAATAGTTTCCTCCTATTGAAATTGCATGCTCGCCGGTATATCCTTCATTATTTATATAACGTCTTACATTCTGGCCGTAATCTGATGAAAGATTATCTCCGTAGAAATCAAATACAGTACCATAAGCAGTCTGGCCGCTTCCGGTAATTGTATCGATGAGCCATGCATCATAAGCAATTCCTGCTGCACCTGTGAGGTCGGTATATCTTGTTCCGTAGCTTGAATTTGCCCAGTAATCGGCAAGGGAACCCGACGGGCTTTTCCCTTCGATACGGACTGCCGAGTTAAGATTGTTTGTTTTGTTGAAAGAATAGCCGACATTAAGGCTCAATAGCCCGGTTGTTCCGCTGTTCGATATCAGATTGCTTACAATACCCGCCTGTCCGATATTGAAGTTATAAAGGTAATCCTTATTGATCCCGTGGAATGAAGAGCTTGTATTGTTATGAAGCAGCTGTGGTGAGAAGGATATTTCGGAGGATCTCATCACTCCGATTCCTGCCGGGTTCTGGCTGAATGACGACATGTCGCCGCCGAGTGCCGTAAAGGCGCCTCCCATCGACATAAATCGTGCCGTACCCATATAGAATGTCTGGGAATACCTGAGGGCATCATCAACATTCTGTGCGACCAATCCCTCGATTGTCAGGGAAATAAACAGTATGATGATTGCTGATCTTTTCATTTATTTTTTACTTTTTGTTTATGAGTGTACCTGCACTCTTATCAGAATGAACCTAAAATAGTTAATAATATTTCATATAAGACTAGTGTCTTCTGCCTCCTGATGATGAGCTTGAGGAGCCTGATGAGCTCCTTGAAGATGAGACTGAGGACGATGAACCCGAAGAGAATGATCCGCTGCTTCTGGGTACAGAACCTGAAGATCCGCTGCTGAACGAAGATCTGCTACCAGAGACTGAAGGAGAAGAGAATGAGCTAGAGCTTCTTCTTGAAGGTACGGAGTAACTGCTGCGAGGGCTGCTGTAGGAAGAGCCTGACCTGCTTTGTGACGGGCTATAGGTCGAGGAATTGCTCCTTCCTGTGCCCTGGGTGCCCGAACTGCTTCTCTGATAGGTCTGCGGCCTGGTTGTACCTGTATTGCTGTTTACCCTGCTGTTGTTATACTGATTCACATTCGAATTAACCCTTGTATTGTTGTACGAAGGCCTGGTGCTCATTTTGGGATCGTTGTAGCTGGGAGTGTAGGTCCTGTTAACGGAATTATATTCCGGACGCTGTGTTGCTGCAGCACGCCTCGACTCTGTGGTCGACACATTCTCAGTTCCTGTGCGGTTTATTCCCTGGGTCGATGTCCTTCCGGAGGAAATTACCTGCTGTGATCCCGGCTGGGTGGCTGTGGTTCTTCTTGAACCTGCAACAGTACCCTGGGTGCCAGACGTAGTGCTTAAAGTTGAACCTGTTGCAATATCTGTACTTCTGCGTGATACTCCTCCGGTGGGGCTGCCAGTGCTGCTGCTGCCTCCGCCGCTCCATCTGGTCGAAAGGGTGCTTGGCCGCTCCCTCCTGCCATATGTGGTCCCGTCATTATAGCCGTAATCGTTGTGATAGCTGTAATATGGATAGTATCCGTAGTACCTGTTGAAAATGCCCCCATAGTAGTAGTTGCTGTAGATACCTCCGAATCCGTAGTAGTACGGACTGTAATAGTATGGGCTGTAGTAGAAAGGACTGTAGAAGTCATAATAGAAAGGATCGTAATAGGAATACGGGAATCCGCCGTAGTAGTAATTGAAGCTGAATGACGGATACCAGCTGTAATAGAAAGGATCCCTCCAGTAAGGGTTGAAATAGTTTCCATAAAACCTGTTCAGCCTTCCTGCATATGAATTATCATAGAAATTATAATTGTAATAATTCCCATATGCTCTTGCATCATCTGAATCGACTGCATCTGAATATTGTTCTGATACAAGGGTATCGCTGGCATATATGTTATCATAATATGCATCGGACCTTAGGTTTCCTTCAGGAACCTGCCGGTCAACCCCCGTACTTACCCTTGTTACCGGTACATCTGAACTCTGATAGTAGAGATCATCATATTCAGTTCCCGTATAGAGACCTGACGAGCAGGAAGCAAGTGTGAAAAGTGCAAGTCCGAATATGTAATATGACGTTTTCATTTTTTTATTTTTTTCATTCATCCGTTCTTCATATAATTATCAAATACCGTACCAAAATTTCCGATTTATCTTTTTGCATTTCAGGTTTTTAGTTTTCAGCAAATTTAATGTTTTTTGCAAAAGAAACAATTTTATTTTTCAACCAGGCTTGGCCCCGGCCTTTTTTTAATTCCCAAGTATTTGTCTATTTTTACGCTCCGAATTTAACTGAATAACCGACTTTCAAATATCATACCAACGATGGCGAAGTTTTTGACAAACAGGGATGAGAATTATGCACAATGGTATAACGACTTGGTTATCAAAGCTGATCTTGCTGAGAATTCAGCAGTAAGAGGATGCATGGTGATAAAACCGTATGGTTATGCCATTTGGGAAAAAATACAGGCCGAACTTGACAGGATGTTCAAGGCCACAGGTCATGTAAACGCGTATTTTCCCCTTTTCATTCCAAAATCATTTTTCAGCAAAGAAGCCGCACATGTAGAGGGATTTGCAAAGGAATGTGCGGTTGTGACGCATTACAGGCTTAAAAATGATGAGAACGGAAAAGGAATTATTGTCGATCCCTCTGCAAAGCTGGAGGAAGAACTTATAATCCGTCCCACATCCGAGACAATCATCTGGAATTCTTATAAAAACTGGATCCAGTCGTACCGCGATCTGCCAATTCTCATCAACCAGTGGGCAAATGTGGTCAGATGGGAAATGAGGACAAGGCTGTTTCTGAGGACTGCCGAGTTCCTGTGGCAGGAGGGCCACACGGCACATGCGACGAGGGAAGAAGCTGTTGAAGAAACGGAAAGGATGATAAACGTTTACTCCGATTTTGCTGAGAATTTCATGGCCCTTCCTGTGATAAAAGGCTATAAGAGTGAAAATGAACGTTTTGCCGGCGCTATAGATACTTATACAATTGAAGCATTGATGCAGGACGGGAAAGCACTTCAGGCCGGAACCAGCCATTTTCTCGGGCAGAATTTTGCAAAAGCATTTGATGTCCAGTTTGCCGACAAGACCGGAAAACTTGATTATGTCTGGGCAACATCATGGGGATTGTCGACGCGCATGGTAGGGGCTCTGATTATGGCCCATTCCGATAACAACGGACTTGTCCTGCCTCCAAAACTGGCACCACTGCAAGTGGTTATAATTCCTATTTACAAGACTGCCGACCAGCTTGAAATGATAACATCAAAGGTTAAGACAATAAAGGCAGAACTTGAAAAGGCAGGATACACCGTGAAATATGACGACAGGGAAAACCTCAAGCCGGGATTCAAATTTGCGGACTATGAATTAAAGGGAGTACCTGTGAGAATTGCAATCGGACCACGCGATATTGAGAACGGCACTGCCGAGATTGCCCGGAGGGACACTCTTGAAAAGGAAACCATTGCTGCAGACTCTATAACTTCGCATATTTCAAGGCTTTTAGACGAAATACAGTCTAATATATACCAGAAAGCACTGAAGTTCAGGACCGAAAACACATATTATACAGATAACTGGAGCGAATTCGTCGATATCATTGAAAACCGCGGCGGTTTCGTCATGGCACACTGGGACGGTACGACAGAAACCGAAGAAAAGATAAAGGATGAAACCAAGGCTACAATAAGGTGCATACCTTTTGATACCCCCCCGGAAGAAGGGAAATGCATCTACTCAGGTAAACCTTCCGGAAGAAGGGTGCTCTTTGCCAGATCATACTGATCTTTCAGTTCAACTATTTGATTTAAATTATTAATTTAGGGGAGTTTTATATAATTAAGATATAATATCATGTCGGAACTGGAAGATAAGAAATCAGCCATAATCGGAACTCTCAGGGAAAAATCCCTTCTGAAACAAAAGGTATATGATAATACGCTCGAATGGTTCGGTGTTGTAAAGGATATTCTCAAGAATATGGCAAAGGATGTCAACGGCAGCCTGGGCAACGTTGATTCCAGGATAAAAATGGAATATACCGACAGGAGCAATTTCGATGCCCAACTGAAGGTAGCGGGCGATATCCTTCTTTTCAGCATGCATTCAAACATATTCCAGTTCGACAGGGAACACCCGGCCTGGAAAACACCCTACATCCAGAAGAATAAGTTAAACGCCTATTCAGGCATCATAAACATTTACAATTTTCTCTTCGATTCATTCAAATATTCAAGGCTGGATGATCTTGGATACCTTATCGCCAGGATATTCATAAACCATGAAAATCAATATCTTGTTGAAGGGAAACGCCAGATGGGAATGCTCTTCTCG